>JAFZOV010000070.1 GCA_017550445.1 Fibrobacter sp.
AGGCTACGACCTCGTAAAAATCAAGCTCGAAACAGGCCGCATGCACCAGATTCGCGCCCACTTCGCAAGCATCGGGCACCCGCTCCTTGGCGATACCCGTTACGGAGATTTCGCACTCAATCGCGATGTCAAAAAACAGCTCGGCCTGCACCGACTTTTCTTGCACAGCTGCCGACTGGAATTCACCTGGCACGGCAACAAGATTGTTCTCGATTGCCCGCTCCCCAAGGAACTGCAAGCAGTCATCAATCAGTTAAAACCTCTACGTTTCGAGCGAAATCATTAAAACAGCCCCCAAGTTTTCCGAAGATAGCCAATAAATATTTTATATTACCTTTCAAGAAGAAGGGAAAATATGAAGAGTTTATTGGCAATTTTATTGTTGCTATTTATTGTTGCATGCGACAACAACGAATCTGCACAGTCCATCGAGCAGTCTTCTAGCGAAGAACCAGACGCCCCCATCGAAAAGGATTCTGTCCCCACAAGTATTGAAATAGAAGGGATGATCCACCTCGAAAACGGCACCACAACCATCGGGTCCAACGACAAGAGTTTCAAGGCAAACGAACGCCCCGCCATGAAGGTCCTGCTGGACTATGATTTTTACATGGGCATACACGAGGTGACCTGCGGTGAATACGCCAAAGTTGCCAAAAAAGCCAAGCTCAAGACCTTCGACAAATGCGAGAACGACAGCCTTCCAATCGTAGACATTACCTATTACGACGCCATTCTTTTCGCCAACGCAAAAAGCAAAAGGGATAGCTTAGATACAGCCTACACCTATAGCAAGGCCATGTATGACAATGACGGGCACTGCACGGAGCTGGAAGGATTCGCATTCCACCCAGATGCAAACGCATTTAGGCTTCCGACCGAGGCAGAATGGGTCTATGCGGCAACCCGCGCCTGGGATGTAAAGAAAAGCTGGAACAGCAAAAATTCCAATCTCAAGCTACAGCCCGTTTGTGGAATGGGAAAAGATTCCACCGGTTTCTGCGACATGGCCGGGAATGCCATGGAATGGGTAAATGACTGGATGGGAACATTCAAGGACACTACTATTACCAACTATGTAGGCGCACCCTATGGTGGCGAAATGGGCGAACGCATTGTAAAAGGTGGAAGTTACAAATTTTCTACAAAGGATTTTTCACTTTATAGCCGCGGAGATGTCTACACCGTAACCTCCGCAACCAGAGCCGATTATGTAGGATTCAGGCTAGCCTTTGGAAACATTCCCAATGCGCTTTGGATAAGCGACGATGGGAAAGCCACGGAAAGTATCATCACACCTCTTGCCAATGCAGAAACTATAAAAAAACAATTGGGAACATATAACGTTATGCTTGCGTTCCGTAATGACGTCAGCGGAAATATCGCCTATCTGAACTACCAAATCAATCCGCCCACAATCAATGAAATTACAGAAGGAATCAACGCCTACCACCCCGACATTTCTCCGAACGGCAAATGGATTGCCTACTGCACTGGCCTAGAAGGTATCAGCGGGAAATCTACACTTTACGTACAAAGCATTGATAGCGATTCCACTCTCCAGGTAAAGCTTAAAGTAGAAAGTGCCGCCATTCCTCGTTGGCGAATTCTTGAAAATGGCGACACGGTAATCGTCTATGTAACCGATGCCGGAAACAACAAAAACAAAGACTCTTTCAAATCGGCTTCTACATGGCAGGTTTCTTTCTCCAACGGAAAATTCGGAACACCGCAAAAGCTCTTTGACGGAGCTTTCCACGGAGGCATTTCTGAAGACAACACCCTCGCTGTGACCGGAGCAAGGCTTTTGCGCGCACGCACGGCCAAAAGCGGATCAACCATAATGGACAAAGCCAACAACGTTGTCTGGTATGATTCCGCCCAAGCCTGTAACGTATCCCTTTCCCAAGATGGAACCAAGCGCACCGCATTCCTCGACTTCGCCGGGAAACCGGGCAAAAAATTGGTTGGAGAAAGCTACGCCACGCACGAACGGGTCTTTATCGCTGACAGCAACGGAAAACTCATCCAGTCCATCAAGGCTCCTGCAGGCTATACCTTCGACCACACCGAATGGGCTACAGACGGAGAAAAATCCACCATCATCGCAACACTTACCAATTCCAACGGAGCACACACAAAGATTGTCATCATCGACCCAGAGGACAGTTCCATTACCGAAATCGCTGAAGGTGACGAGCTTTGGCATCCGAACCTTTGGATAAAGAAAAAAATCAAAAAAATCCGTTCAAGCAGTTCCGTAACTGGCACCAATTCCTCATCAAGCAATGTCAGTTCTTCATCTGACAGTTTAGACATTTCGAGCAGCAGCTCTTCATTGAGTGAGCCCGATACTTCAAGCAGTAGTTCTTCATTGAATGAACCAGACATTTCTAGCAGCAGTTCCGAAGAAGTAGAAGAAGAATCCTCAAGTTCCTCTGAAGAATTCGACCCCTACACCATTGAACTTGATCCAGACAGTGCCGGCATCTATTACACACCGTCGGGTACAAACAGGGACGCCGACCAATGGCGTTATAAGATGGAATTCCTATGGCAATATAAGGATACTGCTAATTTAGTCGTTCTAGGTTCATCTCGCGGATATAACGATATAAACCCGCTATTATTCAACGATTCAATTTTCGCAATCAATCTTGCCGTATCAAAAAACGTCATATCCGGAACGGACTACTTCTTCAACAATTACGTTTTACCGCACATGAAGAAGCTCAAATACATTGTATTGACCGTAGACAATGATCTATGGCATACCACAGAATCATTCTTTACATCAGATTACAAATCCTATCCCGGCTATGTTTATGATGCCAATCACAATTTCTGGAAGGACGGAGTTCCCGAAGAACTCGCCGAGCTTACCTACGAATCGCTTGGAAATTACAAAGGGCAAATAATTAGAAAAACTCGAGGATATTATGAAGTAGGATCCAGCTCTTGGGGAAATACCGTTATTGAAACAGACAGCAACTGGTTAGAGACTAAACGAGATATCTACTACGAAAATTTCGAATTACTTAAAGACATGGTCAAGAAATGCTATGAAAGAAAAATAATCCTTATCGGAGTGATTACTCCACGAAACCCCAAATTCAAAGAAACGGGTTCATTCGGTTCTCATGGATTACTGCGCAGCGAAGCCCCCGCCCTCATCCAAGAAATCGCGGACATAAGCGAAACATATCCAAATTTCATATTGATGGACGAAAATAAAATGGGCGACCATGACTACACAAGCGAGATGGCGTTCGACTCCGATCACCTTAATAAACTTGGAGCAAAACAGCTTACGACACGTATAGACTCTATTTTACAATCTTTAGAATAAAACTTTGTATATTTCTTTGTGGGGACAGGTGGAATGGAGAAAATATGAAATATTTGTGGACATTTTTCCTGTCGCTATTTGTTGTTGCCTGTAGCAACAGCGAATCGGCCCAGTCCATCGAACAGGTTTCTAGCGAAGAACCAGACGCCCCCATCGAAAAGGATTCTGTTCCCACAAGTATAGAAATAGAGGGCATGATTCACCTCGAAAATGGTTCCACAACCATCGGGTCCAACGACAAGAGTTTCAAGGCAAACGAACGCCCCGCCATGAAGGTTCTGCTGGACTATGATTTTTACATGGGCATTCATGAGGTGACCTGCGGTGAATATGCCAATGTCGCCAAAAAAAACAAACTCAAGACCTTCGACAAATGCGAAAACGACAGTCTACCCCTCGTCAATGTCACCTATTACGATGCAATTCTTTACGTAAACGCCAAAAGCAAGCTCAATGAATACGATACAGCCTATACATACACCAAGGCAATATATGACACAGAAGGGCATTGCACCAATCTAGAAGGATTCGCATTTCACGCAGAAGCAAAAGCTTTCAGACTCCCCACCGAAGCAGAATGGGTTTATGCAGCGACTCGTGCCTGGGATGTCAAAAAAAGTTGGAACAGTGAAAATTCCGACTACAAACTTCATCCAATCTGTAGCAAAGGTGCCGACTCCACCGGATTCTGCGATATGGCCGGGAATGCAATGGAATGGGTTAACGACTGGCTCGGACAATTCCACGACACGACCGTCACCAATTACGCGGGCGCACCCGATGGCGGCGACCTAGGAGAACGAATCTTAAAAGGCGGCCGCTATTCTTCTTCTCCAAAAGAGCTCAATCCCTACAGCCGCGGTGACGTCTACACAGTAACGTCTTCGACAAGAGCGGAATACGTAGGCTTTAGACTTGTCTTCGGGGCAATTCCAAACGCCCTTTGGATGAATGATGACGGAATATCTACCAGTATCGTGACACCCCTCGTTGGATCAGAAGCAATCAAGCATCTTGCCGGGACATACAATGCGAAGCTAGCCTTTCGCAACGATATCAGCGGGAACATTTCCTACCTAGACTACAAAAACGGGACCCTTTCCATTAAAGAAATCACTCAGGAAATCAACGCATTTCATCCCGAAATTTCTCCTAACGGAAAGTGGATTGCCTTTTGTACCGGATTCGAAGGAGTCGCAGGGAAATCAACAATTTATGTTCAAAGCCTCGAAAACGATACAATAATCAGTATCAAACTTAAAGCAGAAAGCGCTGCAATCCCCCGCTGGCAAGTCCTTGAAAGCGGAGACACAGTCATCGTCTTCGTAAATGATGCCGGAAACAACAAGGACGAAGCTACTTTCAAGGTTAATTCGACCTGGCAGGTAAAATTTGCAAACGGTAAATTCGGAACACCGCAGAAACTATTCGACGGAGCATACCATGGAGGACTCAGCGAAGACCGCACCCTGGCCGTATCGGGCGCAAGGATTCTGCGAGCCCGTGTTGCAGAAAAAGACTCTACAATAACGGATAAAGCCAATGACGATGTCTGGTACGACTCCGCCCAAGCCTGCAACGTATCCCTTTCCCAAGACGGAACCAAGCGAACCATCTTCCTCGACTTTGCCGGAAAACCTGGCAAGAAATTTGCGGGAGAAAACTACTCCACCCACGAACGAATCTTTATCGCCGACAGCAACGGAAAACTAATCCAGTCTATCAAGGCTCCTACAGGTTATACCTTCGACCATACCGAATGGGCTACCGATGGGGAGAAGTCCATTATTGTCGCTACTCTCACAAACGCAAACGGAGCTCATACCAAAATAGCCCTTGTAGATCCAGCAGATAGTTCCATTACCGAAATTGCTGAAGGAGACGAGCTTTGGCACCCAACCCTTTGGATAAAGAAAAAGGTTAAACCAATCTTGAGCAGTTCAAGCAATTTAGCCATCAGCAGTAGCAGTGCAGCACCAGATTCTATAGAAATAAATTCCAGTAGTTCCATTATACCGCCAGAACCCGAATTTGGGTTAGATTTAGACAGTGCAGGAGCCTACTATGTCGCTGGAGGTATTGAAAACGCCTTAATCATGCGATACAAAATGGAGCTTCTATGGACTTATTACGATTCCGCAAACGTCGTCATCCTTGGATCTTCTCGGTCTAAAAACGGAATCATACCAGCCATGTTTAACGATTCAATCAAAGCGATAAACTTGGCGGTTTCCGATTTTTCCATAAATGAAGCCTATTACGTATACAAGAACTACATAGCATCCAATGTCAAAAATCTAAAATACCTGATAGTTTCACTGGACATTGATATGTGGTGGAAAGAATATGCAAGTACAGAAAATTTCTTTTATCAGGAATACAAAAACTATCCAGGCTACATTTACGACATCAACCATAATTTTTGGAAAGACAACATTCCATCCGACCTACAAGAAGCGACATACGACTGTCTCGGAGCGGCTTCAAAAAATTTCAACCGCCAAACTTTAGGTTTTTCCTCATTTGCTGCAAACGGATGGCGGGACAATCCATCTATTGTCTATGACAGCACCTGGAATCAGCAAAACCCTGAACTTTTCAACGCATCGCTGAATTATCTAGATTCCATTATTCATGACGCTCATGACAAAAACATTTATGTCATCGGAGTTATCTTCCCACAAAGTCCCGCATACAAGAATACAGGTTCTTATGGAGCTTACGGTCTGACACGAAGTGAGGCTCCCGCCCTAATTGACAGAATAAGGCTTTTAAGCGATTCTCTTCCGAACTTCATCGTTTTTGACGAGAACAAAATGGGCGACCACGACTATCCTGATGAAATGGCTCGTGATGGCGACCACTTAGCAACCCCTGGTGCAGAACAAATGACACACCGTCTCGATTCGCTCATTCAAACATTAAATATTGATTTCGAGAACAGCAATCAGCCTTCAGATTTCTGATACAGCCATATTTTTTTCTAAATTTTCCACCGAAATTTAGCAGGCACGTGTTTTGCACGCGTTCCAAGGAGTATTTCCAAGGGGCCGCTGCAAGTTCCATGCCACAAAGGATTGAAAGATGAAAGTTTCTTTGAATTGGCTCAGACGTCACGTTGATCTTCCGGAATCTGCGGAAGAAGTTGCAAAGGCACTCACCGCTGTAGGCCTCGAAGTCGAAGGCATGGAAGAACCGGGCAAGGTTTATGAAAAGCTCGTGGTGGCAAAGGTACTCACCTGCGAAGCCCACCCGGACAGCGACCACTTGCACATCACGACGGTGAACGACGGTAAAGAAACGCTCCAGGTTGTTTGCGGTGCACCGAACGTAGCTGCCGGCCAGACCGTGGTTCTCGCCCCGATTGGCGCAGAACTTCCGCTCCCCGATGGCGGCACGCTCAAGATGAAGAAATCCAAGATTCGCGGCGTCGAAAGCTTCGGCATGATTTGCGCCGAAGACGAAATCGGCCTCTCTGACGACCACGCCGGCATCATGGTTCTCGACGATTCTATCGCCGCAGGCACCCCGTTTGTCAGCCTCGGCCTCTACGACGTTTGCTTTGAACTGAACGTGACCCCGAACCGCCCGGATGCCTTGAGCCACCGCGGTGTCGCTCGCGAACTCGCCGCCAAGTTCAACCGCCCGCTCAAGCCGCTTACTTACGAACTCAAGGAAGACGCCGAAGTCGCCAGCTCCGCCATTAGCCTCGAAGTGGTTCCCGGTTGCGGTTGCTCCCGCTATGTGGGCCGCGTCATCAAGGACGTGAAGGTTGAAAAGTCCCCGGCATGGCTCGCAAAGTTGCTCCACGCCGTGGGCATGAACAGCATCAACAACGTCGTCGACATCACGAACTTCATTCTGATGGACGTGGGCCAGCCGCTCCACAGCTTCGACATGGACCAGCTCCACGGCAGCAAGATCAAGGTGCGCCGTGCCGCCAAGGGCGAAAAGATTGAAACCATCGACCACACCGCACACGAACTGCTCGAAAGCGACCTCGTGATTTGCGACGGCGACCGTCCGGCATGCGTTGCCGGCGTAATGGGTGGCGTCGAATCCGAAATTGTCGATGCGACCAAGAACGTCTTCCTCGAAAGCGCCTGGTTCAACCCGACCGTCGTACGCAAGCAGGCCAAACGCCTCTGCATCTCGACCGATTCCAGCTACCGCTTTGAACGCGAAATCGACTTTACCACGCAGGATGAGTACAGCAAGTACGCCTGCGCCATGATTCAGGAAGTCGCCGGTGGACGCATTTTGAAGGGCGCCGTCGAATACACGGGCGACGACCACAAGAAGGCCCTCAACGAAGTCACGCTCCGCATCGCCCGCGCCGAAAAGGTTATCGGCATGAAGCTTGAAGCCGTCCAGGTCGAAAAGTACCTCACCGGCATCGCGCTCGAAGTCGTGAAGAAAGATGCAGAATCTATCACCTTCAAGATTCCAGGATTCCGCCCCGACCTCGAACGCGAAGTGGACCTCATCGAAGAAGTTGCCCGCCTCGTCGGTTTCGACAACATTCCGTACACACTGCCGTCTTTCAAGATGCAGCCGAACGAACTTCCGCCGATTGAAGTTCTGAACCGTAAGATTCGCAAGACGCTTTCTGCCATGGGTCTCCATGAATGCCTTTCGCTCCGCTTTACGAGCAAGGCCCGCACCGAAGCTTTGTTCGGCGCTGAAAATGACGACCGTCGCAGCAAGCCCGCAGCACTCTTGAACCCGCTTTCCGAAGAACTCGGCGTGGTTCCGACCAGCCTGCTCCCGAACTTGCTCAAGTCCGTTGCCGAAAACGAAAAGAACCGCCCCGGTTCCGTTCGCTTGTTCGAAGTGGCCAAGGGCCAATTCAAGCGCGACCGCAAGGACGTGCGCGATCCGGGCTTCGACGAATCCAACCTCGTTGCCCTCACCATTGCAGGCAACTTCGATGTGAACCCGCTCAACGACAAGCCCGCCCAGATTGACTTTGCCGCCTTCAAGGGCTTTGTGCAGAGTTTCCTCAAACGCGTCGGCCTGGTCGTAGAATTCCGCGTTCCCGCCAAGGCAGAATTGTTCCTCCATCCGGGTAAACAGACCGAAGTCGTCGCTGACGGCGTGGTGCTCGGCACCATGGGCGCCCTCCACCCCTCTGTGATGGCAGCGCTCGACATCAGCTACGACACCTACGTGATGGAACTTGACATGGACAAGATGGAACACGCCACCCACAAGAAGATCGTGTTCGAACCGTTCAGCCGCCAGGTACCTTCTAGCCGCGACATTTCTCTCGAAGTCGAAAAGACCATGACTCACGAGCAGATTCTTGCCCGCATCAAGGGACTCAATCCGAAGAACCTCGCAAAGATTACTCTCAAGAGCATCTACGAAGGCGACAAGATTGAAGCCGGTAAGAAAAACCTGGTCTATAGCCTCACCTACCAGGCCATGGACCGTACCCTTACCGACGACGAAGTTAATAAGGCGCACAACAAGCTCCGCGACAAGCTCGTTGCAAACGGCGATATCGTACTCCGCTAAAACTATCGGAAAGAGACCTTATGCAGATTCTATTCTTGATGGCAGATGGTTTCGAAGAAACCGAATTCGTGACACCATTTGACTACTGGCAGCGCGGCGGCCTCAATGTGACGCTCGCATCCATTAGCGACAGTTTGTCTGTAACGGGAAAATGTGGGCTTCGCATTCAAGCTGACATTTTGCTGAAAGACGCCGACCTTGCCGCATTTGATGCGGTGACGCTCCCCGGTGGGGGTGTGGGCGTCAAGAATCTTGCAGCTAGTGCAGCTGTCGAAGCAACCATCAAGCAGTTTGACGCCCAGGGCAAATGGCTGTTCGCCATTTGCGCGGCACCGCTGGTACTTTCGAAGGCAGGCCTCTTGAAGGACCGCAAGTGCACTTGTTTCCCTGGCTGTGAAGGTGACCTCATCTGCAAGCAGTTCTTGACTGACCGCGTGGTAGTCGACGGCAACGTGATTACAAGCCGCGGCGCAGGCACCGCCGAAGAATTCGCCTTTGAATGCTTAGCCCAAGCAGCTGGCCGCGAAATCAGCGAAAAAATCCGCAAGCAGGTTGTAGCGAGATAAATTTTTCTATCTTTGGGCGCATGAATTTCAAGGACCGCATTATCCGCGCCACAGGCAAGAAGACCCCCTTCCGCCTGATTGTCGTCGATTTGACCGCGACGATGAACGAAATCGGCAAGAAGCATAACGCCCAAGGTTTTGCGCTGAAGCTCTTGGCCGAAAATTCCATCGCAAGCATTTTCCTGAGTGCATCGCTCAAGTTCCCGGGCACCGTGAGTTTCACGACTCGCTTTTCGGGCGAAATTACGTTGGTGCAGTCGGACTCCACGCCGCAAGGTTTGGTTCGCGCCATGATTCCACAGCCGGAACTCCAGGCCGTGGGCGGTAACGAACCGGCTCTGATTCCGCAGAGCGTGCGCGTGGTAAAGCTGAACGAGCAAGGCAAGCGCGTCCACGAAAGCATTATCGAAGCTCCCGCCGTGTCGATGGGCCAGAACCTCGCCACTTACCTGTTGCAGTCCGAACAGATTCGCTCCGCCGTGGGTATCGAGGCCGCATTCAATAAGCAGGACCCGAGCAAGCTCGACTACGCCGCCGGTTTCTACATCGAAGCCTTCCCCGACCTCGAAGACAAGGACATCAACCTGATTGAAGTCATTATCCAGAACTTGCCGAAGTTCTGTGACATGAACACCCCCGAAGGCTTCGACCTCGACGAACTTTTGGACCAGCTCCGCGGCCCCTACGAAATCGATATCGTCAAAGAAATCGACCCGAAGGCCTACTGCCCCTGCAGCCGCGAACGCACCGTGGCAACGCTTGCCACACTCCCCCTCAAGGACTTGCAGGACCTGGAAAAAGAAGGCAAGGACCTCGAAGTCATTTGCGATTTCTGCCGCACCCCGTACCAAGTGACGATTGCGGATTTGAGAGAGATTATAAAAGAGAGAAGAAAATAATTCGAATTTCAGAATTCGGATTTCAGAATTATTCGAACTCCGAAATCTGAACTCTGAATTCTGAATTTTCCTAACCACTAATCACTAACCACTGTTTACTACCATGTTCACGAAACAATGTGTCGTTACCCTGGACCTTGAAGGTGTCCTCGCCCCTGAAATCTGGATTGCCGTTGCCGAAAAGACCGGCATCAAGGACCTACGCCTTACGACCCGCGACATTCCCGACTACGACGTGCTCATGAAGGGCCGTATCAAGATTTTGGAACGCGAAGGCATCAAGCTTTCGGACATTCAGAACGTGATTGCTAACCTCGGTCTTTTGGACGGCGCCCGCGCCTTTATGGACCAACTCCGCGACGAGGCCCAGGTGATTATTCTTTCGGACACGTTCCAGGAATTCGCCTACCCCATCATGAAGAATCTCGGATTCCCGACGATTTTCTGCCACAACCTGGAAGTCGAAAACGACATGATCAAGGGTTACCATCTGCGTCTTAACGACCAGAAGACGAAGGTCGTAAAGCATTTGCAGGAGCTGAACTTCAAGGTGTTCGCCTCGGGCGATTCCTTCAACGACACGGGCATGCTCAAGCAGGCCGACAAGGGTTGCTTCTTCTGCGCACCGGATTCTATCGTGGCTCAGTTCCCGCAGCTCGAAGCCACCAAGACCTATGCGGAACTCCTCGAAAAGTTCCACCAGTTTCAAGCCACTTTATAAGAGCACTCGCTCCCACCTAAAGGTGGCCATGTCCACATAAGCACTAAAGTGCTAAGTGGCCAAAGGTCACAATTGCGACCCGTTAACACCGGGTCGCTTTTTGCTCACATTTTAAGGTGTCTTTTTTAAAGGTGTGCATATAAATTTCACAAAGCAATCAATTTATATGCACGCCCCCAGCAAACAAGGGCCCTAATAAGTTCCATATTTTACTTTTAGGGGTGTCTTTTTGTACATTTGAAGGCAACATTTCTCACGAAGGAGAACTTATGAAACTCTACACAACAGACTTTATTACCGGCAAAGAAATCGAGACCCTTCAGATGGTCAGGGGCAGCGTCGTCTTCAGCAAGAATGTTGTACGCGACGTGTTTGCCGGGCTCAAGACGCTTGTAGGCGGCGAAATTGCCGGCTATACCGAAATGTTAAACGACGCCCGTCAAATTGCCATCGAGCGCATGGAAAACCAGGCAGGGATTATCGGCGCCGACGCCATCGTGAACGTCCGCTTCGCAACAGCATCGGTCATGGCTGGCTCCGCTGAAATCATCGCCTACGGAACCGCCGTCAAATTCAAGAAATAAAACAAAAAGCCGATGGAAACAATCCACCGGTCTTTCTCTCTCAGCGAAAATAGATTTTAGTTTCCTGAGATTTCTTTAGCCTTCGCCTCGATTTCGGCGATGGCTTTTTTGCGGCCTTCGGCAGTGTCTGCATTGCTGAGCACAATGTTCACGAACACCGAGCCCGCGACCACAGCGTACACATGCTTGCAGAGCACCTTGGACTGTTCGCCGTTGCGAATGCCAAAGCCGCCGAGCACCTTGGAACCGTGCTTACCGACAGTATCAAGGAAGTCAAGCGTTGCCTGGTCAATGACCGTCTGGCTACCGGTGGTACCTGCGCGGAGAGCCGCGTAAATGTACTTGAAGCCAGCCGAAGCCATCTTTTCGAGGCGTTCCTGAGTCATCGAGGGGGCTGCCACGGGGATGTTTTCAAGGCCATGCTTCTTGCAAGCAGCGGTCAGGCCTTCGTCGCTATCGAACGGCAGGTCCGGAATGATGCAAGCTGAGACGCCCGCATCCTTGCACATCTTCACGAAGTTTTCGACACCCGGCGTAAAGGCGAGCGAGCCGTAAGTCATGATGTAGATGGGCGTTTCGGGGTGACGTTCGTGAATTTTCTTCACGACTTCAAGACCCTGCTTGGTAGAGTAGCCCTTGTCGAGAGCGATAGTCGAAGCCGTCTGGATAGCCGGACCGTCGGCGCTCGGGTCACTGAACGGGAGCTGGATTTCAAGGATGGTGGCACCGCCTTTCACGAGAGCGTCGGCGATAGCAATAGAAGTTTCTGCGTCCGGGAAACCGGCAATTAAATGAGACATTAAATTGATCATATTAAAACCTACTTGTTCATTATCTCCGCGTCGTGAATGTCTTCGTTGTTGTCGAGGCGCTTGAGTTCGGCCTTCAGGAATTCCTTCCACTTTTCGGGGCGGAACACCGGGCTCGTGATAAAGATGTCCTTGTCGCCGCGGCCACTCATATTGATGACGAGCGCCTTGTCCTTCGGGAGTTCCTTTGCGATTTTCATGGCGGCGGCGCCAGCGTGAGCGCTTTCGAGGGCGAAGAGAATGCCTTCGTTCCTTGCGAAGAACTTCACCGCTTCCAGAGCTTCCTTATCGAGGATGGCGGTGAATTCGACGCGGCCAGATTCGCCGAGGACAGCGAGCTGCGGGCCGATTCCCATGTA
>JAFZOV010000009.1 GCA_017550445.1 Fibrobacter sp.
AACCGAAACCGCGCGGAACCTTCTTGCCCTTCATGGTCCACTGTGAGCAACAAAGCCCTCGGGTGTTAACCGAGGGCGGTTGCGAGAGTGAGCTCGTTGACAATTCTTACTTGATTTATTAGAGCGAACGGTTCTTAGTTTCGCGGCACGATGTCCTTGATGGTACCGGCCAGCAAGTGACCGTAGTGCGGAAGGCCCGTTGCAAACGGAGGGCCGTCGTAGAAAGTGTACGGAGCAGTTGCCGGGCGGCTGTCCAGCGACTTCTTGAAACTGTCGTCCTTGTCCCACAGGGCGAGCATGCGCTCTTCGATTTGCGGGACAACTTCGCAAGCCGAGAGTCGCGACTAAACTTGTTTAGGCATGACCGAGGCGAAGAAGTTGGCGCTTGCGCAACGTCTCTTCTTTCTTTACTTCACGAAACATGTGTTACCTCGAACCCCGCGGAATGCACCGCGGGCATTAAATTTTCGGCGGTAAAGATAAAAAAAGTCGCCTACAATATCAAGAAAAAGGCTCCCAACACACCTCAAATACGCCGTATCTACCCTATTTAATGAAAAACACCACAAAGATATCAACGCCTTCGACAACGGAATTGCAGAGGATTTTGAAGTAGATAAGTCACCCTTGACGAATCCTTAATCTGTCAAGCGAGACAGCCACTATTTACCTATTTGAATAACTCTTTATGAATTGACTTACTCATTCCTCTACGATATCTTTGTCAAAGCACCATTTGGGGTAGAGTAGTTCCCGCACAGAATCAAGGCCATCTTTCCACACTTGCGACGCATTGGAGAGCACCATTGTGTTGCGGAAATCTTCCTTAGCGAAATTTTCCCATACAATTTAACATGCTGGGAATTTTGGGGATTGAGTCTTGAAGAATTAAGGCTTAGCGGACAACAATAGTTTGAACTGTTAGAATTGTTTTTATATTTAGATCGAATAACCGACAAATGTCATTTTATCGCCCTAACACATGAAGTGAAAAATTTTTTATAAAAACTTTCCTAGACGTCGGCAAATAAAATCTAAGCAAGAAATGATTGACGCAATGTTTGCGAATAACAATCATTACCAGCGTTCCCTGGTTATGTTTTTTCCCTCTGTCACGCAGGAATGATCACTTACTGCATTTCAAGAATTGATTTTAAAATAAGGACAATAAATCCAAACAGAAACGTGGATATAAAAAATAACACAAACAAAAAACAAAGACAAGTATTCTTCTCAGAAGTAATTTCTTCCTTTGACAGTGTCTGTCTAAAAGGAATGCCGAAAATTTTGATCAAACAGGGGGCAGTAAACATAATCTTTTTTACAAAGCTATTTATAGGACCAAACAAAATGGTAAATATTAAGAACAGACCTGTTACAAGACTCGATATTTTAAATAAAAGAAATGATATGGGTCTAAAATTCAACAAGTCAGTTTTTACATCTTTGACAAGAAACATCCCTAGAGAAACCAGAATACCTGTTATGAGCCATTTTATCCATGAATGTCCGTAAACTTCACATTTTGCCCGTTCCCAGTCGTATTTAAGAAGAACGCTCATGGATTCCTCGAATTGGCATAAAAGGCAAAGCAGATCACTGTTGTCATCGCTAACCAGGTAAAGATTTGGCTGACAACAATGTAAACATTCTCTTTTGGACTTTGAGAATATTCCTTGTTTCGTTGAATCGACCCTTTTTATGATATTTTCAAGTATGTTTAATATGTTGGAATCTTCAGGATCAGTGGGGTTAAGACGTGTTATAAAAAATGCTTTCGCTTCGCTGATGGATAAAAATGAAATACGGTTTTTTGAATCATTTTCTGGGGATTTGTTACTTTCTTGAGTTCGCAGAGATAACTCAACGCAACGACGCAATGCGACAGTCGCACCCCGCATATCATCGCGCCATTTTTTACGCTCTTGGGTGATGTTTTCGATGGCATTCTTTTTGTCTGCGTTAGACTTTGTGATAAAGGCCGTAATCAATGCAGAAACAATGCCAATAAGTGCAGCGGTGATTTCTGAATTCATATTTTCCATAACGCGACTCCGTTTTTCAATTTTTTCGCTACCCCGCTTCGCGCGGTTTAGAGAGCGACGCGGTTTTGCTTACGCTTGTCCGCGGTGCCTTTTTTCCAAAAGATTGAGCAATAACGCCTATGAAGGAATTCAAAGGTGTTCTTGTTTGATGAAAGTGCAAAGCACTATTGGCCAGGAGCGAAGCAATATAAGGTAATCTTTAACGGGATTCTATTTCTTTTTTATGTCATAAAGGTGATGGTTTTGGACGGTTTTTGTGTCGGGTTCTGGGTGTAATTGAATGTTTTTAAGTTCACAAGCGCAGACTTTCTTCTTAAAATAGCGACCAAAACTTGTTGGAGATTCGACTTTTTCCCATTTTTCGCCGTAGATTTCCGATAATTTGTATGTTCCCTCGGATTTTTTATTTATGAGTGCTTGGGCTATTTTTATCATTTCCGTATTGTTGGAACTGTTGTTTTGGTTGGATGTTTTTGAATTGGGCATATTTGTTCCTTGTTTAATTATAGGTTTGACATTGAAGATCATATAGAATCCTTGAGGCAACGAACCGAGAACCCAGAGCCATCGTTGATGTTAGCAAAGTATGCACTGTTCGCATTCAAGAACCAGCCGTTATCGTCCACAGTAGCACTCCAAAAGTAGGCGTAATAGCCGATATTGCCGAAACTGATGCCATAGTAAATGTCGCCAGCAGGAAGGGCGGAAAAAGCGTAAGCGTCGGTGGCATTGGGCCATTCTGCAAATCCCCTAGCCTGCATCGCGTAGGGGGAACTGCCGATTGCGGAATACAGGGTTTCCCACTCCGCCGAAGTCGGGATATGCCACCCTTCGGGGCAAATGCCCCGTGCTGGATTCGTTATGGTACATGCTTTACCATATCCACAGTCTTTGCCGTTGGTACTCCATGTTCCGGCACTGTCCATGGCTGCGGCCCAAGTATAAAGGCGACCATACTTCGTGCAGCTATCTATCTTGTTGCCGTAGCACCAGGAGCGGCCCTTCATGCCTACGTATGTTGAACTATCGGAGTAATTGAGGTTTTCCGCCATCCAAGTTTGGATGCCTACGATAATTGTCTTGTAGGTTTTGTTATCTCTCTCATCGATCAAGATACCATAGGTAATTTTGTGAGATTTGTCCCACATGCCACTTATGCATGAGAAAATGGAGTCAATGCTTGGCGTAAATGGTTTCGTGATGATTTCGCCTTCTGTATAACTGACACAACCTTTATTAAGTAAAATTTCTGATTCGTATGCTTTTCTAAAAGAATCATTGTCACATACATATTTATTTGCGGAAACAACTTCTCCATTAATAATACTTCCATCTGCAGCACAAGTTTTCCCATAGGTATCGTATTCTAACACCGTTGCCGTTGTCCAACTGCTAGACTTGCAGATGTAATAGGTGGTGTTGTATTCTTTGACGACACCGGCATTGCTTATCGTGCAGGCCCCAATTGCGTTTTCTATCTCGGCTACAACCCATTTGGCTCCGTTGTATGTATAGTAAGTGTCAGTAACGTTTCCTTTTTTGACTTCTCCTGTTACTCCGCTTGTCCATCCATAGGTATCATACTCCAGCGTGGTCGCAGTCGTCCAACAGCCAGATTTGCAGATGTAATATATGCTTCCAGACTTGCCTACTTCCCCTTTCCGGCTAGCGACACATGCCCCAAGGTTATTTTCGATTTCATTTGCAGAGGCTCGCCACGCGTCGTTTTCGTAAACGTAGTACTTGTCCGTATTCACGCTCCCTGGTTTTACCTCACCTTCTGTTCCTGCAGCCCAGCCGTAGGTATCGTATTCCAGTGCAGTCGCCGTAACCCAGTTTTTTGATTTGCAGATATAGTAGGTGCTGCCGGATTTTCCGACTACGCCTTCCCGG
This sequence comes from Fibrobacter sp., assembly GCA_017550445.1. The sequence continues at coordinate 3,939 of JAFZOV010000009.1, forward strand.
CTTGTAACGCATGCACCCAAGTTGTTTTCGATTTCGCCTGCAGATGCTCGCCATGCGCCGTTTTCATAGACATAGTATTTGTTTGCATTTACGCTTCCTGCTTTTACGTCGCCTTCGGCTCCTGCTGCCCAACCGTAGGTGTCATATTCCAGTGCAGTCGCCGTAACCCAGTTTTTTGATTTGCAGATATAGTAGGTGCTGCCGGATTTTCCGACTACGCCTTCCCGGCTTGTAACGCATGCACCCAAGTTGTTTTCGATTTCATTTGTAGAAGCTCGCCATGCGCCGTTTTCATAGACATAGTATTTGTCCTTGTTCACTTTTCCGACGCGGACTTCGCCGTCTTCGCCTGCACCGAATTGGTAGGTGTCGTATTCCAGAGCTGTTGCCTTGCCCCAGTTCTTATTTTTGCAGATGTAGTAGGTTTCATCGACTTTGCCTATTTCGCCGCTACGTGCTTCGGTGCACAGGCCCAAGGCGCTTTCGTTCTTGGCGACTGCCCATTTGCCGTCCTCAAACACGTAATAGGTCTCGGTCACGTCGCCCTTCTTGAATTCGCCTTCTTCGCCATCGGCCCACTGGTAGGTATCCTTCTCGTAATCCGTTGCCTTTTGCCAACTGGTTGCCTTGCAGATGTAGTGGACATTGTAGTTCTTGCTCTTTGCGTTCTTGTTCTGGACTATTACGCCGAACCTTGCCGAAGAACACCCGCCCAGTTCATAGGCGTTGTTCCAGAAAATGGTCAGGTAGTTTTCGTAGTCGGGAATGGTGAGAATGTTCCAACTTTTCACGTTGGCGCGTATGGAGCCGCCATCAAAACCTTCCGCCCAGTCCGCCATGTCGGCTTTTGTCTGTTCGTCGTTCCATGTTCCGTCGCTTGCAATGTCCCGCTTGAAGTCGTTGATGGCGCTCACGATTTCGGCTTCGTTCCGATCGCCAATGAACAGGAGGGCGATTGCCATCAGGGTAGCATTAGATTCGTGGTCTTCACTGGTGCTTGCGACAAAAGTCTTCAGGTTTTCCGAGTATTCAATGGTGGTTGCAAAACCGAAGGCGGTCATAATTTCGTACTCGGCTTGTTTCTTGGCGGCAAAGACGCTGTAGCCCTTGTTTACCAGTTGTACGACACGGTCGTATTCCAGGTGCGTGAGCAGGTTGATGTTCACTTCGGTACGGCTGGTCAGGTCGGTCAAAGCCCGCAAAGTCATGGAATCCTTGCTCCATTCTCCCGTCACCTCGTTGCGCCACAGTCCACGGACTTCAAGCACTGCGTAGGGGTAAACCAGGTTCACCTTGGGTATTACGAAATCGCCCTTGTTGCTGGAAATTTCGTCAATGTATTCGCGGCCTGTGTAGGTCAGGGCGTCGTCATGCAAAAGGACTTCGCGAAGCATGAGGGGCGAATCGAACTTGAATGGTCCCTTTTGCGCTGCTCCCATAATGGATGCGCTCTTGACAACGTAGCCGTCAGCTGTTTCGGGGACCCATATTTTTGAATCGCAGTTGAAGAAGACGGAATCCTTTTTCACTAAGACGCGTTGCTTTGCGTTGCCCGCATTGCAAGCGCCAAGGTCTTCCCTGGTGGCAACGATTTCGTAACCTAGGTATGTTTCGTCTTTTACCCAACCTGCGGCCTTGCAGGTAAAGTAGGAGGAGTCCGCAAGCACTAGGGCTCGAAGGTCGACAGCACTGGAATCGCAAACAACCAGCTTGTCTTGTGAGGCAACTTCGATGTAAGAAGCACGCGCCGATGAACTGGAATTGTTCAGCGGGTTACCCACTACGGAACTGCTTGCCCCTTCAGCGGGCTCAGGGGTCTTGATGCCCAGCCATTTTCTGTCGTAGCACAGGTAGTCGATAGCCTCGCTTGCCACAAAGACCGTGTCGCCGTTGCGTTCCTCGGTGCAGGCACCCAGATCGTAGATGGTCTGCACTTCGCGGGGCGTCGTTTCCGTACCACCGGAACTGGAGTCGTCCCCACCGCAGGCCACAAGCAGCAGGGAAAACAGGGTGAAAAGCACGGACTTCTTCATATTTTACCTCTCTGAAAATGAAAAAGCCCCTGCGAACGCAATCGCAAGGGACAAAGCAGGCCCCCGCAAGAAAGCGGGCGACCGAACTTGAACGTATCCGAAATTTTACACAGGGGGGGGGGGGCGCAGCTTTATAGGCCGAAGGACTCGGCCCAAGAAATCGCTTCCAACAAAGAAAATGTTACCTAAACAGCGCATAAGGACACCTATACCGGTAATATAACCAAAAATTCGGCCAGTGTCACAAAAAGTTTTCAATTCAGGTCAGAATTGCCGCCGGAAACGACCTGAAAACGCACTTTCTCACGAAAAACTGGGTCATTCCAAATTGGAAAAAGGGCGGGCGAGACACACGCTTTTCTATCTACAGAACAACTCATTATAATCCGCCAAAAGCACGCAAAAAAAAATGGATTTGGCAAATTATACGGTATAAGTCGCCAAATCCCCAAAATTTTTTAAGAAAAACGCACGAAAACCACATTTTCTAGCCGAAAATGCGCTTTTTTGGTCGAATTTGACTTTTTTTCACCTCATTTAGCCATTTTTCTCATCCTTCTGAAATGGCATGTATTGTAAAAAACCGCATGTAAACAAATTTTTTTGGCTCAAAAAGCCCCCTTTCTCCGTTTTAAGGATAGAGGCGCCCTGTTTTTGGGGCTGCCGCTAAAATGGAGATAATATGGATCAAAATGAAGAAAAAACGGAAATTGCGCCGGTCAATCCGTTGGTTTCGACGGGCGTGGAGAAGATGATTCTGGTCATTCGGGACAAGCAAGTGCTGCTTGACCGCGATCTGGCGACACTCTACGGGGTGGAAACTAGGGCCATAAATCAGATCGTAAAGCGTAATTTGGAGAGATTTCCGGAGAGAAATAGCTTCCAATTGACGGAGTTAGAATTTACAAATTGGAAATCACAGATTGTGATATCCAATTCTGAAAAGATGGGCTTGCGCAAAATACCATACGCCTTTACGGAGCAAGGGGTTGCTATGCTCGCTTCTGTATTGCATAGCGAAACTGCGGTTCGCGTATCGCTTCAAATTATGGACGCTTTTGTAGCCATGCGTCATTATATGATGCGAAATGGCGGGTTTATTAATCGACTCTCTAACGTTGAAACGAAAATCTTGGAACAGGACTCGCATCTGACTGACCACGACCATAAAATTGATGCTATTTTCGAGGCGATGGACCGGGGCGAACTCAAATCCAAGGGTCTGTTCTACAACAACCAGGAGTTCGACGCATACGTTTTCGTTTGCGGTCTGATTCGCTAGGCAAAAAAAAGGATTGTCCTTGTCGACAGGTATGTGGACGAGAACACCTTGACAATGATGCTCAAGCGCGAAAAAGGTGTTTCGGTGACCATTTACACTTACGACAAGAGCAAAGTTTTAGAGTTGGATTTGGCAATATACAATGCCCAATACCCCGACAGCCCAATGCGGGTTCTGCCTAGTTACGGAATGCACGACCGCTTCCTTTTCATCGACGATACCGCGTATCATTTCGGAGCATCGCTCAAGGACTTGGGCAAAAACACGTTCTTCTTCACGCAGGAGGATTTTACGCCTGAGGAAGTGCTGAAGGAATCGCAGAAGATTCAAGAATCTTTAAAAAACTCCAACGACCCGCTGGAGAATGGCGACCCTGCTGCGGAAAGTCAAGAGCAAAGTCGGAAATGATACCGTAAATGATACGATAAAACAAAAGGCTATGTCCACCCAAAGTGTTGCTGATGAGTAAAATCGGCTAAAATAAGCCCATTCAAACCAAAATCCTATAAACTATCGGAAGGATTGCTATTTCCGGTAGTTTTTGATATATGGATGAATTTGAACGATATCTTCTAGGATTAAAGGTCGCTCCAACGATTATGGTAGAAGCTGTTCTTGCGGCATACAAAATATGCCACCAGGGCGAACCTGATGGCAATTCCGATTTTGCATCTGGCTTTACCATTAGCGACGATGGACTTTTCTTTCAGCGCCAATCAGATAGCACTCGAAAGTAATTTCAGCAAGCAGGCGCGGAATTAGCCGGACTAAGTTTCATGAATTCGGCTGGTTTTTCTTCATTCAGCCTTTTTTTCTCATCCTTCCGAAATGGCGGTTTTGTAAAAAATCGCATGTAAACAAAATTTTCCGGCTCAAAATGCCTCCTTTCTCCGTTTTAAGGATAGGGGCGCCCTATTTCCGGGGCTGCCGCTAAAATGGAGATTGATCATGGTCAAGCAAATAGTAAAATCACACGAAGTCCGCGTCGATTCCGATTACGTCAAGTGGATTTCGGAGCTAAAGCAGCGCTACCGTTCGGCACAAGTGATGGCTGTCGTCAAGGTAAACGCCGAAAAATTGCAGTTCAACTGGCTGCTGGGGCGGGATTTGGTACGCAAAAAGGCCGAGGAGCGCTGGGGTACGGGTGTTGTGGAGCAAATCAGCCTGGATTTGCAGAAGGAGTTCCCTGATGCAGATGGATTTTCGGTCTCAAATCTGTGGTATATGAAGAAATGGTACTGTTTCTATACGCGAAAGGGGGCGGACCAAATTCTCCACCAAGTTGGTGGAGAATTAGAAAAGGCTAAACTTAATCAAGTTGACGGAGAAAAACTCCAACAGCCTGTTGGAGAATTAGAAAAGGCTAACTTTATGCAGTTTGGGAGATCTTTGCCTGCAATTTTTGCCGGTATTCCTTGGGGACATCACGTAGCAATCATCACGAAATGCAAATCTGTAGAAGAAGCCCTTTTTTACATCAAGAAGACTGTAGAGCAGGGGATGAGCCGAGCCGCATTGATTAACTGCATTAAAGCCGACCTTTACAGCCATCAAGGCAAGATCGTCAACAATTTTTCCGAAAAACTGCCCGATTTGCAGGGCAAACTGGTTCAAGAGGTGCTGAAAGAGAACTACGATTTCGGTTTTGCGACCGTAAGTCACGAAATTTATGACGAAACCGAACTGGAAGAAGCCCTTACGAAGAATGTTACCGACCTTTTGCTTGAGATGGGAACGGGATTCGCTTTTGTCGGGCGGCAAAAGGAGGTCATTGTAGGCGGGCGCAGCCGCAAGATCGACCTGCTTTTTTACCATATCCGCTTGCGCTGCTTTGTCGTTTGTGAATTGAAGGCGAAATCGTTCGAGCCGGAATTTGTCGGCAAGTTGAATTTCTACGTGAATGCGGTGGACGAACTGCTGAAGACCCCCGAAGACAACCCGACAATCGGGCTGTTGATTTGTTCCAATATGGATTCGACCGATGTGCAATGGTCCTTTCGCGGGCTAGGCACGCCGATGGGTGTCGCCACCTACAACAACATCCGTATCAAGGACGCCCTGCCCTCGAAGGAATTGCTGGAAGAACGCATGCGCTTGCTGCAAAAGGAAATGCATACTACGAAACGGCTGATTCGGAAGAAAGACAACTAGTTCCTTTTTGGAACCAGTTCGAAAACAACCCCCTGAACTGGGGCTTGCTCATTTGGCAAACAATTCCTCAAAGCGCATTTTTCGGAGAAATCCATCACACAAAAATGCAGGGCAGCTCTCCTTTGTCTGTAATAATTTATATTCACGCAAAAAAGGAGTGTTTGATGCGTTTTCTGTTCTTTCTTCTTGCAGCCCTGTTTATTATAAGCTGCTCAAATGGCGACTGCCTCCCCCTTGATCCGGGTCCGGATGCCGATTACCCCAGAAGCACCCAGCGTCTATTCAAGTCCTGGGACCAGGTTTCGTTCTACGTGGACCCGAACCATTTTTTTGGCGACACAAGTTACACCGAATTCCCCGACAATACCCTGGAAATTGGCTACGCCGACAACGATACGCTACTTACCGTAAGGCAAATCACCATCCCGTTGATGGACCGGATTCACAACGCCTGGTTCAGAAACTACCTTTCGCCCTCGAATCTCGCCAGGAGTTTTAGGCTGGTCGTCGAAGCCAACGAAACGACGGATGTCGATTCCGTCATCCTGGAGGTTCGCACCAAGAACAAGGAGGGAGTCCTATATGGCGACATTCCTCCCGTACAAATGACCTTCTACAAGGCGGCCAAGAACAACGGGAAAATCTACTTCCAGAACCTGATTAAAAAGGATACGACCTTAGGCATCCCGGTCCTGTTTTCGCAGGCTCCCATAGACGGCGGCGCGTTCGAAGAAGCCTACGTGCTGGTGCTGAAGGACACGTCGGACCTGTGGCATTTTGAGTATGTGAAAATGCCAGAACCGATAAAGCCCTGCCCCAAGGAATGGATTTGCTACGAGACGATGGAGGGCTTTTCGGACTATAGGTGTCCCGAGTCCAGTTCGTCAGCCATCGAATCCTGTTCTTCCGCCGACATGACGCTGCTGTCATCCTCATCCGGAGTCCAGGACTCTGTTGCCATAGACTCTGTCGCTATGGACTCCCTTGCTAAAGACACTATTACAGTACTAGAACCCATTCGCCCTATCGATATAAATCCGTGCTACACGGTAACCGGATGGCGATACGTCACTAGGTGCGACTCCGTCTGCTCAGACCAGATCATCCGTGCGGATTCGACATCCTCGAAACGCTGACTATTCCAACTTGGAATATCGTTTTGCGCTATTTATTCTTTTCAAAGTGGCTTTTTTGCGCATATTCGAATAGTTTAGACTTTAGGTGTTTATAAAAAAGGAGTTTTCATGTCCCAGAAAAAAGAGCACATGGGCCACATCATCCTCATCACCCTGGCCGCAGCTGTCGGCGGGTTCCTCTTCGGTTTCGACTCCTCCGTCATCAACGGGGCGAACGGGGCGCTGAAGGCACACTTCAACGCGACGGACTATGAACTCGCCTGGTCTGTTTCGCTTGCCCTGATCGGTGCGGCTGCGGGTGCGTTCTTTGCGGGCCGCCTCGCCGATACTTTCGGGCGCGTGCGCTGCATGCTCGCAGCCTCTTTCCTGTTCTTCATCAGTGCCATCGGTTCGGGCATTCCGTTCGGCATTCCGGACTTTATCATGTGGCGTGTCATCGGCGGCGTGGGCATCGGTGTCGCGAGCATCATCGCCCCGATATACATTGCCGAAACGGCTCCCGCACACCTGCGCGGGCGTCTCGGTTCCATGCAGCAGTTCGCCATCGTGATAGGCATCTTCGTGGCGCTCCTCTCGAACTACGTCATCATGCGCATTGCGGGTTCGGCAAACAACACGATTATCGGCAATTTCAAGGCTTGGCAGGTCATGTTCTGGGTCGAGGCCATTCCGGCTGCGCTCTACGGCATTGCGGCCTGGAGGCTCCCGGAATCTCCGCGTTACCTTGTCCACAAGGGGCTCATTGACGACGCCAAGCGCGTCCTCGCAAAAATCGATTCCGAAGGCGTTGACAGGGAAATCGAAGCTATTCACGAGACCTTCCGCAACGAGAAACCGTCCAAGTTCAGCGACTTGCTCGAAATGGTTGGCGGCAAGAAGCGTATCGCCCCGATTCTCTGGGCGGGCCTTGGCCTTGCCATCTTGCAGCAACTGGTGGGCATCAACGTCATCTTCTACTACGGCACCATGCTCTGGCAGAGCGTAGGCTTCGGCGAAAGCGACGCCTTCCTCACGAGCGTCATTTCGAGCGCCATCAACCTCGTCATGACCATCGCCGCCATCATGCTTATCGACAAGATCGGGCGCAAGCCGCTGTTGCTTATCGGTAGTGTGGGCATGGCAGTTACGCTCAGCACTCTCACCATCTGTTTTATGAATGCGAATGCCGACGGAAGCCTCCCCGGAGCCGCGGGTGTCATCGCGCTCATCGCCGCAAACCTCTATATCACCTTCTTCGCGGTGTCGTGGGGCCCGGTCATGTGGGTGATGCTCGGCGAGATGTTCAACAACCGCATCCGTACAGTAGCCATCGCCATCTGCGGGCTTGCACAGTGGGCCGCAAACTTCATTGTCACCTGGAGTTTCCCGGTGCTTACTGGCAAGCAGGGCATCGGTGTGGGCCCCACATACGCCATCTACTCGTTCTTCGCCATCTTCAGCATCTTCTTCGTGGCAAAGTTCATCAGGGAGACGAAGGGCAAGGAACTCGAGGAGATGTAGGTTGCTATCTTTTGACTGCTGAATGAAACGCCGTCGAAAAAAGCGTACTCCAATGAGCCGCTCGCAGATGATGCGGGCGGTTCATTCCGTTGATACGAAGCCGGAATTGCTGGTGCGGCAGGCGCTATTCCGTGCGGGTTTCCGCTACAGGTTGCACCGGCGCGACTTGCCGGGATCGCCAGACTTGTTTATCTTGAAATACAACGTGGTCGTTTTCGTGAACGGGTGCTTTTGGCATCAGCACGGCTGCAAGTTTACGACCCGTCCCAAGAGCAATCCCGAATTCTGGAACGAAAAATTTGAAAACAACGTTGTCCGTGATATCAAGACAAGTTGGAAGCTATCCCTGATGGGGTTCCGCGTGGCGACCCTTTGGGAATGTTCCCTCAAGGAAGACCTCGAACGGACAATGGAAAGACTCGTCGCCTTCATAAAAAGCGACGAGGAAACTGTCGAAATCTGAACAGGGATGCAAGCACCTAACGGTGCCGCGCATTATTCCTGGATGCGGTAGATCTTCACGTCCTTAATGTAGAACGTGCGTTCTTTTTTACCGAGGTTCAGCTCGAACCTTGCAAACGGAGTGCTCTCCTTGGGAGTGAATTCCTTCTCGAACGACTGGCCCGAAGTCTTCACGATCGGGTGCTCCATGAAGCCCACGGTCTCGTAGTCATCATACGTGCCGATGCGGGCGGTAATCTGCCCCTCGATATTGGACCAGATGGTGAACACGCACTTGTATTTCTTGCCGGCGACCAGCGCCACGTCTTCTTGAATGAGCTGCACGCTGTACGACCTGTTGCCACCCTGCGTCACGTCGACCTTGAGAATGCGGTCGCCCTTGTCGCCAATGATGGAGGCAGTAGCCACGCCGTTCAACTGCGTGAAGAATATCCAGTGGTCTAGCCCGTGAGAGAAGTCGCCGTTCTCGATGGTATTGTCGCTCATCGCGCCCACGACGCCGTCCCAGATATCCTTGACGTAATCCTCGCCCGCATTGCCCTGTGCATCCACGAAGTCGTAGCGAAGCGGGCGGAAACTCGACACGAAGTTGTTGTTCAAACTATTCCAGAGAGCAGCATTGTTCGCGTTGTCAAGGACAATAACGCCATCTTCATCTACCTCAGCCTTGCTGAAGTCAATGTTGCGCAAGAAATAGCGCACATGGAATACTACAGACAAGTTTGCAACGGAATCGGACACGCGCTCAACCTGCGAGAAGTGGTAGCGCAACCTCACCCACTGGAACCCATTCAGGTCGAACTTGAACGGGACGTACTTGCCGTCGATGCGTACACGGCCGTACATGGCGGAATTCGCACTCTTGGGCTTGAACGACACGCCGATTTCCTTCAGGTAGCCTTCGTCCTCGAGGTTGATCTTGCTGAAAGGTTCCTCCACGGTCGATTCCTCGGTAAACGAAATCGGGAGAACCTCACTGGAATCGTCCTCGTAGGGCCACAGCGGCAGGCCCTCGGTCGGGTCGATGGAAACAGCCACGTAGTAGCTGGAATAGGAACGCACCTCGCTCAAAGCCATAGAGAAGGAATCCAGCAGCATCGGTTCGTCTTCTGCGGCGGACTTCTTGAGGGCGTGAGTTTCAACCTCGGAATAATCCACAGAGAAATCTGCGGTGAGCGCCAACGCCGGATTGCCGATTTCGATACCGGCAATAGGGTCAGAATTGCCGCCGGAAGAACATCCGACGACAGCAAGCAATCCCAACACGCAACCGACTATGGACCAAACAAAACGCATTATTCTCCTCGAGTGAGCGGAAACAGTTGGATGTTCACCTGAACCACATCATCCGCTTCGCCAGGCTTTGCGGAGAAATCTAGTAGTTCTTTGCGCATGAGTTGGATATGTTTTTTCAAATTGGGGAAATCTTCGCGCTTAATACTGAACGTTAGGGCAGAAATATCGCGTTCCGCACTCGGAAGTTCGTTCATCATGTTGGCCGAAATGCGCAGCATCTGCTGGTGATAGAGCTTCACCATCATATCCTGAACTTCATCCTCGGTCGTGAGCATCGGGTCACGCTGGCGGTAGCCGTTCGCCGTCTTGACCAGGAGGCCGAGTTCCATAAGGAGGTTGAAGGATTCCTGCACCTGGGAGGGCGTGACCATCCCGCGGAGCTTCTTGCTCACCCAGTCGGGAATCGGGCGGAAGCCCTTGAGTGCCACCATCTCGAGGATGACAGAGTGGTGCCATTCCCTGAAAATGCGGAACTGGGCCTGATCCATCTTGTGCAGCTTGGAACGCGGACTAGCCTTGAGGAGCTGCGCGTAGTAAATCTGCTTTTCGGCATCGTTCTGCGCCTGATTGAAAAATACCAAACTCTCGAAATAGGCGGCGCGCTGCTTTTCGAGCCCTAACCCTTGGATGAGCTTCAGTACGGTGCCCTTCGTGATATTGCGCTTGCCGTCGATGGTAAGCTTCAAATGGGCGTGGCTCGAAAGCCCCGCCTTCTCGGCGAAGAACCGCAAACTGAAAGAGGGCTGCGTCTTCTTCTTGTATTCGTAGTAATCACGGAGATACACACGAAAGTTGGTGTACTGCAGCACATCCGGTTCAGTTAAGATTATTTTCTCTCCATTGTCCATGTCTAGAAAGATAGAAGATTGGAGGGGAAAAGAACAAAAAAATTTACACTTTCTCGTTTACCCGAGTAACCAATTCGTAAGAAACGTTTTTACAGAAAACGGCGTTTTTGCATGAATTTAGCCATTTGGGCAATCATTTGTACACAGAAAAGGCGTGTACACGAGGCATTTTTTGCGTTTATCGCGGGTCGAAAAGTTTTATCGCGGGTCGCGAGCAAGGAGCGAAAAGCGCACGTGATCCAGGAACTTTCCGTTGATAAACTCGTATTCGCGGCAGAAGCCTTCTTGCGTGAATCCGGCGCGGGTGGCGACCGCGGCACTCCTGGGGTTCGAGACCGCCGCCGAGATTTCCAGGCGGTTGAGGCCGAGCTGGTCGAACGCATATCGCGAGAGGGTTCGCAAGGCATCCGTCGCAAAGCCACGCCCCGTGAACGGTTCGCCCAGCCAGTAACTGACGGTCGCAGACCGGTGCTGCGCCTGGATCCAGCCGAGGATGATGATGCCAGCTAAATTGCCTGCTGGTTGTTGAACGCCCGCGGAGGTTAAACTGCGCGCGCCCTGCTCGAAAATTCCCCAGCACGCTCCGTTCGCCATCTGGGCCTGGATTTCCCACGAATCGATGCGGGCGGCCACGTCCTCGGCGCTCTGGCATTCCGCAGGCCACGGCAGGTGTTGCGAAAGGAAGGCTCGGCTCCCGTCGATGAGGGTAAACAAGGGCGCGGCGTCGCCCTCGTGCAACAGGCGAAGCGTCACGCGCTCGCCTTGCAGTTCTTCATCGGGAATTTCGTCCAGGAAGTCTTCCATGTGGGAAGAATATAGAATTCAAACAAAAACCCGCCGACCTTGGTCGGCGGGTTTTCAGTGCGGATGAAAGGACTTGAACCTTCATGCCCTTGCAGGCACTAGAACCTGAATCTAGCGTGTCTACCAGTTCCACCACATCCGCGTGGTGCACCAAATTTTGAAAAAAATGGGGAATTTGTCAAGGGTTTCTTGACAAAAAAGGGGGTTCCCTTTGCCTATAATTTTAATCTGGTATGAAATTTACGCGGGAGGGGCCCCAGCTCAGAGTTGCGAAGGCCGCACGGGCCCCTCCCTGCACCCTCCCCATCCTTGGCCGACGCCATCCACTTATAGGCCGTTTATAGTTGAAAACGACCGTTTATCTCAAACTTTTTTCTGATGAGGGGCCGTTTATCGCCGGAAAGCTTCCGTGACCCAGTCCATGTGCTTTTCGCGCCAGTACGACCAGTCGTGTTCGCCGGCGGGGTCGAACCGGAGCGCGCAGTCCACGCCCACGGCACGGCAGAATTCCTCGATCCACGGCTTGGCCTGCTCCGCGGGGAACAAGCGGTCATTACCCCCTTGCAAAAAACGCCAACGGCCCGAGCGCACCCGGGGTTGCGCGGCAATCTCGCCCGCGGGCCCCAGCAACTTGCCGAACGAACTGACCAGCAGGCGGTCCCTTACCCGGCGCTTACCCCGCATGGAATAATCGAGCACTCCCAGCGCTCCGTCCGAGACGCCCACCAGCGAGACCTCATCTACAGGGGCCTTGCGCCTCGCCGCAACAGAATCCAGCGCGGCCTCGATTACAGTTTCCATGGTCGGGGTCACCCAGTGGTTTTCCCTGCATGCGGACGCGCTCACCACGATTACATTGGGGAACAGTTTCGAGAAGTCTTCACCCGCCACGAATCCCTTCCGGCAATTGCCGCTCGTCATGCCACCATGGAACCACACAACGACCTGGGCCGAAGCCAAATTCTTCGGCACTCCCGACCGTACTTTTTTCGGCAACTCCGGCCACCATACACCGATAGCACTCGTAAAAGACATGCCGCTCCCACTTGCCGAAGCGGAAACAAAGAGCGTATCCCTGGCCGCCCAAGAACATGCGCAAAAAGCCAAAGCAAAAAAGAGAGCAATAAACTTACGCATGGTCCAAGCGCCGCACGCGCGGCATTTTCGTCTTGATACCCAAGACAAAGAACACGATCATCCCTATAAAACTGAGCAGGGCAATGCCCGCAACCACCAGCAGGTTCTCTATCTGGTACTCGGCGAGTTCTTCCCACTCCAGTCCTCCATCCGTGGTCGCCATGGACTGCACCACGAATACGTTGTCCTTGACGCGCGCCGCCCATATCTCGAGCGGGACCCTGGATGCGTTCACGTCGGAAAAATCGAACCATTCCGACATCTCGTCGTTTATATCGGAAGAACTGTAGAGGATGAACGTCACATCCTTGTCGCCGTTTATCTGGAAAAACGTCTTGTCCAAAAAAGGAATGTTCGTACCGCCGAACAGGCTCGGAATAGACGCATGGCTAAGCGTGCCGTAAAAAAGATGCGGTTCGGTAAGGAAACTGCGCACGACAAGATGCGTACTCGACACACACCACGCTATTACCAAAAGGAACAGCAGCGAGATGTTAAAGTAAACGTATTTGCGCGTCTGGAAAAAGAAAGCCATATCGTTTTAGTTTTTGGACCTGAATATAAAAAAGAATGTCGAGAGCAAAAGGACCAGCGTGAGGAAATAGAACACAAGCGGAATCTTCGCCTTCAACGTAATCTCGTTCAGGCTCTCCTGCTGGAAGAACTGGATAAGGTCCTCGCCCGCAAGAACAGTCTCGTGATTGTCGAGGCGGTTCCATGCATGCGCATGCTCCACGTTTTCGTTCAAAAGCGCTACAATGCGCACCGCCAGCGAGTCCGACACATCGAGCCCCTGCGGGAGTTCAACAGGGAAACCATAGCGAGCGGAATCCAGCGTAGCAAGCAGCGGGTACGAAACGTTATCCGGCAAGAACACCGCCTCGGCATATATCTTGTCGTAGGCTTCGAACCACGCGCGACGGACAGGCATGTAACGACGGACTCCAGCGACCTTGCTCATCACGCGACGTTCAAACTGGCTCACCAGATTTGCGGGGGGCAACTCAATCCCGTGCGAAGACAGTTCGTCCATCTCCCTCGCGAACGAGACCGCAAGTTCCCGCAGCGACATGGACTGCGAAAGCACCTTCATGGAATCGTTCGTATAGCCGCAACGGACTGCGTTCATGGAACGCATGAGCTCCATATCCATGAGCTGGTAATCGGAAAGCGACTTGATGTAGCGCGAATACACGATAAGGTTGGGCTTCTGCGAAAAATAGAACAATGCCGTGAGCCCGAGCGTGATGAGGATAATAATCCAGACCCACGGAGTCTTGAGCTTCGCGTTGAAAGTATCGGCAATTGTCCTGTTTTTGTTTTCTTCCACAACTAGAAATTACCTTTTTTCTACTTTGATGGACATGAGGCGCGCGTTTTTTTCGACATTTTTGACCTTTTTGCCGTTTTTGGGCATTTGCGCCAGCCTTGACGCGTGCAGTATTGAACGCGCCGAGGAACAGGTCGTCGAAAAACACGTGAACGGCACAAAGAAAACCTCCGTGTGGGTTTACCCCGACGGCGAGATTCTCAAGCGCAACGAGTGGTACGACAACGGCATCAAGGAATTCGAAATCCCATACAAGAACGGCGTGCCACACGGCAACATCAAACGCTGGACCGTACTCGGCGACGTAGCGCTCGACGGAGAATACAAGAACGGCAAGCGCGAAGGCAAGTGGACCAGCTATTTTGTAGAAAGGCTGAACTCCCGCAGGAAGGAATCAGTACGCTACTACAAGGATGACCACCCCGTGGGCGACTGGGAAGGCTGGCACTTCAACGGGAACAAGGCTACCGAAGAGCACTACGACGAGAAGGGAGACACCATCGGTGTTTCGAAGAAGTGGCACGACAACGGTGTACTTGCCGAAGAAAACAACTGCCATGAAGCGCATGGATACATCAAGCGCTACGGAAGGAACTGCAAGATTCTAGAATATTTCAGTTGCGAAAACGGCATGCTAGTCGGTGAATGGAAGAAATACTACGAATCATACGAGCCAGCCGATTCTGCAGCCGGGAACTGCGAGCAAGCACAAATCAAGGAAGAAGGTATCGCAGACAACGACATTCTCTTTGACCCACATACCACATACAGGGCAGATGGTTCCCTTCTTAAAAAAATCACGTCCGACCCGTTCAAAGGGCGCGAAAAAATCCAGTGGTTCGACGAGCAGAATAATGTTATCCGGGAAAGCATTTTTACCACGGAAGAAACAGACGGCCCTATCGAAAGTTCTGGCATTACCTACGGAACCTGCGAAAATTCGTCCACGCTTTTCTGTGCAGAAACATCCTTTGTGCAGTCTGCAAACCCGAGCGGGACACTTGACAGCAGCACATTGAGTTTCAAGGACGCTTACCAAAAAAGTATCGGCAAGTACCCTGCATCGCTGCGCTACATCAAGGCAGGGCACGTCCTTTTGTACGAAGAATTCTGGGCATACGACGATCCTCCGTCAAACTTTGGAGACCCTGCTCTTCGCGTGAGCCGCAGTTTCTACCCCGATAGTATGGGCGGCAGAATGGCTAGCGAAGGTTTTTGGCAAAGAAATCTTGATGGAACCAAGCGGCACGGCATCTGGCGCAACTGGTACCCGAGCGGAGTGCTGCGCGATAGCCTCAACTATGTGGACGGGGAACGCGTCGGCGAGCAGTTCGGCTACGACAGCACCGGCAAACTCACGATACACAAGACCGAAAACGGGAAGAACAAGCCGGTGATTATGCACCTGCCGGGACAATAACTCCCCTAATGTCATTCCGGCCCCCGAGCCGGAATCTGCTTTTTTTCTAAATTTACGCGCACTATGAGTGAAGCTATTAACAATGTGAAGCAGGCGTTTGACGCAGAACTTGCGCAGACCGACCTTACGAACCAAGAAGCCGTCAACAACCTCCGCGTGAAGTACCTCGGCAAGAAGGGGGCCGTCACCGACCTCATGAAGCAGATGGGCACGCTCAGCGCCGAGGAACGTCCGGCTTACGGCAAGCTCGTGAACGAACTTAAGGTCGCCGTCTCCGAGGCCATCGACAAGGCTATCGAGACCGCGAACCAGGCCGCCCTCCAGAAGAAGCTGGAAAGCGGTTTTGTGGATACATCGCTCCCGGGTGCAGGGATTCCCGCCGGCAGCACGCATCCGCTCTACGACGTGCGCGAAGAGATTATCGACTTCTTCAGCCAGATGGGCTTCGAGGTGGACTTCGGCCGCGACATCGAAACGGACTGGTACAACTTCGAGGCGCTACACGCCGCCCGACCATCCGAGCCGCGACATGCAGGACACCTTCTACGTGGACGACAAGGTGATGCTGCGTACGCACACTTCCGGCACGCAGATCCACTACATGGAAACGCACAAGCCGCCGTTCCGCATGATTGCTCCGGGCCACGTGTTCCGCGTGGACAACGATGCGACCCACGCCCCGATGTTCCAGCAGTGCGAAGGTCTGGTGGTCGACGAGAACATCAGCTTCGCTGACCTCAAGGGCGTGCTCCAGGTGTTCATGAACAAGCTGTTCGGCGAAGGCGTCAAGACGCGCTTCCGCCCGAGCTTCTTCCCGTTCACGGAACCGTCTGCGGAAATGGACGTGAGCTGCGTGTTCTGCGGTGGCAAGGGTTGCCGCCGTTGCAAGGGCACGGGCTGGATGGAAATCGGTGGTTGTGGCTCTGTGGACCCGAACGTGTTCAAGAACTGCGGCATTGATTCCGAAAAGTACACTGGTTTTGCATTCGGCTTCGGCCTCGACCGTATCGCGATGCTGCGCCACGCGATTCCGGAAATCGGCCTCTTGACCGCGAACGACCAGAGGTTCTTGAGCCAGTTCTAACCATTGCTTTATCAAGCGATGGTATAAAATGTATGGATTCCCTCCCGCACTTCGCTTGGTCGAGGATGACACGAGGGAAAAGAAAAAAGCAGGTTTAAAGACCTGCTTTTTTTTCGTTTATCGGCGGCCCGGAACAAGTCCGGGATGACGTTACTTGCAGCGGTGGAAGTCGTCTTCCACGCGGATGATGTCGTCTTCGCCGGTGTACTCGCCCACCTGCACTTCAACGATGACCAGCGGGAGGCGGCCTTCGTTCTGCAGGCGGTGAACTTCGCCCATCGGGATGTACGTGGACTCGTTCGGACGGACCAGGAACACCTTGTCGCCGACAGTCACGGTAGCAGTACCGCTCACGACCACCCAGTGTTCGGAACGGTGCAGGTGCTTCTGCAGGCTGAGGCGCTTGCCCGGCTTGACCACGATGCGCTTCATCTTGTAGCGTTCGGTGGATTCGAGCACGGAGTACGTACCCCAGGGGCGGCTCACGGTCTGCGGCACGTTCACGAGGTCGGAACCGCGGGCCTTGAGTTCTTCCACAACCTTCTTCACCTTCTGGCTGCTGCTAAGCGGGGCGACCAGCAATGCGTCCGGCGTGTCGACGATGAGCATCTTGTCGAGGTCGATCGTCGCGATGGCGCGCTGCGTGCCCATCACCAGGGAGTTCTTGGAACCCACCGCGATGTGGCGCGGGTTCACGTTGTTGCCGTTGTCGTCGTGCGGGTATTCCCCGTACAAACTATCAAAGCTTCCGAGGTCGCTCCAGCCGATATCGCTCGGCACGACCTTCACCTTCTTGGACTTTTCCATCACGGCGTAGTCGATGGAGTTGCTCGGGATGGCGAGCATGTCGTCGCGGTCGATACGGATGGGTTCGCCTTCCTCGATCGTGGCCTTGTCGAGCGCGGCCTTCGATGCGGTGAGGATATCCGGGGAATACTTCTTGAGTTCCTCGAGGAAAGTCTTCGCCTTGAAGCAGAAGATGCCGCTGTTCCAGTAGAAGTTGCCTGCCACCAGGTACTTCTCGGCGGTAGCGAGGTCCGGCTTCTCCACGAAGCGCTTCACGTTTTCGCCGTCGGCCTCGATGTAGCCGTAACCGGTCTCGGGGCTGGTCGGCGTGATGCCGAAGGTCACCAGGTTGCCGGCCTCGGCAAGTTCCTGCGCACGGAGCAGCACCTTCTTGTACTCGTCCTTCTTGCGGATCACGTGGTCCGAGGGCGACACGAGCACGATGGTCTCGGGGTCAAGCTTGAGGCATGCGAGCGCGATGGCGGGCGCGGTGTTGCGGCCCACGGGTTCCAGCAGGAACTGGCTGCCGGTCTGGCCCTCGGCCTCGAGCTGGTCCTTCGCGAGGAAGAACTGGTCGGCGTTGCTTACGATAAACTGCGACTCGCAGACGGCAGCGTTCGTGACGACCGTCTTGCGGAACAGGGACTGCCCGTCAAAGAGCGGGGCAAACTGCTTAGGCATGAGCGAGCGGCTCACGGGCCAAAGGCGCGTGCCCGAACCACCACAGAGGATAAGGTTAATCATATGCTAGCCTCTAGTCCTGGCCCCACTTGCCGCTGGAGATCAACTGGATGTCACGCGTAATGGTAGCACCGTAGTAGACAGTCTGGGCAGAAGGCAGGATCAGGTTGATAAGACGGTTCCAAGTTGCAAGGCCAGAAGCATCGACATACACCACGTCGCGGGCGTTCAGGTTGAACCTTTCGGCCATAGCGAGGGCCATAGCGTTCTTCGCGTTCAGCTGGAACACGTCGATTTGCTTTTCGGAGGTATTGCGGATAACATAGATGGACCTGGAAGAAGCGTAGGTCGTCTGCAGGCCACCGACACTCGCCAGGGCTTCCACCAGGGAGAGCTTGCCCTGGTTCACATTCACGGCACCCGTGCGGGCCACTTCACCCATCACAAACACACGGTTTTCCTTCTGCGTTTCGGAAAGCGCCGGGATGAACATCTGGTCGTCGGGCTTCAGGAGAATCTTGTCGAGCGGGAGGTTCGACTTGAACGCCTCGAGGTAGTTGATGTTGTAGACCTTCTCGCCACGGCGCAGCTGGATTCTGGAGGGATCGGCCTCATCGGCAAAGCCACCCACAGCAGCAATCGCGGCAGGAATGGTCATCGGCATCTCGTTGAAGGCAATGTAGCCGGGCCTGTTCACCGCACCCGAAACAAACGCCTTGAGGCTGTTGTAGCCCGTCACACGCACATCGACCTGCGGGTCATTCAATATCTTGTCGGAAAGGCGCTTCGTGATTTCGGCACGGAGTTCCTGGGCCGTGAGGCCCTCCACCTTGAGTTCACCCGCATACGGGTAGAAGAGCGTACCGTCCGTCGTCACGCGCTGGCCTGCCGGCTGGTACTGGCCCATCGGGGAAGTGAGTTCCGGATGTTCCCACACCACCACCTGGACCATGTCCAAAGGACCAATGCGATATTCGAGATTCGGCAGGGAGTCGACAATCAGGTCCTTGAGGTCATCAGCACCCGAAGCCGAAGAATCGGCCGCCGGACCGGCTGTAAATTCACCGGCCTCGATGGAATGCACAAAGACCTTCATTCCGTTGTATTCCGCAGAATCTTCCGGGAGCGTCATCTGCATGTGAGGGCCAAGGGAGCAACCGCCAAGCATGGCAGCCATACCAGCCATTACATATTTCAACGTCTTCATTATTGAGCCTCGCTCTGTTTAATCTTTTCCACCCAATACGGGGTCAGCTTTGAAATAAAGTTCCATGCCATCACAAAGGCGCTCTCGGGTCTGCGATAAGGGTCGGGAATATCGACCTGCTGGCCTTCACCGTAACGGTGAATCTTGTCACCAAACTCCGGATAACGGCGCTGAAGTTCCGTCTTGTGCCCGTTTTCCATTACAAGCACCAAATCGGCCCACTTGAGCAAATCCAAGTTTATTTGACGAGCACGATGGGCGCTCATATCGACACCATGCTGTAACGCAATCTTTTGGCTAATCTCGTGCGCAGGATGGTCCACCAAGGCCCCAAGCCCGGCGCTCATCACTTCAAAACCTTCGCCCAGTTCCTTTTTCAGGAGGTATTCCCCCGTAGGACTGCGGCAGATATTGCCAGTGCAAACAACTAGAATTTTCTTCATCACTGCCTAAGATAGAAAAATGTCGTCAATCATCCATTAACTACAGTTCGAACGCGAAGCCCAAATCCTTGAGAGCGGGGTTCTTCGTGTCTTTCTCGGAAAGGAGAGGCTCGAAGCCGTTACCCACAGGCCACTTGATGCCGATTTCGGGGTCGTTCCACATAAGGCCGCCCTCGTCCTTGGGGTCGTACAGGCGGGTGCACTTGTAAACAAATGTCGCCGTTTCGCTGAGAACCACGAACCCGTGGGCAAAACCCTCGGGAATGTAGAGCTGGTTTTTCTTTTCGGCAGAAAGCGTAACGCCTTCCCACTTGCCAAACGTGGGGCTGCCCTTGCGCAGGTCCACCGCCACGTCAAAGACTTCGCCATCGATCACGCGGACAAGCTTGCCCTGCGGGTTCTTTTTCTGGAAATGCAAACCGCGGAGCACGCCCTTCTTGCTCTTGGACTCGTTGTCCTGCACAAACACCATGTTCAGGCCTGCGGCATCGAACTCGCCCTTGTTGTAGGTTTCCATGAAATAGCCGCGCTGGTCGCCAAAGACCGTCGGCTCGATGATGGTCACGCCCTCGATGGAGGTCTTGATGAAATTGAACTTACCCATTATCTATTCCCGTACATTTTTTCGTAATACTTCTCGTAGTCACCGCTCGTGATGTTGTCGAGCCATTCCTGGTTGTCGAGGTACCAGCGCACCGTCTTCTCGATGCCTTCCTCGAACTGCAGGCTCGGTTCCCAGC
>JAFZOV010000071.1 GCA_017550445.1 Fibrobacter sp.
G
Organism: Fibrobacter sp.; assembly: GCA_017550445.1. The sequence continues at coordinate 2 of JAFZOV010000071.1, forward strand.
TATATCTGCGTGGATGACGGCAGCAAGTTGGACGGCTACACCGTGCCCACCTCCTGGCGCAAGGCGACAGAGACCGAAGCCGATACGGCGCAGTTCGGCATACCCGAAACGGCAAAGGATTCCGTCAAGGTCGGACATGTCAACAAGGGACGCTACTTTGTCTACGATGCCGGTGAATGGCGTCGCGGCACCGAAAACGACCGCCTGCTCGAGAAGGCGTGCCGTGCCGATATGGTGGGCAAGGTTTATCGGATAAAGAACCAGTTCTACACCTGTACCGACGAGAAGAAGATTCAGCCCGATGGTGCCGAGGTGGTAACAACTTGGCGTGTTTCTACCGCCGACGAGGCCGACAACTACTTTACCGAGAATCCCGAACAGGATGGCGCCGTGAAGCAGGGCGATATGGACAAGGCCCGAATCTATGTATTCGAGAACGGCAAATGGCGTCGCGGTACTGCGCTCGACCTCACGCTTGGCGAAGGCTGCCTTGCCCTCAAGGTGGGGACTGTCAAGAAACATGGCGACAACTACTACACCTGTACGGAGGAATCCGCTTTCGATAACGGCGTATCTGTCGCAAATACATGGCGTGTTTCTACCCCCGACGAGGCGGACAACTACTTTACCACAGGTGGGACTGCGGGTCAGGTGAAACGCGGCGACATGGACTCCACCCGCATCTATGTATATGAAGGCAACAAATGGCGTCGTGGCACTTCTCTGGACTGGATGCTGGGTGAAGGCTGCACTCTAGTCAAGAAAGGTACCGTCAAGAAACAAGACAACAAGTATTACACGTGTACCACGGAATCCGCTCTTGAAAATGGCGCTACGGTCAACAACACCTGGCGCGAGTCTACCCCCGACGAGGCCGACAACTACTTTACGGGGAATGGTACTGCAGGGCAGGTAAAGCGTGGCGATATGGACTCCACCCGCATTTACGTGTTTGAAGGCGACAAATGGCGTCGCGGCACGTATTTGGATTGGACTCTGGGCGAAGGCTGCATTGCGGCCAAGGTAGAGACCATCAAGAAACAAGACAATAGGTATTACACGTGCTCCGAGGAATCTGTCCTTGAGAATGGTGCTACAGTCAACAATACCTGGCGGCTCTCCAAGGCTTTCGAAGCAGATATCTATGGCTGGTCGAATCCATCCAGTGGGGCTGATTCTGTCAGAAGAGGGAACGTTGACGCTTCCCATTACTATGTGTTTGAAAATGGTGTATGGCGCCTTGGCACGTCTCTAGACAGCGATGAGGGTCTTGGCCCTTGCTTGACATCAAAATTAAACCAGCTGGGGCAAAGAAAGAATGTGTCGGGAGCGGCCGGAAAGTATATCTGCGTCAATGACGAAGTAATCATAGATGGAGTCAGAATTCTCACGTCTTGGCGGAAGGCTACCAATTATGAAATGGATACATATCCCCTTTCGTCATCATTGTCAACAGGATCCTATCACGAAGGTTCTGTAAATACAGACCTGCACTATGTAAAGGAAACGTATGGGTGGAGACCTGCGACGGACATGGAAAATACAGTGCGCGAAGCTTGTACCTATGTACAGAAGAACAACGTCATGTCGACTACTGCCGGAGCTTGGTACAAGTGTACAAACGAAATAGGTACCACTATTGACGGATTCACTGTAGCATATACTTGGCGAGCGGCTACCAATATTGAGAAAGATACGGTGGGCTGGGGCACTTATGGTTATGCAACGGGTGACGTCAATACCGGCAACGTCAATAAAAACTTGGTATACGTTTTTGAAGAAGAAAACAACGCGTGGCGGCACGGAACGACGCTGGATTTGACCCTCGGTATGGCCTGTATTCCGTCCAACAAGAATACATTTAAGGAATTTTCATCTGTAGAATGGTACAAGTGCGTGGGCGATACCACTGTCTCGTATGAAGAGTCGAACTGGACAAGCGTATGGCGCCGTGCCACGGACCTCGAACTCGATATGAAATATTGGAACGAACACTCTACTGAGGACGGAACCCTCTTGAAAGGTCCCTTTACTGGAATGATCCGAGTGTGGGATAACAGTAAACTCAGGGAACCGAATGAAGTGGAACTCGGGTGGAATAAGGGTTGCGTGAAGGCTAAGTACGGAAAGACTGATACGCTATCGAATGGCTTGGTGTACACCTGCAGTTCTACAGGGTGGTCCAAAACGGGAACATTTAGCGATCAAAATGATTGCACTGATATTTATATTTCCAGCTGCAAGGTCTACAAGGGCGTACAGATTGGAACGCAGGTTTGGATGGCTGAGAACTTGAACCCCAAGTCGGGTGGCTTCTGCTATAATGACTCCACTGAGAATTGCACCAAATATGGTCGCCTTTACCGGTGGAGTGCAGCCATGGATTCTGCAGGGACTTTTTGGCCGAATCCGCAAAGTAAATGCGGTTATGGCAAAACATGTACTGTTACTTATCCTCATCGCGGGGTATGCCCCACTGGTTGGCACATACCAACAATTTCGGAATTTGAAACTCTCGCTGCTACAGTTGGTGATATGATGAAACTTAGGTCTACGACTGGCTGGACTAGTAGCAGTGCCAATGGAACAGATGACTATTCGTTCACGGCACTTCCTGCTGGCTATCTTGATCGGTATATAGATGATGAGGGCTGGGGCATATACTATGGAAAAGGCAATTCTGCGGTTTTTTTGACGGCAAATGAAAAAAATGAAAACCAGGCATATTATTTTGAATTGTATAATCATGGCTATTATTTCTGGGCCAAAAACAAATATGCAGGATATCCCATCCGTTGCGTCAAGAACGATTAATGCCCCGCTCCGCATAAAAGCCTAAACAAAATCAAACCGCCGACTCACACACGAGCCGGCGATTTTGTGTATAAATGTAATGCGGAAATGCCCTACGGCTTCAGCGCCAGAAGTATAAGCCCATCCGCTGTCCAATGCTTACGAAAGCCATGTCGAGCTCCTTACTTGATTGCCATGGCTGCATTGAGCAATTTGGCGGTGACGCCATTTGCTCGAAGAAAATCAACGATTTTCTTGTCGCGGGCTTTGATTTTCTTGCGTGCCCGAGCTTCGCCACGAACTTCGCCACTTTTTTTTCCCTCGGCGAACCCTTTGCGGCGAGCCGTCTCAACTCGACGAATTGCCGCCTTCATCATCATTATTTCGCCTTCATCCATATTTGTCGCGACCTCCGTAATAAAACTTTTATTCGCCTTGCTGACCAGCATATCCCCATAGACATCCCTTATGGCCTTGTCCGTGCCCGGCGGCACCTCCTTGGCTGTCGGCATGTTCCTGAAGAGCTCGATCCACTGCTTCTCGGGCGAATTGCCCTCCTGCGGAACATACTTGGTCAGGTCGATTATAATACATCTTTTTTTGGGGTAAACAGGCAAGGGCTTCCGCTTTCCCAAATCCGAGTGCCGGAAAAGGCTGAATTCCTCGCGGTAATCCCTGCAGAGTACAGCTCGATGCGGTCCAGGAAGTCGTCGTGCTAGGCGCGCTGCATCTCGATGTCTATGAACCGCCCGTCACGGGTGCGGGCGTGTATGTCGAAACGGGTTATTTTTTTCCCTTTTTTCGGGGTCCGCAGGTGTAGTGTTGGCCTGAGATGCGTCACGGAAACGATTTCGCGCTTGCCTTTTAGCCGTAGGATGGCATTCAAAAAGTGGATGAGGTTCTTCTTTTTCTTGAAAATCCTCTTGAAAACGGGGTCGTATGTGGGGTCGAAGCCACAGCCTAATCCCCGCGAACAACCCGGAATGATTTCAACGGTACGGGAACTCAATGGCCGTAATATACAAAAGGAATCGCAGAAAAACAAGGCCATGAAATGGCCCTGCAAAAATATTTTTGTACAAATTAGTGATTAATCAGCGACTTTTGATCATTAATCAGTGTGATTAATCGCTCCGGTACGGGAAATCCCTTACGCGCCGGGTTTCATAAGCTGCATTTTGCCATCACCGAGGTTCTGGCAGACTCGGTTCCTGCCGTTCTGCTTGGCGTGGTAGA
>JAFZOV010000072.1 GCA_017550445.1 Fibrobacter sp.
AAGGTTTCCGGGGCCCAAACTCGGGTCACGTTGGCGAAATTCTTGCCCTTGTAGCGGTCTGGGAAGTGTACGGTGCTGTGTTTCCAGTTAATCAGGTCCTTCGACTTCATGAGCACCATGCCGCGGTTGCTAGACCAGCCTTCGGAGCTCTTCATGTCGGTGTTCACCATGTAGAACCAGCCGTCGGGGGCGCGCAGCACATGCGGGTCTCGCAGGCCTTTCTTGAGGCTTACCGTATCGGCTGCCACGACGCGCTTTCCTCCATTCATTGCGGTAAAGTTGTAGCCGTCGTTACTCAGGGCGTAGTAGATGTTTTCGTTGTCATTTGCCGGAAAATAGGCGAAAAGGTAGTTGCTGTAGGGCTCGTATCCGTGGATGGAGACCTTGTTAGTTACTTTTTGTGTTTTTTCGCTCAGGTAGTCGTGCACGGTTGCCGTGAGCGTCACTTCCTTGTTTACGCCGACAAATCTGCCGTTGATGTGGCCTTTATGGGTGAGGAACAGAGTGTCGCTGCTTTCCCAGGTGATGGGGAAGGTTTCACCGCCGAGCTTTATTGTGTCGGGGAGGGTAAGGTCGGTGTATAGGTCGTTTATGATGTTGCCAAGGCTCGCGCTATCGACTGCACGCCAAAACGGGGCGATATCGACAACATCCTGGGCAAAAACCGCTCCTGTCAAAAAAATTGCTAGTGGTAAGCCCTTTTTCATGCGAAACTCTCCTAATCTCTTGCAGCCAAATACGTGCTTATTATAAATATAATTCATCTTTTTAGGGGTATTTTTATAAAAAAATGAAGATTGTTGATATTTTTTCCATGATTATGATATAATTTATATCACATGTTGAACATAAAAAAACATATAATAAAGTTGCAAAAGGGCTTTTTCAATAAAAATAAGGCATATTATTCCAAGTTGGAATAAACCAAGTTGTTCTATTCCAGTTTGGAGACATTAGATTAAGGGTATATGGATCGGAAGCGCGCAAAAATTTTAGTAATTGATGATACGAAGACGAATATCGAAGTACTTGAAGGTATTTTGTCCAATGAATACGATGTCTTTGTAGCTTTGGATGGCAAAAAGGGACTAGCCTTGACAGAAAAGGTGAAGCCTGACCTTATTTTGCTCGATGTAATGATGCCTGAAATGGACGGCTATGAAACCCTTCGCCAAATGAACGAAAAAAAATTGGTGGAAAATACACCGGTGCTGTTCCTGACGGCTAAAGCGGATTCCAAGAGCGAACAGATGGGACTTGACCTTGGAGCGGTGGATTACATTACCAAGCCGTTTCACCCGAATTTGGTTCAGTTGCGCATAAAAAACCAGCTGGAATTCAAGCACCAGCGCGACCATTTGCAAGAACTGGTAGAAGAAAAGACCCTGGATTTGCGCAAAACCTTGAAAGTCATGCTTACCAGCCTCGGTGCCTTGGCTGAATACCGCGATCCTGAAACAGGTGCCCACATTAAGCGTACGCAGATTTTGGTGCAAATGCTGGCCGAAACCCTTCGTAACCATCCGCGCTTTAAAGACGCTATTCCGAACAACGAATATATCGATTATTATGCGACCGCAGCTCCTTTGCACGATATCGGCAAGGTGGGCATTCCCGATGAAATTTTGCGTAAACCGGCCCGTTTGAACGAAGAAGAATGGGCTGTGATGAGTACCCACGCACAAAAGGGGTACGATGTGCTGGTGAATGCGACCCACGAACTGAAGGATCATCCGCTGGTACGAATCTCTGCAGATATTATTTTGAATCACCATGAACGCTTTGATGGTGACGGCTACCCGAACGGACTCAAGGGTGACGATATCCCCGTGGGTGCTCGCCTGATGTCGGTGGCCGATGTGTACGACGCCCTGGTTTCAAAGCGCCCGTATAAAGAGGCTTATCCCCATGAGGTGGCTGTCCAGGAAATTCTGAATGGTAAGGGGACTCAGTTTGACCCCGATGTGGTGGATGCCTTCATGTCTTTTGAATCCAAACTGCCCGAACTGTACGAGCGGTATAAGGAAAGTCCGTAAGGAGCCATTTTGACCCATAACCCGCTGAATGCACAACGTCGTCGTTTAAGAAACCGCATCTCGATGGTGTATGTGTTGCCGACTTTTTTGGCAGCGGTGGCATTGGTCTTTATTTTTTCTTCGGCAGTGCGTTCCATGTTGGTGGATTCCGCTGTCGCCAATACCGAAACGGCCTTGCGTGAACGGGTGCAGACCGAAATCGAAGCCTTCTTGAAAGTTCGTGAAGAAAGCTTCTTGGGCGTTGCAAAGCGTGTACAGCAGGTGACCAAGGACAATGCCATTAGGCCGCTGCTTTACAAGCAGACCCAATCTGCCGAAGGTATTGTGGATGTTTATTTTGGAACCACCGAAGGCGATTACGTTTCGGGCCGTGGCCTAAAGCTGGAAAGCGGAAAAACGGAATTCCGCACCACGGGCTGGTATTTGGAGGCTTCCCGCAAAAGGGGGCTTGCTTATACGGGGCCTACAATCCGTAAAAGCATTAATCGTCAGGTGCTTTCGCTTTCGTACCCGATTTGGGATAAAAATCAGAAGTTCAGGGGCGCCTTGGGCGAAGATATCAATCTACACAAGGTTAGGCTTACCATGGGAGCCCTCGCCAAGGAAGAGGGCGGCATTACCATGCTGGTGGCTAGCGAAAGTGATAACCTACTGACCTATTTCCCTTATGAAACGAACCGCGGAAAGGTTTTGCAGGATAGCGTCGAAAACCTTTTGCTGCTGATTTCCGACAAGTTTAGCTCGGACACCTTGATGGACGGGCGCATTTTGCGTTTTGAAAAGACCAATGAGCATCACCAGCAGCTGATATTCATGGTGACGCCCCTAAAACAGTTGCCCTTCTATATTGTCCACGTGAGCCAGCATAACAAGATTGCAGCCAGCATAGACAACCACACCAATACCATGCTTGGCGTGGTTGCGTTCTTCGTATTTGTGCTCATGGGACTTGCGGCCCTGATTTCTCATATCCTTTTCCGCCGCTATATCCAGCGGGACTTGAACGATAGCGTAAATTCCAGTACGCTTTTTGATACGCTGTTGTGGAAGGGCGACAACTTTACGATTATCCTTACCAACGAAAACTTCGACATCTTGCATGCCAGCGCCTACGTGGTGGATTTCTTGAACGGTGGCGAAGACATGAAAGAAGAAAGCCTGTTCAAGTTCTTTACTTCGGATGCCTTTAAGAAGTTTGCACACCGTGTGGCTATGGGCGGGCAGATGCTTGCCAGCGAACGTAAGACGATTGTGCGGGTACAGAATGCCGACGGGGAAGTGGCATGGTGGGGCATGTCTTTCCAGGCACTGGTTGAAGACAACGGTGCTACCCGATTCCTGATCATGATCAACGACGAAACTAGCGGAATCCAGAAGGATACGATTCTGGATACGATCATGCTTTCGGGCGATCATTCTATTCTAGTCATTTTTGACAAGAATCTCCATGTGAAATACATGTCGCGCCAGCTTGCCGAGTTCCTGGGTAAGGAATGGCGGTCTTTTGTGGGACTTTCCATAAACGAACTGGTGGATATGGGACTCCCTGAATCCATGATCAAGTCGATGATCGACTCGTACAAAAAAGACGAAGTCTGGAAAGATTCCTTGATGTTGAAACCTGAAAATGGGGGCGTGGAAACCTGGTTCCGCGGCGAAGGTTGCACCTTGAAGGTGCAAGAGACTGTCGTGGGTTACATGCTTTCCATGATTGATATTTCTGAAGTGGTGGCTGCCCGCGAAATTGCGGAACAGGCTACCCAGGCGAAGAGTGAATTCCTGGCGAACATGAGCCATGAAATCCGTACGCCGATGAACGCCATTATCGGCATGGCCCACTTGATTTCGGAAACCAATTTAGATAACCATCAGCGTGGATTTGTAGACCGTATCAGTCATGCGGCCAAGTCCTTGCTCGGGATTATCAACAATATTCTGGATTTCTCGAAGATCGAGGCTAAAAAGCAGGACTTGGAAATTACTCAGCTCGTATTGCATGACGTGATTGGCGATGTGGCGGCCTTGGCCGAGGTGCGTATTGCCGGGCGTCCCATAGAACTCATTGTGGATGTAGATCCGGATATTCCTGAAGTTTTGATGGGTGACCCTCTAAGACTTTCCCAGATTTTTACGAACTTGATTAACAATGCGACCAAGTTTACCGAAAAGGGCGACATTACCCTGAGCGTCAAGCTGTTGCAGCAGGCGAACAATATGGCCAAACTGTATTTCTGCGTCAAGGATACAGGCATTGGCATGACTCCGGAACAGCTTTCCCGCTTGTTCAACGCCTTTACGCAGGCGGACGGTTCGACAACCCGCAAGTACGGCGGTACGGGTCTTGGACTTGTGATTTCCAAGTCTTTGGTGGAACTCATGGGCGGTCAGCTGCAGGTAACGAGTGAATCGGGCGTGGGCTCGCAGTTCTTCTTTACCATTTCGCTCCCGGTGGCGGCCCAGGTGGGCGAGCCCAAGTGGAAAAACGAAGTGCGCTTTGCAAATAAGAATGTGCTTCTGGTAGATGACTGCGCCAACTTGCGGACTATTTTGAGGCATTACCTGAACAAGTTGCACTGTGTGGTAGAAGAGGCCTGTTCCGTAGACGAGGCTTTGGAATTGATTCAGGCACACGAAGAGGCGGGCGAAGATCCTTATGACCTGTTCCTGGTGGATTACGGCATGCCGATTTTGAATGGCTTTGACTTTGTGCATGGCCTAAATGAAAATATGCGGTCGATTCCCAAGGTGCTGATGCATCCGATTCATTTCGATGAAAAAGAAATGAATATGGCTAAGACTTTGGGCTTCAACAGCAGCGTGTCTAAACCGCTCCAGATTAGTTCGCTTTTGAGCGCCTTGCAAGAGGCCTTCGGTTACCCGCTGACCTATAAGAAGGTCGAGAAAAAGGAAAAGGGCAAGATTTACTTTAAAGAAGCGAAGATCCTGTTGGTCGAAGACAACCAGATGAACCAGGAACTGGCCGTGTCGCTCTTGAACAGTGTGGGCCTTACCGCGATGATTGCAAATAATGGTAAAGAGGCACTGGAAATGCTCAAGAAGGACGCCTTTGACATGGTGCTCATGGATATCCAGATGCCCATTATGGATGGCCTTACCGCGACCAAGGAAATCCGCGCCCGCGAAGATGAATACTTCAAGAAGGTGCCGATCTTGGCCATGAGTGCCCGCGCCTTCCAGAAAGATACGGAAGAATGTCTTGAAGCGGGCATGAACGCCCATATTGTAAAGCCCATTGACCCGACTATTTTGTACGAGGAAATGGCGAAATTCTTGCCTGTGGCGGCTGAAACGCCTAATGTAGTTGGCAAGTCCGAAGATTCGGATCTTTCCCAGGATGATAAGGATTTCTTGACCTATTTCCAGAAGGTCAAGGATTTCGATGCGGAGTCGGGACTTTACCATGTGAACAACAACCGCAATATGTTCCTTAAGATTTTGCAGGGCTTTGTTCGCGATTATGGCGGAAATTCCTTTAACCTGCGAGCCCTTATTGAACAGTTCCATTATGAAGAGGCCACCCGTATCGTGCATACGATCAAGGGCCTTTGTGGAACTATAGGCTCTAACAATGTACAGAAACTGGCGGCAGACCTTGAAGCGGAACTTGAACAGAAACAGTGTGATTTCTCTGTTTACAATAAATTCGAAGAACGTCTGCGTGCTCTTATTGGCGATTTGCAGATAGTTCTTTCGGACATTGTGTCGGAGCAGAATACGCCTGTGCAAAAGACTCAGGACCCTGAAGCGAACAAGAAATTGGCCGAAGCGGTCAAGGAACTGAAAGAGGCGGTGGATACCTGTTCTTCGACCCGTTGCAAGCGCATTCTGGATGGTATCGAGAATATCGCTTTTGAGACGAACCAGGAAGTTCTATTGCATAAGCTGAAAGAACTTATAGAAGACTACGACTTTAGCGAAGCTTCTGAAATTTTGGAATCGCTCGAAAAAACTTTGACGTAGACGTCATTGCGAACCCCAAAGGGGTGACGCAATCCATATTGCATCTAGAACAGCGTCGCGGCGATAAACGCGAGGGCAACGATAATGGCGGCCGCTATAGCTAGCGGGTTCGCCTTTTTCTTTTTGTTGCCAAATTCGTCAGTGCCGAACTCGTTATCTACGATTTCGTCGTAGTCGGGCGTTTCAAGGTCGGTGAATTCCGCGCCCTCGGACCAGCCGGTATTCTTGTCGCTTCCGCAATGCGGGCAGAATGTGGCGTTATCTTTCAATTCGGAGTGGCAATGAGGACAGTACATGATGATGTGGAGTGTGGGATGTGGGGTGTGGAATGATATTGTCATGCCCGCGAAGGCGGGCATCTCCATTTAACGTTACTTCGTGAACTTGTATCTGCCGAGAAGGTCGAAGTAACGGGCTTTGGGGGCGATTTTGACCATTTTGCGAGTTTTGCGGATGGATGTTTTTACTGTCGGATCTATTATAAATGTTTCTGTATAGTCTTTGGATGCGGAATTATCATAATATTCTTTTATAACGAAACCTTTCCCATAAGGACGATAAAGGTAAGTCTTAGATCCTTGGGCTTCGCCATAAGTTGTGTCTGTCTCAGATATAGAGTAATATCTGTAAATTTTATAGCATTTTAAGTCATTTGTCGGATCTGCAACATATTTTGTTGGCATACCTATTATGATAGAATCTGCATTGTAAATGGCTGTTTCTTGTTCGATGATGGTATCCTTTTTTAGGAAATATTCTGTTAATGACTTGGGATACTCGTCGTTATCTGTAGATGTGGTTGCCCAATATTCTATGCTTGTGTAGTTATTTGATTCAAATATTTTTGATTTTATTTCTCCGATTTTTTCGCCTTTGTTATAAACTGCTAGAGTATAGTTTAAAGTGTCATTTGTTTCATAGTTAGAAACGATGTATTCTTGTACATAATTCTTTAAAACGGTTTCATCAGTATCATGGTGAAAATACGTTGTGTCAGGTTCGAAATGATTTTCTAACGAGTCTATAACTCCAAGGTTGTTTGTCTTTATGATTTTTTCAAGTTTTCCGTTGTTGATTATATAATCTTTAATGTATTCATTTATGTATTCTTCATTAATGGCAGAAGCGTTGTGGAAATCATATTCATAGATTGAATCTAATTTGAAGTTGCTCTCGGAATAAAAAAAAGCTTTATTGCTTATGAGAACTTTATACATGGCATCGGTACAGGTATTTGCCGAAGCAAAGGAAACCATTGCCCAAATAATAGATGAAATAAGTATAAAAATATAATTGCGAATTAGAACCATGTCTCCTCCAATTTAATTTGCTGCAAATATAAAAAAACACCTCGGAAAAATCCGAGGTGCTCTTAAGCTTATTGCTTGGATCTTATCGGTCGCTGCGCGGTCTCCAGGATGACAGATCTGTGAGCAACAAAGCCCTCGGGTGTTAACCGAGGGCGGTTGCGAGAGCGAGCGCTCATGGTACGTACTTAGTACGATTGGGCGCGAGCGGTCTCATTACAGCTTGTCGTTAGAACCAAGAACGTCGACGATCTTGTGTTCGTACATCTTCTGCATGTTTTCGCGAGCCGGCTTGAGGTACTGGCGCGGGTCGAAGTGTTCCGGATGTTCGTCGAAATACTTACGGATAGCGGCAGTCATAGCGAGACGGCTGTCAGAGTCGATGTTGATCTTGCAAACAGCAGACTTGGAAGCTTCGCGGAGCTGTTCTTCCGGAATACCAACTGCATCCGGGAGCTTACCACCGTGGGCGTTGATGGTGTCAACTTCGTCCTGCGGAACAGAAGAAGAACCGTGGAGAACGATCGGGAAGCCCGGGAGCTTTTCTTCGATGGCGTGGAGCACGTCGAATGCCAGAGGAGGCGGAACGAGCTTGCCCTGAGCGTTACGAGTGCACTGTTCCGGCTTGAACTTGTAAGCACCGTGAGAAGTACCGATGGAGATAGCGAGGGAGTCGCAACCAGTACGGGTAGCGAAGTCGATCACTTCTTCCGGCTTGGTGTAGTGAGATTCTTCAGCCTGGACTTCGTCTTCAACACCGGCGAGAACACCGAGTTCAGCTTCGACGGTCACGTCGTGAGCGTGGGCGTATTCAACAACCTTCTTGGTGAGGGCGATGTTGTCTTCGTACGGAAGAGCAGAACCGTCGATCATCACGGAAGAGAAACCGTTGTCGATGCAGTCCTTGCAGAGTTCGAAAGAGTCACCGTGGTCGAGGTGGAGCACG
>JAFZOV010000073.1 GCA_017550445.1 Fibrobacter sp.
ATGCGGCGCTCGTTGATGACGTGCTTGACGAACATGTATATGGCGGCGGAAGTGGACAGTCCCACGTTGTCGCAGAACTTGTCAAAGCTTTCCTTGTCCTTGCTGTCGATACGTGCGGATACTGTTGCCTGTGCCATAAAGCGCTCCTTTTTTACTCCAGGAAATATATAAAATAATTCTGCAAAAAGCAATAAATGTTTAGCATTTTGTAAATATTTTGCGCAAAAATATGCAAAATGCATAAAATCGCTTTAAATAATCAGTACGCAATCTTGTGTGCCTACGAAAATGCCCCGGCCATGAATGGTCGGGGTTTTAATTTTTTGGATTGCCGCGCCCTTTGGGCTCGCAATGACGTTGCTAGATTTTCAAAGCGGGAGCTTGCTCACGTTTTAGAAAATTGACGCAGTCATGCGCTTGCGCAATGACGCTATGCGTTACTTTCCGGAAGAAACGATGACCTTCGCGGTTTTCAGGATCTTGTTCTTGAGCTTGTAGCCCTTCTGGAACACGGTGACCACGTGGCCTTCGGGCACTGTTTCGCTGGGCTGCTGCATCAGGGCTTCGTGGCAGTTCGGGTCGAATTCGGCGCCGGTCGGGTCGATCTGTTCGAGGCCCGCGTCGGTCAGAATCTTGGCGAACTGGTTGTAGATCATCTGCATGCCCTTTTCGAAGGCTTCGAGATCCTTGGCCTTGTTCTCACTGGCGAAGGCACGCTCGAAGTTGTCCTGCACTTCGGAGAGCTTTTCGAGGAGCTTGCCGTTGGCAGTTTCGATAAGTTCGAGCTGTTCCTTGGCGCTGCGGCGGCGGAAGTTGTCGAATTCGGCCATCAGACGCAGGTTGCGATCGTTGGCGGCAGCGAGTTCTGCCTTCAAAACGTCTTCGGCAGATTCCGTGGATTCGGGAGCGGCTTCGGCAGAAGCTTCTTTTTGGATTGCTTCGTCGCCTTGCTCCTCGCAATGACGTTCTTCAGCGTTTTTTTCTTCAGAAGCGCTCTCGTCTTTCGTCTCTCGTCTTTCGTCTTGATTGGCTTCGGCTTCCATCTTCATGGCTTCTTCGGCGGCCTTGAGCACGTCCTGTTCGAATTTAGCCTTTTCTTCTGCGGTCGGTTCCTGATTCAAATCTTCAGCCATTATATATTAATCCTTTGAATTTGCCTGTAGGGCATACGTTTTACATTTTTTCGCCCCATAGATAGCAATTTTTATGCCAAGTCTAAAGTCCTCTTTTTTGTTTCAAATTGAAATCCTTACAACACTTTTTTTCCGATTTTCCCCAAAAACGTGCTATAGCAACTAAAATTTGTGTATTTTGTAAATAAAAGTTAAAACTACGCGAGGCTTTATGAATCAAGAAAACCAAATGAAGGCTGTCGGCATCCGAATTTCATTCATGATGGCTCTGTGGATGAGCTTTACCTTGAGCATTTTTGGTACCGCTACGGCAGAACGCCCCGCCGGAATGCCCCTTGCCCCCATTCTTATTGGCTGGTTCGGCAGTTTCTTGATTAGCTTTATTGTGAGTTTCGGCATCGGTTTTGCGGTGCCCATGGGCAAGGTGAATGCCGCTCTTGGCCGAAAATTCCACCTGCAACCGCGCAAGTTGATTACCCACGCGGTTGAAACTTTCATTTCTAACCTGATTTATACGCCGATTATGACGGCCGTCATGGTGACTTTTGCCTATTTTGTGCTCATGCCGCCCGACCATAAGCCGCCTTATTTGCCCATGTTCGTGGGCTCGCAAATCGCCTGTTTTGTATTCGGCTACATCATGATTTTCATAGCAATGCCCTTTATTGCCAAAAAAGCCTTCAAGTCGGCTGGCGTGGGCATGCCGCCGAAATCGTAATAGGTTAAATTTTTTATTACATTGCTAACTTCCAAATAGATTATTTCGGATATTCTCTAGTGCGATAAACTAGGGAATTTTTTAAATTTGTCTCCAAAGTTTGACTATCCTTTTATAGATAGGTATTGTATGTGGAAAACTAAAGGTACGACTCGTTACTTTTTGTCAATCCTGGCGATGACCTTTGTGCAAATGGGTGTGTTCATCTATGCACAGAAGATTCTGTCCGGCTCGTTCATCAATGTGGAATCTGGCCAGACTTGGCAAGCGTTCATGCTGCAAATCTTCTTTCTTGCCCCCTATATTCTTATGGTATTTTTTGCGGGGCTTTTTACCAACAGGTTTTCAAAGAACAAGGTGCTGGCCTGGTCGGCTCTGGTAATGACCGCATTCGTGATTGCTCAGGCGGTATTGGTGACCTGCAGCTGCCCCCGCGTGGCCTTCTGGTTGTCCATTGGCCTGAGCTGCGGTTTTGCAGTCCATAGTGCAGCCAAGTACGGCATCCTTAAAGAAATGTTCGGCGTCCGTAACTTGAGCTTCGCCAACGCATTCTTGCAGATTTTTGGCCTGGGTGGCATTATTTGCGCTTCTTGGCTTGCCGTGGTGGGGGTGAACCTTATTAACCTGGAATCCCTGCAGTCTTATGCCGCAGTCCATCGTATTACTTCGGAATCCCTTGTGATTCCTTGGATTTTGGCAGGCGTTGCCGTTCTCGGAACCATTTCCAGTTTCTTGGTACCTAAGGTCAAGTACGAAAACAAGAATCTCAACATTTCCAACGTGAAAAAGCACTTGAGCCTGGGTTGGCGCGTGCCCACGCTCCGCGCTTCTATTATCGCTCTTTCGATGTTCTGGGCGCTCGCTCAGGTGTTCGTACTCATGTATCAGGACGTATCGGGATCCTATGATATCGATACTATCCAGAATTATCTGGCCTTTGCCATTGCTGGCCTTATGGTGGGTTCGATTATTGCGGCTACCAAGTCCCGCGACTTTATCGAGACTGGCTTTATCCCCATGGGCATGATCGGCGTGTCCGTTTGCATGTTCCTGGTACCTTTCTTTGTGCATCCTGTAGCCTTGGTGGTGCTTTATTCTTTGACCGGTTTGTTTGGCGGCCTGTTCCTGGTGCCGGTGAACGCCTTGTTGCAATATAATACACGCCCCAACAATTCTGGCTCGGTACTGGCCTTGGCAAACATGATCCAGGCGATTGTGCTGATCGCATTCTTGTTCCTGTTCTCCATGATGGTCCATTACACCGATATCCGTCCGCAGCTGTATTTCCTCGGACTTGCCATCGTGTCGCTGGTGGTGTTTGTGTGGACTATTTCTAACCTGCCCCAAGCTTTGCTCCGTTCCCTGCTCAAGCTGGTATTTAACCGTTACCGCATCCGTGTGCTGGGTGTGCAGAATATTCCGAATGAAGGTCCGGTGCTTTTGGTGGGTAACCACCACAGCTTTATCGACTGGGCCATGCTCCAGATGGCGTCGCCGCGTGCACTCTGCATTGCTAGCAACAAGGACCACTTTGAAAGATGGTACTTGCGCTCGGTTCTTAAGCGCCTGGGCATGATCCGTATCGACAATAACAACCCCAAAGAAGCCATGGACAAGATCCATGACGCCCTTTTGGCGGGCAAGGCCGTGGTGATTTTCCCGACGGGCGAGGTGTCCAAGTCCCCGCACGTGGAACCGTTCAACATCGACTACTCTTCTGCAGTGGATGATACCGATGCGGTGATTATTCCGTTCTACATTCAGGGCTTGTGGGGCTCGAACTTCAGCTACAGCGGCTCCGACATGTATGGTGCATCGTCTGACCGTTCCGTGACAGTCGCTTTTGGCGAAGCGATTCCTGCCAATACGCCGCCTAACGAAGTCCGCGCCATTGTCCGTAAGATTTCGATTGATGCTTGGAACTATGCGGTGCGTTTCGTGCGCCCCATTGCCTCTTCCTGGATTCGTACCTGCAAGCGTTACGTGAAGCATGGCCCCGCTATTTATAATACCGATGGCGGTCACTTCTCGGGCTATAAGCTGATGGGTGCCGTGATGGCATTCCGCAGCCTCTTGTGGAAAAAACTGGGTAAAGACGAACAGAACATCGGCATTATGCTCCCGCCGAGTCCTGCAGGCGTGATAGTGAACCTGGTGCTCTGGGTCATGGGCAAGACGAACGTGAACCTGAACTACACCTCGTCTGTCGAAAATGTCAAGTACTGTTGCGAAAAAGCCGATGTGAAGACGGTAATTTCGAGTAAGCAGTTTATCCAGAAGCTTAAGGGCCGTGGCAACGATTACTCGCAGGTGGCCTCTGACAAGGTCCGTATTCTTTATGCCGAAGACCTGATGAAGGAAATCCCGAAGGCGAAAATTGCCGCCTTGCTGGTGACCTGCATTATAATGCCCGCATGGCTGATCTGCTTTATTTTCTGCAAGCGTGTCAGTATGGACGACACCGCCGTGATTGTGTTCAGTTCGGGTTCCGAAGGTACTCCGAAGGGTGTGCTGCTTAGCCACCGCAACCTGATGGGTAACATCCAGCAGCTGGCCTGTATCTTGAACGTGAGCCGTGGCGACGTGATGCTTTCGGAACTTCCGCTGTTCCATAGCTTCGGCCTCACGGTGACGACGCTCTTGAACCTCACCGAAGGATGCCCGATTGTGGCTGTCGCTGACCCGACCGATGTGAAGACGATGGCTCGTGTCTGCTCCGAATTCCACGTGACGATTATGATTGCAACGCCGACATTCTTGCGCGCCTTTACGGTGAGCCGCTACGTGCATCCGTTGGTGTTCAAGTATGTGCGTGTGATTATCGCCGGCGCAGAAGCTTTGCGCCCGGAACTTGCTACGGCATTCCGTCTCAAGTTCGGCAAGGAAATCTACGAAGGTTACGGCTGTACCGAAACGGCTCCGGTGGCATCGGTGAATACCGAAAACACGCTGCATAACGACTACATGACACTTCAGGTGAATAATAAGCCGGGTACCGTGGGTCCTGCACTTCCGGGAACGCAGTTCTTGATTGTGGACCCCGAAACCAACATTCCGCTGCCTACAGGCGAAGCCGGCATGATCTTGATTGGTGGCTGCCAGGTGATGCAGGGTTACCTTAAGGACCAGGAACGCACCGACGGCGTGATTGTGAAAATCAACGGCATCCGTTACTACCGCACGGGCGACAAGGGCTTCCTCGACGAAGACGGATTCCTTACCATTGTGGACCGCTACAGCCGCTTCGCAAAGCTCGGTGGCGAAATGGTGAGCCTCGGTGCCGTCGAAAAGAAGATTCAGGATACGCCGGTGCTCGAAGGCTGCGATTATTTGGTGACGACGATTCCGGATGCGGCGAAGGGCGAAAAGATAGTGCTCCTTTACCAGGGTGAAAAGGACCCGAAGGATGTGCTCTCGGAACTGCGTGCCAGCAACTTCCCGCCGATTATGCTGCCGTCTCTCGCATTCGCTGTTGAAAAAGTGCCGAAGCTCGGTACCGGCAAGGCTGACTTTACCACCGCGAAGAAGGTTGCCAAGGAACTGGCTGGGATAAAATGACAAATGTGAAATGTGTGATGTGCAATGGAAGGGCCTATGGCTGAAGAAAAAGAAATCCAAGGACTGACTCCTGTTCGCACGGCGCGTGTGATCGCCGCGGTGATTGCCTTGATGGGCATGGTTTTCCTGTTGCTTGAGCGTACGCTTTCTGCAGTCCTGCAAATGGCGGCAGATGGCGTCCAGTTGGGGCTTACCCGTTACGACAGTTTTACGGGTCGTATGGCTTTGCAGAACTTTGCCGAAGACCGTCAACTGTACAAGTTGCTCCAAGAAGTTCAAGAATTACTGCCTTCGGCAGAAGCGTCCCTGACTTTTTTCCTGATTATTGCAATTGTATTGTTGGCAATCGCTTTGGTGGGGCTTGCGCTGCCTAAGCTTTTTGTGCATATTCTTGTGGCCATCAAGCTTCTAAAATGGGAAACCTCCGGTACCGAAGAAGACTGTGAAGAAACTTCTTTCCGTGAAATCTTGAGCAACATAGGGGAGATTCCCCTGAAGAAACTTGGTATTCCCTTTGCCGTAATCCTCGTGATTATTGTGGGAATTTTTGGAATCCGTAGTTGCCATGAATCCTCTAAACAGGCTTCTGTCGATTCTGCCGTTGATGAACTGCAACAGCAGGCGCTAACCTATATCAAGGCCCAAAAGGCGTATTTCGGTAAAACCAAGACGGTCGGTGGTGCCAAGGCTCTGCAACTGGCAGACACTTCTTCTACGGATTACTTTGAATACAAGATTTCCGGTTCCAGGTTTACTGCAATTTCCAGAGTTCCCCTTGAAAATTGCCCTGCCGGTACAAAATGGAGCGTTTATTCCGAAGCTAAGGGCGTATTTACCAAAGAAATCGCCCTTTACAGGCAGCCTCCCCAAAATCCGGCCTGTATCAATCTGACGCCTGATTTCAAGAACCTCGGCCGTCCTGAAAAGGGCAAAAAAGCCGAAGACTCTAAGGCTAATGATCCAAAAGCCAAGGATTCGACAGCCAAAGACCAAAAGGCAAAATAGTCTGGAAAGAAAGCACGTTGAACAAGCCGCAGCGATGGATTGTTCAAATTAATACACATATATCCCTTTTGATAAAAAGAGCGTATATTTAATTACAGATGCCCGCGTTGGGTGTTGTTTGGGAAGAATTGTATGAAAAATTTGGGTGTAAATCATAAAGCTTTATTTGTCGCTCAGATTGTCTTGGCTTTGGGCGCGAATGCCGCTTTTTCTGCCGTTGAGTGGGTTCCGCAGTGCGTAAGTAACGGTTTTACTCAAATTGCCGAATCGGCCCATTTCGAGGTTTGCAAGAAACCGACTACAGATGATGGCCAGGCAAATAACGTTTCCATCAGTATCACGGACGCTCAAGCCGCCATTGACGAACTGGAAAATGTATTCTCGTTCTATACGGATTCGCTGGGATGGATGTTGCCTTTTCCCAAAAGCCCCGATAAAAAGCTCAAAAGCAACGTTTATGTGTACGACAATTCTGTGATGGCCGCCCTTTATGGCGGACAGGATTACGTGAAGGATTTGAACGGCGAATACGGTCCGGGCATGTGGATTGGCGTCGGGTCACTCAAGGACCGTTGGGGCATGGCTCACGAATTTGCTCACGGCTTGCAGGGCGTGGCCGGCTGGCTCGGCAATAACAGTCATACAGGCTGGATGGCGGAATCCCATGCAAACTGGATGGCGCACCAGTATATTTCGGATGACGCCCATTATTGCTCCGAAGCCCTGATTAATTTCCCGTATCTGTATTATGGTTCTACACGTGACCGTTATTGCAACTGGCAATTCTGGGAGCATTTGAAAGAAGAATTTGGCGGCGGAAACAAGGGGGCAGCCAAGGTGAATCGCATTTGGATGGAATCGATTCGCGATGGCGAAGACGGCCGTATGGAACAAACTCCTTTTACCGCCATGTTGAAGGTTTACGGATGGACGCTAGATCAGCTGAATGATGAATTTGGAAAATTCGCCATGAAAAACGCAACCCTTGAATATGCGGGTGCGAAAAAGGCTCTTTATAAGAAGACTTGGGGCGATTACGAATTTGCCACCCGTCGCGATGCATCGGGTTGGGGAGACTTGTACCGCAGACATCCGCGTGTAACGATGCTCAATAAGATGATGTGTCCTGATGATGATGCCGTGCCCGTCGTGGAACCTCTTGGAGACTGCAATAACCGTTACATTTCGCCTAGCTATTGGGCTCCGCAGCGTTGGGGCTACAACCTGGTGCGAATCTATCCGAATTCCGCCGGCAAGGTCACGGTCAAGTTCCGAGGCATTGTGCAGAATAAGCCCACGGTCCAGGGCTACACTTGCTTTGGCGATAATACGGACTACTACAAGGGCAAAACCTACAAGTGGTGTAACTACGCACCAGACGTTTTGCCGAACCCGGCATCGGCTTGGACGGTGGGCCTCGTGGCAGAAGGAGCCGACGGTACACCGCGTTACAGCGAAATGAAGCATGGCAAGGGCTTTAACTTGGAAATTGAAACGAAGGATACCGACAAGGCGCTGTGGCTTGCCGTGACGGCGACTCCGAGCGAAATGCAGACAATTTTGTGGGACCAGTTCTACTACAGCATTTACCGTTACCCGTATATGATTGAAGTCGTCAATGGGAAGCCAGAGGGTTACAATGCCGATTTCTGGAAACCAGCGAATACAAGCGGGTACACAAAGCATAGCAATGGGGGAGGGCTCGTGAGCAGTAAGGCGAGCGTGGCCTCTACCGCATATGTGGGGCCAAATGCTGTGGTGAACGGCGGGACTGTTTCGGGCAACGCCCGCATCGAAGATTTTGCTGTCGTGAATGGTGGCTCAATTAAGGATAACGCGATTGTCCGCGGACGTGCGCTTGTAACTGCGGGAACCATTAGCGACGATGCTGTCCTTGAAGAAGATGCGTGGCTTGTCAGCGGAACGATCAGCGGTAATGCGAAGGTCGGTGCACTTTCGATTATCGCGGGTAACACCGTCGTGACCGACAACGCACAAGTTTACGGCGTCATGTGGGCGGTAACAGATAAAAAGCTGAGCGGCACGGCGCAGTTGCGCGGCGACCTTGAAAACAACTTCACCAAGGAAATTTCCAAGGGCGTATTCTACGGTATGGTTGACGACGGAATGCTGAGTAACGCTAATTATGGCGCAAATTTAACGACTCCGCCCACCGACGCAACCGCCAGCATCGAAAACGCCCAATGGTACGCCGTCAAGGACGATTCTACAAGTTCAGTCACCCTTATCGATTCTCACCGCAAAATCAATCATGAAATCGTCATTCACAAAACAGCCGACAAATTGCACTTTACGCTTCCGCACGACACACACCGTATTACAATTACAGATATTCACGGTCACACTCTTATACAGCGGAATGGCAAAGCGACTACGTTGTCTATAACGAATCTTCCGCAAGGAATTTATTACGTTATCGTAAGAACAGGAACGGGCAACTTTACCAAACGATTTATTAAATAGCACAAATAAATTATCTTATTGATAAGGTCATCTTTCGTAAGATGGCCTTTATTTTATTTTGATTATACAAAACTTGTCTTTAATCAATTAAGTACAAAATAGATTATTTTCATTCTATTCCCTTTGGGAATGGTCCCTTGAGGGAATAGGAGTCATTATGAAAAAATCAATTGCGATGGGAATCGCATTATTAGGCGGCCTTGCTAGTGCAGAGGCCATTACTTGGGAATCGACCTGTGTGAAAAATGGGCACAGACTAATCGCATCTTCAGAGCATTTTGAGATTTGTCGAAAAGCCTATAATAACGACGGAACACCCAATAGACTTGGCATCTATACTAGCGAAGCTACCGAAGCTTTGGATATTCTTGAAGATGTTTTCAAGTTTTATCACGATTCGTTAGAATGGTATCTTCCTCAGCCAAGCAGTCCTAACCGTAAGGTAAAATCTGTTGTCTATGTTTTCGATGATGACAAAATTGAATTGCCCGTAGGTGGAGATCATTTTGATGCATGCATTAATAATGAATGCTCACCTGGCATTTGGCTTGGCAAATCAAGTTTGAATAGCCGGCCAACGCTTGCGCATGAATATGCGCATGGCCTGCAGAGTTATTCTGGCTGGTTAGGTAGCAACGCCTATACTAATTGGTTCGCAGAATCTCATGCAAATTGGATGGCTCATCAGTTTGTTCCTGAAGAAGTCCTTGGATGTACGGAATATGTGATCAATTTCCCTTATTTGTACTATGGTTCTACTCGTTCCCGTTATTGTAATTGGCATTTTTTGGAACATTTAAAAGAAAAATTTGGCGGTGGGTTGAAAGGAGCTAAGGAAGTAAACCGCATATGGATTGAATCTCTTCGTGATGGGCAAGAAGGGCGAATGGAACAGACACCATTTACAGCAATGGAAATGGTTTACGGTTGGCCGCTTGATACATTGAACGATGAATTCGGTCGCTTTGCCATGAAACAAGCAACATACGAATACGAACCTGCTAAAAAAGCGATGTTTAGTGAAGCCTGGGGCGGCTATGATTTTTCAACTCGTCGTGGAGAAGGCTTTGGTTACCCCTATAGTGGCCATGGCCGCGTTACGATGATGAATCTGCTCGATTCCGTGGACAATCGCTACATTTCGCCGAGCTATTGGGCTCCACAACGCTGGGGATATAACCTGGTTCGCATTTATCCCGATACGGTCGGTCGCGTAAAGGTTAAATTCCGAGGCATCGTGCAGGAACAAAAAACAACTGACGGTTACACCTGTTTTGGCGATCAGCACGATTATCATTTAGGGAAAACATACGATTGGTGCAATCTCTCTCCTGACTATGTGCCTAATCCGGCATCTGGTTGGAGAGTTGGCCTAGTAGCCGAAGGTGCCGATGGCACACCGCGTTATAGCGAAATGAAACGCGGTACAGCATTCAATCTTGATATCGAAACAAGAGCCGATGACAAGGCTTTGTGGCTTGTGGTTGCTGCAACTCCATCAGAAATGCAATCAATCATGTGGGATCAGTTCTATTACAGTCTTTATCGTTTCCCATACATGATTCAAGTCAATAACGGAAAGCCCGAAGGTTACAACAAAAACTTTTGGGTGCCTGCCGATACAACCGGCTATAGCAGACACAAAAATGGCGGTGGTCTCGTAAGCAATAAAGCTTATGTGGCAAAGTCTGTTTTTGTTGGACCGAATGCTGTTGTGAACGGAGGCTCAATTTCGGGTAATGCAAGCATCGAAGATTTCGCCGTGATTGACGGTGGCACCATTTCTGGGAATGCTAAAATTCGTGGGCGAGCCTTGGTTTCTGGTGGAACCATTAGGGACAATGCAATCCTTGAAGAAGACGCTTGGCTTGTGAGCGGAACGCTTAGTGGAAATGCAAAGGTTGGAGCACTTTCGGTCATTTGGAATACGAACGTCAAGGATTATGCTCAAGTTTATGGTGTAATGTGGCCCATAGTGAATAGCTCTGTTGGCGGAACAGCTCAATTGCGTGGTGACCTGGAAACGACATTCTCCTCAGAACTCCAAAACGGTGTTTACTACGGCTTGGTAGAAGAGAAAATGCTTAATCAAGAAGGTTATGGTGCATACCGTACAGAACCCATGAAAGAAGTGACCGCCAGCATTGAAAATGCGCAGTGGTATAGAATCTACGAAGATTACTACAGGGTGCAAAAGCCAGTCGTCGCTTCGATCCCGGCGCAGAATATCGGCAAGAAGGTTTCGAATGAAACGCTTCATGTCTTTAATTTGATGGGTAAGCGCCTCGGCTCTATTAAAATGACTGATGGAGTTTCGTTGAGTGAAACGCTCCGTGCTTCAGGTTACAAGAACGGCGTATACATCGTGCGAAACAAGAGCAGCATGACTCGCGTTAATGTTCGCTAAAAAACTTAATGTATAAGCAAAAGGCCTCGGATTTGAATCCGAGGCTTTTCAAATATGGATTGCTTCGTCACTGCGTTCCTCGCAATGACGTTGCAGCTATTAGCCGTTAACCTGCGGAAGCTGAGCGAGGCTCTTGGCGATGTCTTCATCGGTCGGGATGTAGTCGTTCATTTCGCCGTCGTTGAACTTCTGGTAGGCAACCATGTCGAAGTAACCTGTACCGGTGAGGCCGAACACGATGTTCTTGGCCTGGCCAGATTCCTTGCACTTGAGGGCTTCGTCAATCGTTGCGCGGATAGCGTGGCTGGATTCCGGAGCCGGGAGGATGCCTTCGGTCTGGGCGAAGAGCTTGGCGGCTTCGAACACCTTGGTCTGTTCCACGGACGTTGCACGCATCAGACCCTGATC
>JAFZOV010000074.1 GCA_017550445.1 Fibrobacter sp.
GGCACCGTCGTTTCCAATAAACAGGCGGTGTTCAATGCCGATTTGATGTTCCTGGTTGTCTTCCAAAATCGGTGTGGTGACTACATGGCTGCTGTCATCGTTAATCACGAGGGCCACTTTACCTTCCATATCCAGCGGGACGGGGCGATCGTTGCCTGTTTTGTCCGTCGCATCGACCCAGCGCTCGGTGACTTGCCCCTGCGCCGGAATGTAGAGAATCATGTGATTGAACTGCTGAATGGTCGGGAGGCCTGCGAAGCCTTCTTCGGTGAGGTGGATGGCGGTCAGATAGCTCTTGATGCCGATAGATTCAAGCATTTCCTTGAGCAGGAGCGCCATGTCCTTGCAGTCGCCCTGGTGCTTTTTGAGCGTGACTTCTGCAGTTTGCGGAATCAGGCTGTGACCGCCGAATCGAATGTCGCGGTAGCGGATGTCATGGCGCACAAAGTTCACTATTGCCTTGACGGCGTTGTCGTTTGCCTTGCTGCCGCGCACTTCGCGGGCTTTTTCACGCACGCTTACGGCCTGCTTGAACTGGTGCTTGATCAGGTTCTGGTAATCTTCGCCCACGTTCTTCCATTCCTGCTTGCCGGTAAGCATCAGGCCTGCGCCAAAGTCGCGGTACACGGGCATGTAGAGTTCCTTGCGGATAATCACCGGGTCGCTGATGGTCCATTCCATGCCGCCCTTGATAGCCTTCTTTTCGAGCGGGCCGTATTCTTCGGTCACAAAACGCGAGGTGTCGGCGTAGATGCGGAAGCTGGACTGGCCTACGGGAACATCCTTGCTGCTCACGAAGTCGGTATAGGGAATCATGCCCTTGTTTTCGATGTTCGTGCGGCTGAACTGCAAGTAAATGAAGTCGCCGGGTTCAAGTTCCTGCAGCGGGAAATGCGCCGTCTGCGATTCGTTCTGGCCGCCGATTTCGGTGGCGTAAGTAATGTAGGCTCCGTTCAGGTTCGCTTTTTGCTTCAGGTTCCAGTTGCTGTCGTAGACTTCGAGCGCGTTAATATAAATGCGGTCGAAACCGGGCAAGAAATCGAAGGTGAATTCGCGGTAAATCGCGGCACCGCGGATGTCGAGAATTTCCATGAGCATTTCTTCGGTGCGGACCCAGTTGGACCCCTTTTCTGCCTTCAGGGATTGCTTGCTGTAATGCACCACAGCGGGGAAGTCGCCGTCGGTGCCTTGCTTCTTGGCGTTTTCGCTGAGCAGGCCCTTCAGGTTCTTGGTGCGTTCTTCCACCGGAGTGATGGGCTTTTGCAGGGTGCGGTTGTCAGCCTTGCCCAGGAATGCCTTGGTGGCGCTGAGGAAGCTCTTGGCGTCTTCGTTATCGGGCTTGAGGGCCAGCGCCTTGGTCAGCGACTTTTCTGCATCGCGGTAGTTGCGGCTGTAGAAAAGAATCTTGCCTTGCATGGTCCAAATCTTGTAGTCGTTCTTGTCCTTGGCCAGCGTTTCTTCGCTGATGGCGCGGGCTTCTTCGTAGCGGCCCAGGAACACGAGGGCATCCATCAAGGTGCTACCCAGTTCCACGCTCATGCCAAAGCGGCGGCGCACCTGGTAAAGAACGTCTACAGCTTCGGCGTACTGGTCGAGGCCCATATAGGTCTTGGCCAGATAAACGCCTAAACGGCTGCTGGGCTGGGTGTCATAAAGACGCTGCACCACCACCAGGGACTGGTTGCGCTGACCGAGGCCCCAAAGGGCATCGCTTAAGTTAATCACGTATTCTGGATTGTTGGGCGTGTAACGGAGGGCGGCTTCGGCGCATTCGCGGGCGCGGCCGTAGTCGAACAAGGCTTCGTACATTTCGCCGAGAATGGAAAGCAACTTGCCGTTCTTCTGCACCAGTTCCTTCTGGCTTTCAAAGTGGCTGATGCCCGGACCGTAAAGTTCCTTCATCTGGTACACGAATCCGCAGTTAATCAGGTAGAGCGGTTCTTCCGGGTCCATGCGGTTGGCGCGTTCAAAATAGCTGAGGGCTACCAGCGGCTGGTTTTCTAGCAGGCGCAAAATGCCCACCTGGCTCATGATGGCGGCGTTGAATTTGGCCTGTTTCTTGGCAGATTCGGCATCGCTGGCGGTGGCGGGCTTTTCGCCCACGGTCAGGCCTTCGATACCGTGCTGCATGACCTTGGCGTATTTTTTCTTGTTCACGCCCTGGGTCCAGCTCACGATCAAGATTCCGCGGCCGTCGTCATAGAAGTAACGGCCCGTGTAGTAGAAGTCGAACTTGTTGACCACATGGGTCAAGGTGAAGTCCTGAGCGTAGCGGTCGCCAACCTTCTGGCGGTGCATTTCGATAGTCGGATTGTTTGGGTCTACGCCCAGGCGCACGAGCAGCACCTTGAACAAATCCTGCGAATTCACGGCGTCGCTTTCTACAGTCGCGCCGTAAACGAACAGCGAAACGTCTTCGGCCTTGTTGCTAAGCACCAGGTCCGGGTCGTCGTTCTGGCGGGCGATTCCTGTCCAGTGATGCCAGAGGGTGTCTTTGACAGCCCAAGTGTAGCCGAGCGTGGGGGAGTCAAAGCTTTGCACGTTGTTGGGCGAAAGTTCCGGGCCATCGCTTGCCGCAGTTTCGCGCATGCTGAAGTTCGCGAAGAATTCTTTCCACTCGTTCTTGAGTTCGCCCGGCTGGAGCGGCGTGTCGGTGGCAGAAAGCGTGAGCGTGTACACGCGGCTCCCGGCGCCAGTCACAAAGCCGACGGCCTCGTAGGGGCTGTCGTAGCGCTTGCCTGCGACATCAAAGAAAACGCCTGTACCGCCGAAGTTTTCTTCGGGATAGGTCTCGGCGAGAGTCGCCTTCTTGCCGCTCGATTCAAAAGCCTGCATCTCCATCTGGGCGCGGTCCATGAGTCGCATGGGTTCGCCCTTGGGGAGTTCAATTTCGACCAGGACCGCGCGGCGTCCTGTCGTGGCGTTATAAAATTCGTAGGGGACGCCGCTCTCGTGGGCGCTTCCATCGTCATCGCCCACGAGCGCCCAGTCGCCTGCGCCGCCCTGCGGCAGAATGAAGCTGAAACCGTCGGAACTGAAACTGTTGGCGGTGTTTCTGCGGGCCGATTTGGTGCTCGCGTCCGAATTTACAGTCGAGCTTTCGTCAAAATAGTCGTCGGTATAGCTCCCGGAATTAGCAGCCTGCGAACCTTCGGACTGCGTGTCCGATTCGGTCAGCGGCTTTCCGTTACCGGCGCAAGAAATTAAAGAAACTACGAAAAACAGCCCGAACACAGGGGCGCAAAAACTGGGAATACGACCAAAATTTTTCAACAAAGAATTGCTCATGACGACAAAAATAAAAAAACGAGGCGCTTAAGCCCCGTCCTTCCATAGTCCAAAGTGGAATAACGATTGTTGCGTACATTTGTTGTTATACAAAAGCAAAAATCTTTTTACGTTGATGAGAAATTTTAAACAGGGGCTAAAATACCCTCTTTTCCTGAAAATGGCGTGTATATATATAGATAGGGACAATCTCTATTCGCCAAACTGCGGGTGGCTTTCCCGCTTTAAAAGGAAAATATATAATGAAAAGAGAAGAATTTGCCCAGTTTCTTGGAGTACTCAGAACAACGAACGAAAATGGTCAGGATATTGACGCTTTCGTCAAGAAATACGAACACAGGAATGTGTATTTCTATAATGACGGATGCATCAAGAAAATCCTTGCCAGCGAAAAGAACCTTATTCTTACAACGGATCTCGTGAACGCCGCACTGGGCCTGATCGGCTCAGACCGTATCGCAAATCCGAAGCTTGTGAACCCGTTCATTCCGGGCGAACTTGGCTACCGTAGCGTCGAGCCCGATATCTTGCTGACGAACGACCGTGGCGAAAAGAATCCGCGTGACCGCATTTCGATTGAAGTTCAGCACGAAGATAACAAATCTCTGTTTAAGGACCGCTTAGTCCTTTATGTGGCCCGACTTACGAATAATATGGTCAAGCAGGGCGTAATTCCTCAGCTTGAAAATTTGCATGTGGTCAGTTTCCAGTTCTTTGATGCTTTTGCGAAGTCACCAAATTACCGTCATACCGTGCAGCTGAAAAATCAGGAACAGGAGGTCTATTTTGACCGCCAGACCGTGACTTTGGTTGAGGTTGCAAAGTTCCTCAAGAACGCCAAGAATTTTGCCGATGACAACTGTCGCCTTGCCCAGTGGCTCCGTGCTATTGACACGCTGAACCGCGAAGCTGATTTCAGCGAATTTGCGAATGATCCTGTATTCAAGGTCTTGCAAAACGAAGTGAAATTATGTAATTTCAGTTCGAGGTATCTTATGACTGTGGACATGAGCGATTTTGACAGAGCTGTGGCAAAGTACGAAGAAAAAATGGATATTGCGAAGGGATTGCTGAAAGATGGAGTCGCAATAGAAATTATTGCACGAAATACAGGGCTCCCCGAAGCAAAAATTCGCGAGTTGAAGTAAACCTTTAACCAAACAGGCGGCTATATAGCCGCCTTTCTTATGCATGTCATGCCCGCGCAGGCGGGCCAATAGCCACTTGCAGCTTTGCTGCTTAGTGGATATGGTCCTCGGAACGGGGACATCTCCTTTTCAATTCGATTTATTTATATTTGCAAGCAACTTATTTTGGTGGGATTTTATATCTGGAGGTTTTATGTTTAATCGTTTGGTTTTGGCACTTGCTTTTGCGTGTGTTTTCGTTGCATGCGATAGTGGCTCCAGCAGTGCAGATCCCGACCCGGTCGCAGAAGTTTCAAGCAGTAGCGGCGATGATGGCGCAATCTCCTCTAGTTCTGTTACGGACAAAGGAAAATCCTCCGGTAGTAGTTCGAAGTCTTCTAGCTCTGTGAAGTCAGGTGATGATACACAGAAGAGTTCTTCTAGTGGTAAGAAAAATAATTCTAGTAGTTCGGAAGGTGGAGTTGTATCGTCATCTGATGCTACTGTAAAAATTTGTAATGATGGCGATTTGGATACCACGGTTCGGGGAACGATGACAATTTTCTATGAGTGCAAAGACGGCTTGTGGGAAATTGTTTCATATGTTAGGTCCTCGTCATCTATTTCTTCTTCTGACGCTCATTACGATATGACGAAACAATATTATTGCAATGGTAGTCCTGATGAATGCGAAAATATGTTTGATGATTATATTGATCCGCGAGACCTGCATGTCTACAAGACTTTTCTTTTTCAAAAAGAAAAAAACGGGGAGTACCTTTACAGGTTCCGTATTTTTGCTAGCAATTTGAACTACGGCGAGCAAATTATGAGTGATGTCACTAATTCTGATGATAACGTCGTGGAAAAATACTGCTACAACGATGATGAATGGTATTGCGATAATGGCTTTGGTGGTATGTACACTTGGAGCGAGGCCATGGGTCTCCCCAAAGCGTGTGATTCGTTAATTGTGGATAGTAGCGCTGCTTGCAAAGATAGTTTTGTTCCGCCTGAAGGTCGTATTGAAAAATTGGGAACTCATGTCCAGCGACAGGGAGTATGCCCGGAAGGTTGGCATATTATGAACCAATGGGAATGGCTGCAGTTTTCCGGATGGAGTGGAGGGGCTTTAGCTTCGCCTGTTTTGTGGCATGGTTCCAATTACGTAAGTTTTTCGGCATTGCCGACAGGTGTTCTTGATGTAAATGGCAAATTTGATGCTTTTGGACTGCTGACGGAGTTTTGGAAACCGCAAGAAGAGAATGAAAGTCATGCAATGATTCATGAAGTTGATGCCGATTATCAAATGAATCTGACTCCACCTAAGCATCTCGCTGCTTCTATCCGTTGCGTAGAAGACTACGAAGACCCTGTTTGGGAATAATCCCTTAAAAACACAAACAAAAAATTAAAAAAGAGTGTGCGCAGGGGTGCACACTTAGCAAACTTTTAACTTGGTAGGAGAACCTATGTCTACCAAAAGCGTCGGCGAATGCCTGACCGCTAAGCGAACATTCGTCGGGCGTAGCCCGAGGCCATGTGAGCGTGCGGTGCAGGCCGAGCCGGAGCGTTGTGGTAGAAAAGGAAATGCCGGGAAAGCCTGGGCGTTGCGGGGCGGCGAGCGCCCGCAGAGGGGGTACTGGAAGCCATGGCTATGGATTGCTTCGTCGCTTTGCTCCTCGCAATGACGTATGCCGGGGCTGCAAGTAGGGGGGAAACTTCCCCCTTCCGACCACTAGCGGCGGTTTGACCCCCAAAATTGAAAAAAATGCAGAAAAGACCTAGTCCGTTACCGTAAATTTTTGTATCTTTCCGCCCAAGAACGCACCACCCTATGGTGGGTAGCAATTTCACAATAAACAAAAGGATCCAATAATGGCTCTCAAACTCGGTATCAATGGTTTCGGTCGTATCGGCCGTATGGTCTTCCGCGCTGCTGTGGAAAACTTCTCCAAGGACATCACTGTTGTCGGTATCAACGACCTTCTCGACGCTGACTACCTCGCTTACATGCTGAAGTATGACTCCGTCCTCGGCGCTTTCAACCACGACATCAAGGTGGAAGGCAACTTCCTCATCGTCGATGGCAACAAGATTCAGATCTTCGCCGAAAAGGATCCGTCCGCAATCACTTGGGGTGCCCTCGATGTTGACGTCGTTGTGGAATCCACCGGCTTCTTCCTGACCGAAGAACTCGCTTCTGCTCACCTCAAGGCTGGTGCCAAGAAGGTCATCATGTCTGCTCCGTCTAAGGACGCTACTCCGATGTTCGTGTACGGCGTGAACGACAAGACCTACGCTGGCCAGAAGATCATCTCCAACGCTTCCTGCACCACCAACTGCCTTGCCCCGATCTCCAAGGTTCTCGATGAAAAGTTCGGCATCGTCCGTGGCCTCATGACCACCGTTCACGCTGCAACTGCTACTCAGAAGACCGTTGACGGCCCGTCCAAGAAGGACTGGCGCGGTGGCCGTGGCATTCTCGAAAACATCATCCCGTCTTCTACGGGTGCTGCTAAGGCCGTGGGCAAGGTTCTCCC
>JAFZOV010000075.1 GCA_017550445.1 Fibrobacter sp.
GATAATCCAGTTGCAGAGTTCCTGAATGCCGTCGTAATCGGGGAGCGTCTTGATAAAGTCCGGCGATTTGCTGCGCTCGATGAACTTGCTCCATGCCTGTTCATTCTTGGCTTCGAGTCCTAAATGTTCGTCGATGGCGCCTCGCGTCCACACCCAAATGCCTTGGTTGCGGAGTTTCGCGTGAATGCTGCGGATGGGTTGCTGCGCTTCTTCCATTTCGGCCATCATGGCGTAGGCTGTGGAGGCGCTGATGTTACTATGCTTGTTGACGGGGAGCCCATTTACCAAGCGCAAGTGGTTGTGGAAGGCAAGCTCGCGGAACAGGTCGCGGCAGTACCTGATGTCAGGGTCGTTTGCTTCCAAAAATCCATCGCGGGTTGCGGTGGTAAAGGCGTAATCCAAGTCCACAATGGCGCGCACGGGCATGTCCATGGCGTCGAGCACCTGCATGCTCTTGCGGGTGTTGCTTACGCCGCCCTGGCGAACCAGTGCACATTTAATGAGGGCGAAGGATTGCCCGGTAATGCGTTCGAAAAGCGCCGGAAGCACGCGCCATTCGGTCTTGCCTTCGGTCAAAAGTACGTAGTCGGCAAACAGGAGCTCGTTGCTATTACTGAGGCTGAACAGCATCTGTAGCTGGCTCGGAGCGTCTTGCACCACCTGGTGCACGGCGTCTTCCATTCGCTTGCGCATGTAGGTGCCGCGCTCCTTGTTCTTGCGAATGAGTAGCGAGGTACTTACGTCTTCGCTGGTAACCATCTGGGCGCTGTGAGTGGCGAATACCACCTGGTAGCCTTCGTTCGAAAGGTTCTTGAGTGCCACACGTACGAGTTCTACTGCTTGCGGGTGCAAGTAAAGTTCCGGCGAATCAATGAGCAACAGGGTTCGGCTCAGGTAATGGTTGTGGTGATGTTTCTTGACATCTGCCAGGTAACGCACCAATGCCATCTGGATGGCGCGCTTGCTGCCTTCGCCCATGCGGCTAATGTCGCGTTCAAAGCCGTCGTCTTCGTCGATGACTTTGAGGCTTGCACTCTTGAGGAATGTCTCGAGTGTGGGCATAGGAATGTCGAATTCGACTTTAACGCTGGGGAATAGCGGCGAAAGCTTCTCGTTGACTTCCCGGTCGAAGGTGTTGATTTCTGCGGCACGGTTTTCGCTGTCGGGCGAAAGCAGGTCGCTGAATTTGTTCAAAAGTGTGTTGATTTCGTTGCCGAAACGGCGTTCCAGCGGCTTGAAAATTTCGTGAAGAAGCTTGGTGAACGCCTGGTTCCCTTCAAAGTCCCAAATGGCAATGGATTCGGGGAACATGCGGTGATAGGCGAACTTGAACGCGTCATTGGGGCGGACCCATTCGCGCTTGTCTCCCTTGCGGTGATTGCTCGGCACGAAAACGAAAAGTTCGAGACTTTCCGGATTTTCGTTGGGGATGCGTTGCACCTTTTTGACGCGCAGGCGGCCAGGGCCTTGCGGTGTATTCTGCAAGAACGGACGCACTTCGGCGGCGTATTCTTCACCTAAACGGTTGAGCACCTGTTCCGAAATGCCGTCAAAGACGCCGATGACTTCGACAGGGCGGTTCGGGTCGTCAAAGTACGAAATATCCAGTGAAAATTTGGACAAAAGCCAGCGAATGCCCATCAAAATGTTGGTTTTGCCGGCATTGTTGTAGCCAATGAGCGCGGTAAAGCTACTGAGCGGAAACGTCTGCCTCTGAATGGAACGCAGATTCGAAATAGTGATCTCAGATAATCTCAGTGCTTGCGGTGTCATACACTGAATGTATATAAAAACTTTAGGGCGAGAACACTAAAAATGCCGTTTTTTTACTTTTTGGCAAGTTTTGCGCGGGTCTCCCGCTTGTAACTTTTGTATTTTTGTCCCGAATTTTGTTTATAGGTAGGTTTATTCTGCGCTTCCGCTGGCTGTTTTTATTTGCTGTGTTTGTAGGGCTTGCTCAGGCCCAGCTTTTGGACATGTCCGAAATGTCCGAGAGCTATATGGTCGAAAATAAGATCCATAAGGTCAAGGTCGAAGGAACCGTCCACATGGACGATCGCGCTGTCCTTAGCCGTATCGGTATTCGCGATGGTCAAAGCTATTCTCCGACGGCTTTGACCGAAAAGGTGCAGTCCTCGGTGACCTCCCTTTATAAGTCCGGTCTCTTTGACGACGTGACTGCTTGGATTGACTACGTGGGTGATGGCACCGATGTGGACCTCATTTTTAAGATTAAGGAACTCCCGGCGCTGGATACTACGGTGTTCGAAGGTCCTGATGAAGTTTCCGAAGAAGATTTGAAGTTGAAAGTCCGCCTGATTCCGGGCCAGGTTTACAGCAAGAGCCAGTTGGAACGTGACCGCCAGGCTATTTTGGAATACTACCGCGCCGAAGGCTACCTACTTGCCGAAGTGGGTTACCGCGAAACTCCGGTAGACGAAAACAAGAATATGGTGACCTTCATTGTCCGCGAAGGCGAAAAGGTGAAGGTCCGTCAGTTCGATATTCAGGGTAACGACCATGTGCCTGCCGAAGATATCATGGAACACATGGTGACCAAGCTGGACCAGTGGTGGGGCGGCGGCGAATTCAAGGAAAACATCTTTGAAGCGGACCGCGACACGGTGTTGAATGCCATTCGCCATTTCGGTTATCTGGATGCAGAACTTACTGAATATAGCGCCGAATACCTGCCGGACTCCTCCTGCCTGTTCTACATGGGCCGCATGGTGCCGCTGGGCGAAAACCTGGAAGTTCTTTACAAGCAGTTGAACCTGGCCTTGGGTGATTCTGCCACGCCGCTTTACAAGATGGCCGGCAAACCGACCATGCAGGTGACCCACGTCTTTAGACAGCACCGCGAAGTGGGTGCGATGCCTTGGGTGACTAGACCTAAGGTCATGGTCAAGACTGAAGAAGATGCCTGGAAAATGTTGAATGACATTATCCGTTACGAAAGTGCCCGCAAGGAACTTCTGGAAATCGTGGACGGTCGCAAGTGGAACAACCCGAAGATTAACGAGCTCCGCAAGATCAAGAAGCGTTCTACTTACGAAGAAAAACTCATGGTCCGTTACATGATCGAAGACATGTTCCCGGCCCTCAACAAGTACGACAATATCAAGACTTCTAGCGCCATTCTGGTTCATATCCACATGAACGAAGGCCGCCGGTACTATATGGGTTCGTTGCATTTCTCGGGTAACGAGGTGCTGAACGACAAGATGCTCAAGTATGCATTCCGCCTTGATAGCGGTGAAGTCTTCGATCAATACAAGTACGACGCCTCTCGCAAGGCCCTTCTGGATTCCTACCGCGAAGACGGTTACCTGTTTGCCCAGTACGAAGAAACCCGTACCTTTGAAAATGATTCTGTCGTGAACCTGTCATACAAGATGACCGAAGGCCTGCCGGCTCAGATTCACAAGGTTCATATTCACGGCAACACCAAGACCAACGAAAAGGTGATTCGCCGCGAAGTGCGCCTGTATCCGGGTGATACCTATCGCCAGTCCTCTTTGGAACGTAGCTTCCGCGAAATCATGCAGCTGAACTACTTCGATATGGTCGTGCCCGACATCAAGGTGGTGGGTGAACAAGAAGTGGACCTCGACTTTACCGTGCAAGAAAAGGAAGCCGGTACCGGTCAGTTCAGCTTGGGTGTTTCTTATAGTGAAAGCGATGGCGTCGTGGGTACGGCAAGCGTGTCGATTCCGAACTGCTGTATGGGTGATGGCCAGGCCGCCTCGTTCAGCGTGGAATACGGTGCCGA
This sequence comes from Fibrobacter sp., assembly GCA_017550445.1. The sequence goes on from JAFZOV010000075.1 coordinate 3,773, forward strand.
CAAGAAGAGTGCTTCTATTAGCTTCCAGGAACCCTGGTTCCTCGACAAGCCCATTACCTTGGGTACAAGCCTCAGCTATTCTTGGTGGAACATGTCCAAGTACGATGACCCCGACATTACCCGTTACGGTGGTTCTGTTTACTTGGGTAAGCGCCTCAAGTGGCCCGATGACTACTTCTATGGCCAGATCGGTTACAGCTGGCTCATGAACAAGCAGGGTCCCAACATCGACGACAGCTACGTGGTTTACACCGGTGTGGAATCTGCTTTGAACTTCCGCCTGTTGCGTGATGACAAGAACCTGCCGCAGTTCCCCACCGAAGGTTCCCGCTATGTGCTGGATATCCAGTGGGCTGACGACGCCTTGTTCAGCGACTTCAACTTCGTGAAGACGGAACTTACCATCAAGTGGTGGTTCCCCCTGTTCCGCGACCGCTTGGCGATTGCTCTTACCAACCAGTACGGTGTGATTATTGGTGACCAGTTGCAGTACCGCACTCTTTACACCATGGGCGGTGTCATGGGTTACGAAGGTATGATGCGTGGTTACAGCTCGGGCTCTATCGGCTACCGTCGTTTGGGCCGCAGCTACCAGTACACGGGTGCTGAACTTCAGCTTGGCCTTGTGCCCCAGACCTTCTACCTGTTGCCCTTCTTCTTCGATGCAGGTAACGTATTCGGTGAACGCTACAACCCGCGTACCAAGGTCCCGAAGCCGAGCAGAAGTCCGCTTAGCGAATGGGATCCCACCAGCCTCAAGAAGGATATCGGTTTCGGTTTCCGCGTGATTGTGCCGATGCTCGGTATTATCGGATTCGACTTTGCCTGGCCGCTTGATGTGGGCGAAACCTATAGCGGTACTCAGCGCACCGAAGTGGGCGACATGCAGTTCAACTTTGTTATCGGTCAGGGATTCTAAGGAGGCTTTATGCTTAAGCGTCTGCTGATAGTTTTAGTGCTTGCGTTTGCGACCGTGTCGTTTGCCGAAGACGGTCTGCGCATTGCGCATGTGGATTCCAAGCTGATTTTTGACGGCTATAAGGGCACCAAGAAGGCCCAGGAAGAATATGACCGTCAGGTGGCTAAGTGGGAACAGCAGGGCAACTTGCTGCAGAAGGAACTCGCTGCTATCAAGGAAAAGCTGGACAAGCAGGTGCTGATGCTCAGCGACGAAAAGAAGCGCGAGCTGGAAGCCGAGTATAACAAGAAGGATATGGAACTCAAGAACTTTATTGACCGCGTGTATGGTCGTAAGGGCGAACTGATTTCTGAAAACGAGAAGGTGAGCGGCCCGATTATCCAGTTGATCCGCAAGGCCATTAACGAAATCGCTTTGCAGGAAGGCTACGACATGGTGGTGGACCGTGCTACCGGTGCCGTGGTGTTCTGGAAGAAAGAAAACGACCTGACCCAGAAGGTTCTGGATTATCTGAACAACAGATAATTTAATGAATGATTAAAAATTAAAATGAACAATGAAAGAACTTCATTGTTCATTTTTCATTATTCATTGCACACTACACATTGCGCATTGCACATCCCACACCGCACATTCCACATCTTAGTACGCGCCTTCGCCTTTAAATACGACCTTGAAGGTTTTCAGAATCAGGGCAAAGTCATCGCCCAATTTTCCGTTGCGCTTGATGTAGTCGTTGTCCAGGCGCATCTGGCCTTCGAAGCTGATGTTACTGCGGCCGCTGACCTGCCAAATGCAGGTGAGACCTGGCGTTACGGAAAGACGCATGCGGTGCCAGGGCTCGTATTCCGCCACTTCGGACGGAATCGGCGGACGCGGCCCCACGATAGACATGTCACCTTTGATGATATTGAAAAACTGCGGCAGTTCGTCGAGGCTGAACTTGCGGAGCACGTGGCCGAACGGATAGATACGCGGGTCGTTCTTCATCTTGAAGGTCTTGCCGCCCGTTTCGTTTTGGGCCATCAGTTCTTTTTTGCGTTCTTCTGCGTCCACGTACATGCTGCGGAACTTGTACATGGTGAACAGCTTGCCGTTCTTGCCTACGCGGGTCTGCTTGAAGATGACCGGACCCTTGGGGTCACTGATTTTGACCGCGGCGGCGCAGAATAGTAACAGGGGAGAGCAGAGCACAATTGCAAAGCTCGTGCAGGCCACGTCCACAAATCGCTTGACCATGTGACGGTAGCGGATTGTGTGCGGGTGTTCCCAGATGTGGTCGAGGTTCAGGCGCGTGAGCGAGAAGAATCGTCCGTTTGCGCTGTTGAAATCGCTAATCTTGCCTTCCAGTTCCAGGTTCTCTTTTTCCTGGAGTCCCGTATAGATGTAGGCCTCGAAAATGGGTTTCTTGGGGTTGATGCGGAGTGTCTGAATCAGGCCCGCGTCATTCAACTTGTGCAGGATTTCTTTGCGGATGGATTCCAGCACCGAAAGGTCGGAATTCAGCAGGATGATGCCGAGACCGCTACCGTCAGAAAGGTAGCCCAGGACATCGATAAAGCGCAAGTGCGAAAACATGGTCAAAATGCTGATTCGCCAAGTGTTTTCGACGGTCTTGTTGGGGCTGCCCCAACCAAAGAAGTCGTACTGGTGCGAATACATTTTGATGTACAGGAATGGCTTACGGGTGCGGTTCGCCCTCATAAATTCTTCGTTCAAACGCGTTCTAAAGAGCTTTGCCGGGTAGACAATGTTCTTCAGTTTCTGCTCATCTAAAATGGAGCCAATAGCGGGATTGACGGATTCCTGTTCCATGCCGCCAAATGTAGAATATAAAAGTTTCTATTTTCCAATAAACCCAATAAAAAAGGGGATAATCGATGAAAAAAGCTTTTGTAGTCCTAGCAGCCATTTTATCTGCTGCCCTGTCGGCCCATGCGTTGACCGTATCGAAAGACTGCTATCAGATTAGTTCCGCCGATGACCTGTATGAATTTGCGGCGTTGTTTGCGACCAATCGTTCGGATACCTTGGCGTCTCGTCTGAAGTGTGCCGAACTAACCCAGGACATCGTGGTGAACGAAAACGTGCTGAAGGCAGATGGTTCCCCTAACAAAGGTTCTTTTAGACCATGGAAACCTATAGATCACTTTAGCGGATCTTTTGATGGACAGAACCATACTGTGTCGGGCTTGTATCAGGTGGAGCCGGTGAATAATGATGTAGGTCTTTTTTCCTATGTGAAAGGGACTGTAAAAAATTTGGGAATTGTCGATTCTTATTTCCATGTTCCGGATACCATTTATAGAGGCCGGGTTGGTAGCCTGGTGGCTTATCTTATCGATACCTTGACAATTGAAAATTGTTATAGCGCAGCTACGATGGAGGCTACCTTGGAAATTGGCGGAATTGCTGGCTTGGTTGGTATTACAGCAAGTTCCGCTGTGCTTACAATAAAGGATAGCTACAATAAAGGTATTATAGAATCTTCCTACGAAGACGAAGAAGACATTGGTGTAGGTGGTCTTGTGGGGCGAGTTGCGCCATCTTCAGAGATATTTTTAGTTAACTCCTATAATATGGGGAATATTAGCGGATATGAAAACGTCGGCGGCTTGATAGGTTCCGTTGAATCTGCTGATAGTGATGAATCCAGTGCGCAGGTTGTTGTCGAAAGGTGCTTTAATTCTGGACGCATTTCTGGCTTGGGAAGTGCAGTTGGAGGTTTGATGGGCTATGGACATGGGGTGATAAAGGAAAGCAACAATGTTGGTTCTATTGAAGCCTCGTCAGCCGTCGGTGGCTTAGTTGGCAGAGCTTATTTGGATGGTATCGCTGCTTTATATAATCGCGATTCGTTGCGTATCGAAAACTCCTATAATAGAGGGCGCGTCGAAAGAATTCTTCCTGAAGGGAGTACTTGGGACAAATCAGAACCCCATGTCGGAGCCTTTGTAGGGGAAGTAGAGCGTGTGGTTCCTTTTATTGTTAACTCGTACAATGTTGCTGATATTGTCCTGGATGGCAATGTGGGGAATTGGTTAATAGGGGAAAACTGGTATAGTAACAAACCGATAATTAAAAATACAATAAATAAGAAGGGCTCTGATGTCGAACCGTATGAAGGCGTGGTAGATGTAGAAGATTCCCTGTTCTTCAATGGTGTCGTGGCGACATTCTTGCATGAAAATAATGAGGTTTGGGGACAGGAATTTGTCGGTGAGGGCATGTTCCCCGATTTGACTGGAAAGGTGAACGCTTCTGTTGGAGTGTATCCTATAACATGGCATACGATTGAAGGAGATACAAATGTGTATCCATCAACCTATACGGAAGGAATAGGATTGAAACTTCCTGAAAAATTTGAACGAAAGGGGTTCATTTTTGAAGGCTGGTACGCAGTTGCAAGTCCTACGGACAAGGACAAAAAAATTGAAAAAATTGGTGAGGCTGAGACGGGTGCTAAAACTTTGTATGCTGTATGGACAAAACTCGTGGATTTCGATGGAAAATGTTACTTGATTTCGGATGCTCAAGAATTGTACAATTTTGCATCAATCGTAAATGGGTATGACGAAGTTAAAGGTGAAAAAAATGCTTGTGGAAAATTGATGAAAGATATCGTGGTCAATGAGAATGTGCTTAACTCCAATGGGAATCTGAATAAGCAGGGAACTCTCAAGAAATGGACTCCGATAAATCGTTTTGAAGGTGTTTTCGATGGAAATGGACACACTATCTATGGCCTTTATTATAATGATATAAATACTGAAGAAGATATTGGTTTTTTTGGTGAAATAGATCTTGGAAGAGAGGCTGACGCGAATGTAGAAATAAAGAATTTAGGATTGGAAGACTTTTATTTTAGGGGGAAAAATAACGTTGGCGCTTTTGTGGCGTATGCCAATTCCAGTAATAAAGATTTGTCTTTGATTATAACGAATTCCCATTCGAACGGCGTAGTTGTGGGTAATGAGAATGTGGGCGGTTTTGTGGGCTCTGTGAATATGGGTGCTGAAATGTTGGATTGTTACAACATGAGTTTTGTAAATGCCAGGAAAAATGCGGGTGGTTTTGTTGGTGAAGCGACGAGTGAATCAATCATATGGAATAGTTATAATATAGGTCCTGTAAATGCTGAAGAGTGTGTAGGTGGTTTTATCGGCTATATCAGCAACACTTCTGTGGATATTACGAACTCCTATAATTCAGGTGCAATTTCGGGATTTTCGGATATTGGAGGCCTGGTCGGGTACATTTACCATTATAAGACGCTCTCTATTTTGCGTAGCTACAATGCGGGCGAAGTTCGTGGAATCACAGATGTTGGCGGGCTTGTCGGAACAGGCTATGGATATCCTGATATCGTATTCATCAATAGTTACAATAATGGCCGCGTGATAGGTTCTACGAATGTGGCGGGGTTGCTCGGATGGATGAAATCTGTTGCCGGATCGGTAAGCGTGTTCAACAGCTACAATGCGGGTGAAATCGTTTCTGACGAGATTACGGATGGCGAGATGATGGCTTCGCTTGTTGGTTACTGTGAAGGTGGCCGTTATTCGTTCGACAACGCCTTTTATTTGAGTCTGCCAAACATGGAGGCTATCAACTTGTATACCCCTGAAGATGAAAGCGACCTCTTTGATCCTGTTGTTTATATGGATAATTTTATTTCCGTTACCGTGGGACAGTTAATGGGTGGTGCTGTTGCTGATTCATTGCGGAACTGGTACGAAAAGGATGATGGAAAACCAAAAGAAAATGGACAAGACGGCTTTGCGTGGGCAGAAGATCTTGCGGGGACGAAAATCCTTCCGCACTTGAATCTGGATAACACAAAGCACCGCGTAATGCTTGTTGCTGGCGAAGATGGCAAGGTGGCGAAGGACCATGAGGTTACCTATTATGAAGAAGGCGTGCCGGTAAATTTGCCGGATTCGCAATACGTTTCCCGCGAAGGATACTTTTTTGTGGATTGGTATGACAATAGCTATTATTCCGGTTCTCCTGTAACTTCCGTGGATGTGAGTGGCTCGGAAATGAAGGTGTATTATGCTAAGTGGAAAATGGACAGCACGCTGATTTCGAGTTCTTCCGAAGAGGGGTCCAGTTCTAGTAAATCGTCTTCAAGTGTTGCATCTAGTTCTTCTGCAAAGTCCTCTTCGAGCGTGTCGAGCAGTTCTTCGGCGAAGTCAAGCTCAAGTTCCACAAAATCGTCTAGTTCGAGTACAAATTCGGATAAGTCTTCTAGCAGCGGAAAGAAGGATTCGTTTGAACGGGTTGTTGTGCCGCAGTTTAGTGTGAATGTTGTAAATTGCGACTTGCAGGTGGCTCACGCCCATGTTGGTGATAGGTATGCATTGTTTGACATGCAGGGCAATGTGGTACTCCGCGGGACTGTAAACAGCTCAAATTTCAACGTGTCGGTGCCAATTCCGGGGAATTATGTGCTTCGAATCGGGAATGGGAGCCGCAGGGTGACTGTGAGATTCTAGCTAAAATTCTATATTTGCCCCGTAAAAATTTAAAATGGAGACGCCCTATGTTGCGTATTGGCTTAATTGGTACTGGAACCGTCGGTGGCGGTGTTATTCAGATTCTGGAACAGAAGATTGCCGAATACAAGGAAAAGCTCGGTGTTGAACTCGAACTGGCTTGCATTTGCGCAAAGTCTGAAGAAGAACTTGCCCCGTACAAGGCAAAAGGCTACAAGGTCTCGACTAACGCCGACGAAATGATCGCCGGTAACGATATCGACGTGCTTGTGGAACTGGCCGGTGGCTACAACATGCCGCGCAAGTGGATTCTCGCTGCTCTCGAAAGTGGCAAGCATGTGGTGACAGCCAACAAGGCTCTTCTCGCCAAGTACGGCCACGAAATTTTCCCGCTTGCAGCCAAGAACGGTCTGCATGTGTTGTTCGAAGCAGCCGTGGGCGGTGGCATTCCTATCATCCGCAGCTTGCAGGAAGGCTTGCTCGGCTCTACCGTGGAACACCTGAGCTGCATCATTAACGGTACCTGTAACTACATCCTCAGCCGCATGGCCGATGAAGGCCTGGACTTCGACGTGGTTTTGAAGGACGCCCAGAAGCTCGGCTTTGCCGAAGCTGACCCGACTTTCGATATCGAAGGTATCGACTCCGCTCACAAGACTGCCTTGCTCGCTAGCCTCTGCAGTGGCCACCGCGTGGACTTCGAAAAGATTCATGTGACGGGTATTTCCAAGATTACCGCCCAGGATATCGCATTCGCCAAGGAACTTGGCTGCTGCGTGAAGCTCCTCGGCATTTACCACCGCGACGGCGACCGCGTGGACGCCCGTGTGCATCCATGCTTCGTTTCTAACGAAAACCTGCTTTCTAACGTGAACGGTGTGATCAATGCCGTGTACCTCAAGTGCGACAACCTGGGCGAAACCGTTCAGACTGGCGCCGGTGCAGGCCGCTTGCCGACTGCCTCTGCTGTGGTAGCCGACCTCGTTTCCTTGGCCCGCTCCGTGGACCAGGGCAGCCGCAAGGCACTCCCGATGGGCTGGTTCAATGTCGACAACTCTGCAACGCTCGTTCCGATTTCGGAAACTTCGGCCCGCTACTACCTGCGCTTCACCTCTCGTGACGCTTGCGGTGTGCTCGCCAAGATTACCAGCATCCTCGCCGACAACAAGATCTCCATCGAAACCATTATCCAGAAGAACGTGAAGGATCCGGGTAAGGTCTCTATCGTGGTGATTACCGAAAAGACGCAGGATTGCAAGACGTCCAAGGCAGTAGATGCCATCGACGCCCTGCCCGAAATTGTCGAAAAGAGCCAGGTTATTCGTTTCCTCGCCTAAAAACTGCGCGAAACGAAAAATCTGAAACTCTGCAATTTGGTAATTTAGGGTTGTTATGATTCGTGCAGCTACATTGGAACGCATTCTCGTTGTCCTTTCGGACTTCGTGGCTTTGTCAATTTGTTTTGTACTCGCCTTTTGGGTGCAGTTCCACAGTGGCTGGATTGCCGATAAGTTCGACCCGAGCAAGGCGTTTGTCGACTATGCTCACATGGGGCTTGTGCTGAATGTGGGCTGGATTCTGCTATTCATTTGTGCGGGACTTTACCGTTCCTGGTTGCTCATGTCGAGAACGCACCAGATTTTGCGCGTGTTGCGTGCGGTGCTGATTGGCATTGTGCTGATTATTGCGGTGCTGTTCGGCGCAGAATTTATTGGCAAGGTCATGGTGAACGAACCGCTCAATAGTGGCTATCTGTACGGTTCCCGTTTCCCCTGGATTTTTATTTACGGTGGCTTTGCTTTGTTCTTGGTGGTTGTCTTTAGAATGCTTATTTACCGTTGCCTGCGAGGTCTCTTGAGCCGCGGTTTCGGTGCGAATAACATTCTGGTGTTGGGTGCTACCGAGGCAGGTAAGAAGATTGCCGAAGCTTTGGCAAAGACTCCTGAACGCGGCCAGCGTGTGGTGGGCTTTGTCGATGAACGTTTCCAGGTCATGGAACATGAATTTGCGAACGTGCCGGTGCTCGGCAAGTATGCGGATTTGGCAACCCTTATCAAGAAGTACAAGGTAACGGGAATCATTATTGCGCACGACAGTTCTTCTCCGCAAGAAATTATGCGCGTGCTTGTGTGGGTGTGCGACCAGCCGGTACACATCTATTTGGTGCCCGAGCTTTATAGCGTGATTAATGGCCAGTTCAAGGCGAACCTCGTTTACGGTTTTGAACTGCAGGAACTGTTTGCGTTTACCATGCCGCTTTGGCAGGTTCGTGTAAAACGCGTTATTGATATTTTGTTCGGAGCCTTCCTCGGTTTGATTTCACTCCCAGTTTGCATTATTGCTGCGATTGCGATTAAGCTTGAAGATCACGGCCCGGTGTTTTATTCGCAGGAACGCATAGGCCTGTACGGTAAGCCGTTTACGGTGTTCAAGTTCCGTACCATGCGTACCGATGCTGAAAAGTTCGGTGCCCAGTGGGCAACCAAGGACGACCCCCGCATTACCAAGGTGGGTAAGTTCTTGCGCAAGACGCGTATCGATGAACTTCCGCAGATTTTGTGTGTGCTTAAAGGTGACATGAGCATGGTGGGCCCGCGCCCTGAACGTGCTGTGTTCATCAGCAAACTTCGTGAAGAAATTCCGTTCTATATTAGCCGCCTGAAAATGAAGCCCGGTTTGACTGGTTGGGCTCAGGTGTGCCACCATTATGATACTAGTACCGAAGACGTGAAAATCAAGTTGCAGTACGACATGTATTACTTTGAGAATATGAGTCTGCTTTTGGATTTCCAGATTCTGGTAAGAACGGTTTATGTGGTTTTAACTGGAAAGGGAGCACAGTAGGAATGTGAAGTGTGAAATGTGAAATGACTAATGAAAAATTCCACATTACACATCCCACATTTCACATCCCACACCCCATATCCCACATTACACATTTTAATTTTAACAACAGGTGCCTAGATTATGTATGGAGATTGCTCAACACCAAAATTCCCTGTAGAAGATGCCCTCACGATGATCCGCCTCGCTTTGGCGGAAGACGTTCGCACGGGTGACGTGACGAGCGAATGGACCATTCCTGCTGACCAGAAGCAGCATGCCCGTTTGATTGCCAAGGAAGATGGCGTGCTCGCTGGCCTCCCGGTGATTGAGCTTGTGTTCCAGGAACTCAAGGCGAATGTGAAGGTGACGCTCCATAAGAAAGACGGCGATGTCGTCAAGAAAGGCGACTTGATTGCCGAAATGGACGGCACGACGCACGAACTTTTGACGGGCGAACGCACTCTTTTGAATTTCATCCAGCAACTTTCCGGTGTGGCGACTGTTGCGCATACATTCCAGGAAGCATTGAAGGCTGGCAAGACGAAGGTTCTCGATACCCGCAAGACGGTTCCCGGTTTCCGCACTTTGCAGAAGTATGCCGTTCGCGTGGGTGGTGGTTCTAATCACCGTATGGGCCTTTTCGACATGGTGCTCGTGAAGGACAACCACATTGCAGCAGCAGGTGGCGTGCTTCAGGCGCTCGAAGTCGTGAAGAAGAACAACAAGCAGAACTTAATGGTCGAAATGGAAGTGGAAAACTTCGATCAGCTCCGCGCTCTCCTCAATAAGGGTGTGGACGTCATCATGCTCGACAACATGAGCAATGAGATGATGGCCGAAGCCCTAAAAATTATCAAGGAAAGCGGCGACAAGTGCCTGGTGGAAGGTTCTGGCAACATGACGCTTGAACGTGCCAAGGAAATCGCGACGCTTGGTTTGGACTATATCTCTGTCGGTGCCCTTACACATAGTGTAAAAGCGCTCGATATTTCCATGAGAATTTAATAGTAAAACAAGGCCTAAAAAGGGGGCGTGTGCTCCTTTTGGACGGTCGAAAAATACATCTTTCTTAAATGGGTATTGAAATCTTTACAATACCCCTTGTTTTTTCTATTATTGGCCACGAAATTTGATATTTCGCGGCTTTGAATGCGCGCGAAAAGGAGAAAATATGAGCAAGGATTTAAAGGAAAAAGCTCTCGAATACCACGCCATGGGCAAGCCCGGCAAAATTGAAATTGTGCCGACCAAGCCGCATAGTACGCAGACCGACTTGGGCCTTGCATACACTCCGGGTGTGGCTGCTCCCTGCTTGGAAATTGAAAAGGACAACAACCTTGCTTACGAATACACCGGCAAGGGTAACCTGGTCGCTGTGATCTGTAACGGTACGGCTGTGCTTGGCCTCGGCGACATTGGCGCACTCGCGGGTAAGCCCGTGATGGAAGGTAAGGCTCTCCTTTTCAAGATTTACGCCGGTATCGATGTGTTTGACATCGAAATCAACGAAAAGGACCCGAAGAAGTTTATCGAAATCGTGAAGGGTATTGCCCCGACGTTCGGCGGCATCAACCTCGAAGACATCAAGGCCCCGGAATGCTTCGAAATCGAAGACACTCTGAAGGCTGAACTCGACATCCCCGTGATGCACGACGACCAGCACGGTACCGCTATCATTTCTTCTGCAGGCCTCTTGAATGCAATTGAAGTGGCTGGCAAGAGCATTCGCAACGTGAAGATGGTGGTGAACGGTGCGGGTGCAGCCGCTTGCGCCTGCACGCGACTCTACTTGTCGCTCGGTCTCAAGAAGGAAAACTTGGTGATGTGCGACAGTAAGGGTGTCATTCGCAAGGACCGCAAGGGCTTAACCGAAGCGAAGGCCTTCTTTGCGACCGACCGCACCGATATCGAAACGCTCGAAGATGCCATGAAGGGCGCAGATGTATTCGTCGGCCTTTCCAAGGGCAACATTCTTACCCGCGAAATGGTCCGCAGCATGGCCGACCAGCCGATTGTTTTCGCTCTTGCTAACCCGAACCCCGAAATCAGCTACGAAGAAGCCATGGCAAGCCGTGGCGACCTGATTTTTGCAACGGGCCGCAGCGACTATCCGAACCAGGTGAACAACGTTATCGGCTTCCCCTACATTTTCCGCGGCGCTCTCGACGTTCGCGCTACTTGCATCAACGAACACATGAAGCACGCCGCCGTGCGTGCCATTGCAGCGCTCGCTCACAAGCCGGTGCCCGATGTGGTGAATATCGCTTACAACGCCCAGCGCTTTACCTTCGGTAAGGAATACCTGATACCAAAGCCGCTGGATCCGCGCCTGTTGACCGATGTGTCTATCGCCGTGGCCAAGGCCGCTATCGAAAGTGGCGTGGCCCGCAAGCCCATTACCGATTGGGATGCTTACTACGACCGCCTGCGCGATATGATGGGCTACGATAACAAGCTTATCCGTCAGTTCAGTGATACGGCTCGCAGCAACCCGAAGCGCGTGGTGTTTGCCGAAAGCAACCTCAACATGCTCAAGGCTGCCGTGCAGGCGAAGATTGAAGGCGTTGCTCACCCGATTCTTTTGGGCAACCCCGAACGTATTCAGATTATTGCCCAGCGCGAACAGCTCGACCTTACGGGTATCAAGATTGTGAACCCGCGTTCTCCGGAAGAATTTGAACGTCGCCGCAAGTATGCAGAAATCTACGCCGAAGAAAACGGCCGTAACGGCGTGACGCTCGATGAAGCCCGCGACGACATGTTCGAACCCAACCACTTCGGCATGATGATGGTGAAGGTCGGCGATGCTGACGCGCTGATTTCTGGTGGTTACTCCAAGTACAGCGAAACGATTGAACTCGCCAAGGAAATCATCGGCATCCGCGAAGACTACAAGCACTTCGGTGCCCTCCATATTCTCAGCACCAAGAAGGGTACGTTCTTCTTGGCCGATACTTTGGTGAACCGCGACCCCGATGCCGAAACGCTCGTGGATATCGTCAAGCTCACTCACGACGCCGTGCGCTTCTTTGCTCACGAACCGGTGATGGCAATGCTCAGCTACGCCAACTTCGGTAGCGACAAGGGCGCTCCGCGCGGCACGTCCAATACCGCCCGCGAAGCCGTGAAGATGATTCACGAACAGTACCCGGATTACGTGATCGATGGCGAAATGCAGGTGAACGTGGCGCTCGACAAGGATCTGCGCGACTCCAAGTACCCCTTCAACAAGATTAAGGGCCAGACGGTCAACACGCTCATCTTCCCGTGTCTATCTTCTGCAAATACCACTTGCAAGATGCTCCTCGAAATGGGCGTGGGCGAATCCATCGGTCCTGTGCAGATGGGTTTGAACAAGCCGGTGCACTTCACCGACTCTGACGCCTCTGTGCATGACATCTTCAACTTGACCGTTGCTGCCGTGATCGACGCTATCGTTCAGGAAAAGCTCGACGAGGAAAAGAGCCGCAAAAAGTACGACAAGATGTGGTAGAATAAATCTACTTCTTTTTACTCTTTTTAGCCTTCGTTTTTGCGGAGGCTTTTTTCTTTGTAGTAGATTTTTTGGAAGCCTTTTTCTTTTCTTTGACTTTTTTCGGCTGCACGGCGGCTGGCTCGGATTCAGCCGTTTCTTCAGAAGAAATGGCGGCAGGCTCGTTTTCTGCAGGAACAGCCGCTGGCTGTTCCGTTTCTACAGGCTGCACAGGTTCTGTGGCTTTAGTAGAATCGGCTACCTGTTCGGCTACGCTTTCTGCTATAGCGGACGTGCTTTCGCTATCATCGCTGTCATCGTCGAAGGGACCTTCTTGTACAGCGGATTCGTCCCTCTTTTCGATTCGGTCGTGGGGGTTGTAAATTTTATCACGAGAAAGTTCGAAGCCGATGGATAGGCGGGCGCCGAATTTGCCTGCCGAAATGCGAAAGTTTTGGTTGCGGCTTTCGTAGGACTTGAGTACGGAGGCGTATTCGTAGTTGACTTCGACGCCGATTCGGTAGGGGAGTATGACACCGAGGCCTCCGGCGACAAAGAAGTCGAAAGGACGTTCCCACCAGCAGCCGTTACTTGTGATGAGGGGGAGAACACCTACGCGGCCCACGGCATAAGGTGAAAAGAAGGCGTCGGTGTTGATGCGGCCGAAAGCAAAGGTTCCCCATACGGGAATAGAGGCGGGAACAATCTCGGTGTTGTCCTCTTTCAGCGGATTCTTGTAGCCTACGCCGAAACCGTAGCGGATAGGGCTAAATTCAGCGGCGAAGTTCATTTCGAGCCCGGCGGAGAACTGCATCTCGCTGTCCCAGTCCCTTTCGGATTTTACGCTTTTCTGGTGGGTGACGATAGATGCGTTGCTGGGAGCATAGCCGTTGAAAAAGGGCCTGAGCTCCATGGCAAAAATATTGCTGATTAGGCAAACAATGCAAACGAGTATAAATTTCCTCAACATAAACCCCGTAAATCAAGAAATTTGTAGAAGAAAGATAAAAAATTTTCTAACTTGTTTGTAGGGGTAGACCCCGGTAAAAAGGTCATGTTGGGAGAACATCGATGATTCGAGCATATATTGCATTGTGCATTCTTTTTGCTTTTAGTTATGCACAGGCTGTACAAGTTTCCATAGAAGATAATGGTAATATTTACCTTAGTTCTACAAAAGGGACTAGGGATTATTCTGCCGGCGATACCATTCGACTCGACGCGACTACCAAAGATGGCTATGCCTTCGATGAATGGAAAATGGATAATGGTGGTAATTGCGTTATTGACGACGCTCATTCCAGGTCGACCTTTGCCACGGCGTATGAAGGCGGCCTTTGCCGTTTTAGACCTTACGCTAAAGAACAAAGCTTTTATTATGAACTGACTCCTGGTGGAAGTCCCACTGTGCTGGACTTCAAAAAATATTCGACCACGACGGGGTATAGCGTTTATGGGGTCCGAATAAAAGTCAAGCAGGGGGGCAAGAGGTTAGTTCTAGCCATTTCGAACTTTACCAAAAAAAGTTTCTCATATGCATATAAAAGCCATATGGGTTTTGATAGCGGAATGAGCTCGGCTGGAGATTATTCAGATGGTCGACTCTATTTTTATAGTGACGGGTACGGCTCTACTTCTTATGATTACTATATCGCTATTCCCGAAGAAAACATTGATAGCGACGACAAAACGGCTACGGTTCAGGCGTTTTTAGCCTATTATTTGTCAACTGACGTTGAGGGGGGTGGTTCTGCTAAACTGGGTTCCACCACTGGAAGAGTCCTTATTGAAGGAGATACGCAAACTGTTTCCGCCACTCCGAATAAGGGCTACCGCTTTGGCCACTGGAAAACGACCGGCGGATGCTCCGTTGATGATGAAAATTCCCCTACGGCTACCGTTACCATGGGGGCAAACGATTGCGTTGTCACGGCGGTGTTCAATACGGGTGAAGTCTATGAACTTTCTTCGACGCCGAAGTCTTTCAACTTCGCCAAAGATGCTTTCTTGGTAGACGGCTATTATGATTTGCGTACCAAGTTTACCGCCCCGGCAACTGGCCCTTATGTGATTGAAGTATATACCAATAGAGGTATCAAGTACATTGACAATGGACAAAACTCCTCATTTAACTCTACCACGGAAAAGACGCTTGCATATAATGGACAAATCCCTTTGAGCATGAATGCGGGAAAGTCCTACTACATCTTGTTCCGCCAAGCAGAAAGTTACGGCACAGATGATATTAAATTGGTGGTGAAGCGAAAATATGTTTTAAGCTATGACATCTCTGGTTCAGGATATAGCACGAAGAATTGTGACCCCGATTCTTCTTACTCGATTAGTGCGGCATCTAAGTTTGGAAAGATGTTTGACAAATGGAACGTTGTGTCGGGTACCTGCAAAATAGACGATGCGTACCTTGCGACCACAATGGTTCAACTTTCTACGAATTGCTCCGTCAAGGCTCTATTTAAAGATGCTCCCATTCTGCCCATTACCGAAACTCCCGTCACATACAAGCTTAGTGCCGATGGCTATGTCAGCGGTTCCAACTACAGAATAAATACGGGTTTTGTCCCGACGGACTCCGGTACCTACAGGCTTACGATTAAGCCGAGTGCCACGACAACTATTTATTTGTATGATGAGGGCTCCGACAACACGTTCCCTTCTACAACCAGTAAAACTTATAGCGGAACGACGACCAAACAGGTTTTCTTAGGATCCGTCAATACAGACGGCCGGTACCTTCTTTTTAGCACTGGTAGCTCGCAATCCTTAACGCTCAATGTCGACCGTACTTATCATATAGAACTTGAAGGTGACGAATATGTTTCTGCCAAGTTTGAAAACGGTTCTTCCCACGACACGACACACATTAATGGTGAATCCGTTCAAATTACCGCCAGTGTATCTGGTGGAAAGAGATTCTCATACATGAAGGTGACTTCGGGTAACTGCACCTTGAACGACACTGCTGCACAGAATGCAAAAGTGACTGTCAAGGGCGATTGTAAAATAACCGTATTCTCAGAAGACGAGGGTGGTGTTTATCCGATTTCTACAACGCCTTCGGAATTCAACTATGGCATGCACCGCTCTGAAATCGGCTCAAGTTTTGGCATCAGGACCGTGTTTACGGCACCTGAGGACGGCCGGTACACTATTTTCGTAAAAAGCAACCAGTCGAACAAAGTTTGGGCTTATGACGAAACCTTTACCACAACGAGCAGTCTCTCTTCCAATGCTTTTAGTGCCACTGAAGGTGAAAAATATTATTTCTACTTGCAAAGCGCCAATTCCTCCTATTCCCCGGACCAGAATGATACTCTCTCGGTATGGGTTGTCAAAAATGTGAACGTGACTTCTACAGTTTCGGGTGCGGGAACCGTTAAAGTCAATAGTAAATTGGGCTCTAGTGACGATAAACTTGCCGGTGATTCCATTTCAATTGTGGCAACTGCAGATGGTGGGTCGCGTTTTGACCATTGGGAAAAAGTTTCTGGTTCCTGTACGATTCGCGATACAACAAAGAATAGCACCTTTGTGGCACTCGCTGGAGATTGCAAGGTAAAGGCTTTCTTTGTAGAAGGCAAAATTTTTGAAATTAGCGAAACTCCCAAATGGTTCAATTTCCTTAAAGACGGCGTCATTCGCGACGGTTATATGGGAATACAGACTTATTTCGATGCTCCGACTGCAGGAACCTATAAGTTTGTTACGTATTCTAACACGACCAGTTATTATCGTTACCTTTATTCCGATGAAACTTTTGAAACGTCGGGGCTCTACAAGTCTTCTAATGTTGATGCCATTGCGGAGGCCGGTAAGCATTATTATGTGTTCCGTGATTATCATAGTGTCCCGCAGGTCACGTCTGCCGATTCCATATTGATTTCGGTGAAACGTACTTACCGGGTTCATATAGATACCTTGGGAAAAGGCTATGTCACAATCAATGGCTATACCCGTTATGTTGATTCTACAGCCGCTGCGGGGGATACTCTTCGACTTGTTGCCTCTCCAAACACGGGTTATAAGTTCAAAAAGTGGGACGTTGTTTCGGGTTCTTGCACCTTGTCCGATAAGGCGTCGGCTACGACAACAGTTACGGTCAAGGGGGACTGCAATCTTAAAGCTCACTTTGCTGAAGGTGAAATCTATAGCGTTACCGATACACCCAAGGAATACACCTTCAAAGACGATTATTACAGTGAATCTGCAACTAATGGCATTCGTTTCACTTTCGTTGCGCCGGCTGACGGTAAGTACGGCATTGTGGTAAAACTTAAAAATCGAGCTAACTATGTTACATATTACAAATGTGCTAATGTTGGTTGCACAAGTTACTCTACTTACAAAAGTTACGTTACCTCTTATATAGACTCTGTAACAGTTTCAAAGGGCGATGTGGTAAACTTCAAAGTGTTGCCCTACAGTACCACCGAGGATACCATTTCTGTCCATTATGTAGATTTGAACGAAAAACGCCTTGTCATAAAACTCCTGGCCGATTCCTTGGGATCTGTTACTCCCAGCGCGGGTTATACAAATGTGATTTCTGGTATGGACTATAGTATAGACGCTGTGGCGACTCGCTTTGGTTACCGATTTGATCAATGGAGTGTGAAATCCGGTAATGCAACTATTGCGAATAAAGATACTAGCTATACATTTGTAAGCACGACCAACAACGCCACTGTTCAAGCCCACTTTAGAAAAGGTGATGTCTATGAAATTGACGAAACGGTAAAATCGTTTGTTTATAGCACAGACTACTATTCCGATTCTGTTTATCGCAAAAAATATGAAGTGGCGTTGAAATGGACTCCTAAGGATACGGGAACCTTCTTCTTGGATATTGAATCTCCGCAAGCAAGCGGCTATGTGTATGTTTTTGGCAACAGTTCTACGTTCAGGTCTTATGATACCTATAACAGTTTTAGCGATAAGTACAGTCTCCCTGTTGTCGTAAAAAATAAGGGCGAAACACTGTATTGGACTGTTGCTCCCTATAGCTCCAGCTATTATAACAAATCGTTTACGGTAACTATACGGGGCGCGGTTTCTTTGAAGGTTATCGCTGGTAGCAATGGATCTCTATCGAGTAATTCAGAAATAAAACTTGGCGCAGGTCAGGATACTACCGTTACTGCCTATGGGAATATGGGCTATGTCTTTGACAAGTGGCGTGTGGTTTCGGGTAGCGCGTCTATAAAGAGTCTGACATCACGCTCTACCAAGGTGACTGTCAACAAGGACGCTGTTATTGAAGCCTCGTTCCGCAAGGGTCCCATTCAAGATATCGGTTATGACGAAAGTGAGTTTACATTCAATAAGGACAAGTATACCGACATCAGTAAATACAACAACTATGTATTCATGACCTGGACCGCACCCGATTCTGGTTTGTATTTTGTTGATTTCGATATTTCGGACTACAGCTATCTCTATAGTTTTGGTACGGATTCTACGTTCTCGAGATATTCTTCGACGTATTACTATTCTGGTAAACACAGCTTAGTTTTCACGGGAGCCTCGGGCGTTCCACAGTATTGGGCCATGGGACCTTATTATGCTAGCGACAGCTCTGATTCCTATAACGTAAAAATAAGCAGGGGGTATGAACTTACCGTTAATGTTGATACTACTATGGGATCAATCAATACGGCTAGCAAGATTGCTCTGCATAAAGGACGCGATACAACCATTACGGCCAGCAGCAAGGTGGGGTATTTCTTTGACGAGTGGAGTAAAGTTTCTGGTAGTGTAACGATTGACGCTTCAACCGAGCGTACAACAAAGGTTTCTATCGAAAGCGATGCTACGATAAAAGCTAAGTTCCACAAGGGACCTGTTCAGAAAATTGGAACAACTGCAAAGACCTTTACCTTTAATAAGGACAATTTTACGGACTATTCGGGCCATCTGTATGATGTAGCCTTGACGTGGACCGCTCCTGATTCCGGCTGGTATTACCTGGAAATTGAAAGCCCCGATAGTGACATTACCCGTGGCTACCTCTGGAAGTATGGTACGGATTCTACCTTTGGAGGTTCCTATAGTACCTATAGCTTGCCTGTCAGTTACCTGTTCCAGGGGGCTGCCGGGGTACCCCAGTATTGGTCTTTCCAGCGGTATACTTATGCGGATACCAGTAAACGCTTTACGGCGAAAATTGTAAAGTCCGCTGAAATCAAGGTCATCTCGGATGGTCATGGAACTGTGACGCCCACAACTCCGAGACCAGCAAGTCTAACGAGCTCGGTAAGCATTACCGCAACATCGGATTTCGGATACAAGTTCAAGGAGTGGACCATTACGGCCGGCACCCCGGATATCGAAGACGCCAAGAACGCAAACACCACGACAACATCTGCGGACGATGCTACCATCAAGGCGACCTTTAGCAAGGGGACTATACACACCATAGGCGCCACCTCCAAGGACTTTGTCTTTGCTAATGACTACTATACCGACACCACAGGGTTCAAAAACCAAGTGTTCATGTCCTGGACTGCGCCCGATACCAACTGGTACTTTATAGAAGTCACCGCCGGTTCCGCCATTGATCTTAATTTTTACAGCTACGGAACCGACTTGAAAAACAGGAACGGCCGCTTGACAAAGGTGAACGGGAAAAACATTTTGTCCTTCCAGGGAACAAAGGGAGCTACACATTACTGGTCGCTTGGTCCCGCATCCGATCGCGATAGCCTTGTAGAATTTTCTGCAAAGATTGCCGTTCCGTATGTGCTTACAGTCGAGTCCGCCGATCACGGCACGGTGCATCCCGACGGGGCTGTAGTTTTGCCTTCGGGCGGCGACACTACCGTCATGGCTATTCCGTACGGCGGATATGTTTTCAGCAAGTGGACCGTAACCAAGGGGAATGTAATCATCACAAACCCCATAAGCGAACAAACGAAAGTAAGCCCCATCGACAGCATTTGTTCCATAAAGGCAAATTATGTAGTGGACTTGACCACCGTTCCGAAAGTTGACATCCAAGGTGTCAACACTTCCGGTCATC
This sequence comes from Fibrobacter sp., assembly GCA_017550445.1. Next base: position 23,524 of record JAFZOV010000075.1, read on the forward strand.
CTGAAATTTGCAGCATCGTTTCTGTGGTGGACTCCAACAGCGGGAAATCGATTTTCGATTTGGATTCCTCTGATTTCGTTTTATTCGAAGATGGAAAATCCCTCCCCGCAACCGTCACAAGCCCAGGAAATATTAGGGGCGTATCCGTCGTATTTGTCGTTGACGAAAGCGGCTCCATCAGAGACATTCAAGATGCGGCCAGAGAGTATGTTACTCGTTTTGTGAACGAAATGGAGGAGTTCGACAGGGTCGCCATTATCGGTTACGTGGATACCGTTCGAGTGGTGCAGGGCTACACATCCGATAAGGACAGCCTCTTAGGTGCCGTGGAACGGCTAAGGTTTACCGGGGCGTACGAAGACATCGCCCTCGGTGCCTACACAGGTGTGGAACTCGGGGCCGATTTAGGCGGACCCAAGGCAATCATCGTATTTTCGGACGGTAGATCCGACCATAAAAAATACACAGCCTCTACCGTTGTAGAACTTGCCGAGAGATACGCGACTTCCATCTATACTATCGCGTTCAAAAAAAGCGCAGAATATTCCACCTCGTATTTCAACTACGGCTTCGACATCTTGCAGGACATGTCCGCAGGAACGGGAGGCCGCTATTACGAAACGGCGGGCATTACGGAAACGAGGGAAATTCTCGCCCAAATCCGTCACGACATGCAAACCCGTTACACGGTATGCTACACGACGCCGGATACGATCATCGATGGCGACATTCACCACATTAAAATCGGCGTCAGCTATCGCGGCAAAAAGGATTCTGATACGGCGAGCTGGCGAGAGGATTTCTTGCCGCCTAAGGTGACTTTGACTAAGGCGACCGCAGACCTTGTGGGCAAGAAACTTGATTCGGATTCCTTGAATATCGGCGTACTCGTTTCGTCTAGAATTTCCATGAAAAACGTGATGGCTTTTGTTCGCACACATGGAGATACGTTGTCTGCATATAGGCAACTTGCCATGACAAAGGTGAAGGATAGCTCTTGGACGGTCAAGGTTCCTGTAAGCTATCTGGTTTCTCCGGGTATTGATTTTTATGTGACAGCGACGGATTCCCTGGGGCGTAAGGGAAGCACTCCTTCTGTCGCTTTCCCTGAAAAAGATCCGTACACCATTTATGTCAAGAATACTCAATCTAGCATAGCTCTTTTGACAGAAGGCTGTGTGGATACGGTTGCAACCGAGGTGAAGTTGAGTTTCGAGGTGTACGACATTGAAGGCGTCGACTCGGTAAAGCTTTATTATAGAAACAGCGAGAAGGTGTCGTTCGATACTTTGCCTATGGTACGTCGCAGCAGAACCAGTGATTACTGGGATGTGATGGTGCCCTCAAAGGCGTTTGGCGGCAAAAAGCTGCAAATCAATGCCGGTGCGTGGGATGTTCAGGGCGAAAAGACCACCTGGCTTATCACAGAGAAAAAATATATTGAGGGCTGCGAACCTCCGCCCGCTCCAGATGAAAAGGACTATATCCATATCGTAAACGGGGACTCTGCCGGAAAGTCTATCGAAAGAACGACGAAGAAAATCAGGCTGACTCTGGAAAGCCAGGATTTCACGCCGGGAAAGGATACCCTTACGGTTTCGCTTTCTTGCTTCTATTCAGGCGATATTGAAAGTAACCTGAAAGTTGCCGAAATGAAGAGCGGCTATTACGAGATTACAAAAGACATCGAGAAAAATGAATATGCGCCGAAACGCGGTGACGGAAAGATTTCTTGCGATGCTTCGGATATCCTTGTGGCGGAATTCAAGGATCCTGTATACAAGACCCTCGCCACCAAAAAGGTCGTGGTATCCGATAACATCGATACCACTTACCGTTTCTTGAAAAAGAAAACCGATGTGGAATTGGATTCTGTAGAAACCACCGACAGCGTGGCGTTTGTACTTCGTGTTACGGCCGAAAGCAAGTCGCTGTATGTTCGCGATACTATCAAGGTCGCCCTGTTCACCAATACCGGCGATACCATTAGGCTTAAGGCTGTAGAAACCGATGTGTATTCTTCGGAATTTGAAGCGACTTCGGCGTTCTACTTTGTTGATGGCGAGAAGGAACTGAAAAGTAAGCGCCTCGATGCGGTTTTCAACTACAAGAGTACCAGTAACCGCGTCAAGATTTATGCCGAGGTAGATGGCGATGAGTCTGCACTAAGCTTCCGCAACTCGCTGATTGTTTATTCCAATTATGCTGCCGCAGACTATGCCGAAATTTACGACAGCGACAAGGATGGCCGCGCCGATTCCGTTCGCATCCACTTTATCGATCGCCTTTCCGAAAATATCCTAAGCATCGATACGGTCTTCTGGAATGCTGCCGGAAAGACGTGGAAAAAGGCGTCCAAGAGTAAAATGCACTTGAGTGAAGATTCCCGCTGGGTGGAATCCGTTATCAAGGAACCGTTTGATTACGGCGTGACCTTTGCCGATAAGGACAAGGCTCCCTACTTGCGCATGACAAAGACTGCTGCCGACCGCCCGCAAAAGGTGGAACTCCGGGATAAAATTGGCCCGGTCCCCGTGAAGGCGGAAAAGCATCCTGGCCGCGTCCCGACAGTGGAATATATTGAGGATTCCTACGGCATTCCGCCCGACACCTTGTTCGTAGAAATGTCCGAAGCGATTTCCACCAAGGAAAAGAAGGAACCCTGGAAAAACTTGTTCCGCTATTCCGCTCGCTGCTCCGATACGGTGAGCATGGCGCTGCGCGTTCAAGGGGAACCGGAGGTAAGCGAATCTGGCAAGGAATGGACGATTGTCCTTAAGGACAACAACTTGTTGGTGGACAACTGCATTCGCACAAACCCCGCCTCGGGTTATGTTGATGGTCAAAAGAATGCCGTTGGAATTGGAGGCGTATCGGTGGGCGGCAAGAACAGCGATATTTACCTTTACGAGGTGTCTTCCAATATTCGCCTTTTAAAGAAAGACAAGACGCCGAAGTGGATCCCCCCTGGAGAAAAAGAATGGGAACATGTTCCTGATTCCCTGCAGACGATCCGCATTTCGTCTATTGCCCCGTACAAGGCCCGCGTCATTATTTACGATAACTATTCCAATGTGGTAACATCGTTCAACCAAACCTTTACCAAGGAAGAAATGGAAATGGAATCCCGCGGTAATGAAAATGACCATTCCAAGCTAGGGTTCCTCTATTGGAACGAACGTAGCTCCGAAGGTCGCAAGGTGGGTGACGGTGTGTACATCTGGAGAATTGACTTCAGGTTCAACGACGGCCACAAGGAATATCGACTGCTCAAGACAGGCGTGAAACGCCACAAGTAAACATGCCCGCGACACTCGGCTTGGGCTTTTTACTACTGATTTTGTGCTCAAATGAGCAATTTTTGTCAAAGAAAATTGCTATATTTGGGCGACTATGGATTATGGTGTTTATGGAAGTACTTGGTGGAACAAGAAGTGGCTAGACCACTTGCTTGCTGGTGCTTCCGGACGCGATATCGATTATGCCTTTAAATATGTGACGCGGGGGCAGGTTGAGCCGTTTTCGGTGAACGACAACCGCGTTATGGCGTCGGTCAAGGGCCCAAATGGCGGGCTCCACAATGTGTACCTGGTTTTCCCGAAGTTCGACAAGGAACGTGCCGATGTCTTTGTGGGGCTTTTAAAGCAGCAGCCGGTGGAGCTTGCTGCTCTTGCAAATGGTGCCATTAATCCTTCCATTGAACTGATTGTTGGAAAAAGCGGGCTTGAGCTTTTTGAATCTTGTGATCGCGTGAACATGAACTGCGACTGCAAGGATCCGCTGCCTTGCCGCTACGTGATTTCGGTGTTCCTGAAGCTTGCCGAGATGATGTCTGCCGACCCGTTTGTGCTATTTAAGTTGCATGGGTTGGATATTGCCTACCTCAAGGATTACAAGCCGGAGCCCGTTGAATCGGATGTGCCGAGTGAACCGACGCTGGTGCGGATTTTGCCGGTGAATAACCGCGTGGCCTCTCCGCGTATTCCGATGTTCAAGTTTGCGGAATGGCGCGACTATTCGCATATACTGCCCGCGATGCTTGCGAACTGCCCGGATTTTTGCCCGGCGGGAAATTTCAAGAAGAGCTTTGTAGACGAACTGGAACGTTGCCGCGCCTTCTATAACCATTTTGAACAGTTTGAACAGTTTGCGCAGGATTTTGGCATTTACCACGCGCATACCTTTTTGATGGAAAAGGAGCGCCTGCAGCTTGTGCATGGGCGCGGCTGGCAGTGGACTTTTAATCAGCTCGAAGATGAGCGCGAAGTGGCGAGTGGCTTATCGGTCGAAAACGTGATGGGTGCGCTTTGCCGTCTGAACCAGGATTGCGTGTGGCATAACCATGTGACGGTGCGCTTTGTTCACCAGCTGTTGCAGGTGGCGTATTACTTGGTGCGCTGCGGTGCGATTTATCCGCAGGTATTCTGGCTGAATAACGTGACGGCGCAGATGCGCTGGTTGCCTGCGGTGATGCTCCCGGATGTGTTGCATGTGGTGGCGGAACTTGAAAAGTCGGTGCCCGATGACTTTGCATTTACGGTGCGTGACCAGACTCGCGAAGACTTGGACTCAGCTGCCGAACATATTCTGTCGGTGTTTATCGGCAAGCTGTTGCGCTTTGCACGAACGGCGCAGAGCTACAAGAAGGGTACGCACGAAAACCTGCTCGGATTTTTCTTTGACTGTAAATCGGGGCGCCTTGCCGCCAATGCGCTCAAGATTCCGTCCAAGATTCAGGCGTGGTTCTCGGTCTACAATTCGCTGGAATTTAACCACAAGATTATTTTCCACTGCTCGGAGCTGGGCAAGGAAATTGCGCTGAATGTTCTGGTGGAATCTTCGGCGGGGCGCGAAACGTTGGAGACGCTTTTTGAAAATAGCGACCCGCGGCTTTTGTCGCTGATGAACGTGCTGAACTGCGTTGCGGAAACTTTCAAGCCGCTGAAGGCGTATTTGGAACGCCGCGCTGTGGAGCCGCTCGTGATGCATGGCGCGGAACTCAAGGAATTTGTCACATATTCGGTCAAGAAATTTGAAGTGTTCGGTATCGTGACGGAGATGCCACGCTCGTTGAAGGAAATGGCGCGGCCCAAGACGCAGATGAAGTTGAAGGGTAGCCTCGGTATAGGTGCGTTTACGGCGGGCGACTTGCTGGACTTTGACTGGGAAGTGGCTCTTGGCGACGAGAACGTTTCTGCCGAAGAATTCTTGCGGCTTGCCAAAGATGCGGGCGGCTTGTTAAAGTATAAAGACCGCTATATTGAATATACAGCGGATGACTTGGCGCTTTTGCAGCAGCGCTTGGATGAACACGAAAAGAAAAAGGGCGCGCCGGGGGACTCTGGCGCGGCTGGTTCTGCGGCGGACGCGGCGGAAGGTGCTTCGGCGGATGCGGAGGGTGGCGAGGCAGAAGATGCTGCAGAGAACTTTATCCCTTCGACGGCTAAGCTGATTCAGGCCTGCCTCACGGGGAAATGCGATGACATTCCCGTGAACATGACCGACGGCTTGAAACAGCAATTTGATTCGTGGCGCGGCGAGACGGAGATTGCACTGCCGCAGAACTTGAATGCGACGCTGCGCCCGTATCAGGAACGCGGCTACTCGTGGATGTACAAGAATCTGGAGATGGGCTTCGGCTGCATTTTGGCCGATGATATGGGTCTTGGTAAGACGCTTCAGGTGATTGCGTTTTTGCTGAAGATGAAGCAGGACGGGCGCCTTGCCGAAGGTCGCGCGCTCGTGGTGGTGCCGGCGGGTCTCTTGTGCAACTGGCAAGTGGAGGTTAAGAAGTTTGCGCCGGAGCTTACGGTGTTTACTTATCACGGCGCATCGCGTAAGCTGGACAAGTTCAATGCCGATTTGCTGCTCACGACTTATTCGACTTGCCGCCTCGATTTTAAGAAGCTTGAAAAGCTGAATTGGCAGGTAGTCGTCATCGACGAAGCGCAGAACATCAAGAATGCCGACAGTGAACAGAGCCGGCGTATTCGTGCGTTCCGTGCGCCTATGAAAATTGCCATGAGCGGCACCCCGGTTGAAAACCGCCTCATGGAATTCTGGACGATTATGGATTTCTGCAACCGAGGCTTCTTGCCCTCGGCGAATGAATTCCGCGACAAGTACGAAACGCCGATTCAGAAAAATGCGAACCAGGCCGTTGCAGACCGCTTCAAGAAAATTACCGGTCCGTTCATGCTGCGCCGCATGAAAACGGACAAGAGCATTATCAGCGACTTGCCCGATAAAATCCAGCAGAATGAATATGCGGCGCTCACGCGTTCGCAGGCCGCCTTGTACAAGCGCACGCTCGACGAGTTCATGAAAGAGTTGCAGATGCTTGAAGAGGGCGCGTCAATCGACATTAGCGAAGACGTGCTTGCCGAAGTCGCGGATAGTTCGGGTGTTGCGGGGGCGGGTGATTCCCGTAGCCTCTTCAAGCGCAAGGGACTCATTCTCCAGATGATTTTGGCGCTCAAGCAGATTTGCAACCATCCGCGTACTTACCTTAAGGCGGGTGAGGCGAAGGTCGAAGATTCGGGCAAGCTCTCCATGCTGCTTGATTTGCTGCGCTCGATTCAGGACCAGGGCGAAAAGGCGATTATCTTTACGCAGTTCCGCGAAATGGGCGAACTCCTGAAAGAAACTCTCGATCGCGAGCTTGGCCTTGCTGCGGACTTTTATCATGGCGGCTGCACGCAGAACCAACGCAACGAAATGGTGCGCAAGTTCCAGGAAGATCCTGAAACAAAGGTGCTGATTCTGTCGCTCAAGGCGGCGGGTACGGGCCTCAACTTGACGGCTGCTTCGCAGGTGATTCATTACGATTTGTGGTGGAACCCGGCGATCGAAGCGCAGGCGACCGACCGTGCATTCCGTATCGGACAGACGAAGAATGTGCAGGTGCACCGCTTTATTACCAAGGGAACCTTCGAAGAGAAAATCGACGCCCTGCTTGAAGCCAAGAAGGCAGTTGCCCAGATGACGGTGAATGCCGGCGAAACCTGGCTTGCTGATATGGACGACAAGCAACTCGGCGAAATCTTCGCCCTGGATTCTAATCCTGTATTATAACTTTGCATAATTGTAAATGTAAATTTACAATACGAAGCGCGCTTTTGTTGCGTGTTTTTTACAAATGTGACGAATCTCTCTTGATTCTTGTAAAACTTTTTCTTACATTTGGCCGGTAATAATCTTGTAAGGAAACTGTATAATGAAAAAATCATTTTTTCTGTTAGTTCCTGCCGCTTTTGGCATGTTGATGTTGACGGCTTGCTTCGATGAGTCTTCATCGTCGGGAACCAATTCAAATCAGAGTTCTGCATGTGCGCTGAATCCCTCCGAAACAGGGCTCGAAATTGTCTGTAATAACGAAAGCTACGGCTTCCTTAAGACTTCGTCAGGTGGCGTGTATGGCTCCTGCGGTGCTGAAGCGTTGAGAGACGACTCTGGATACAAGCTGGTTTGCGGCGGTGATTCTGTTGGTGTCGTTTACAATGGTAAGGCTGGCCGTAATGGTGTGAATGGTGAAAATGGCCTGCCGGGTCAGCAGGGCGAAAAGGGTGATCCTGGTGAAAAAGGTAATGCTGGTACATCTTGTTCTGCCATGCAGGTTGATACGGGTTTTGAAATTTACTGCGGAGACAATAAGGTTGGTACGATTTTGAACGGTGCCAATGGCAAGAACGGTTATTCTTGTTCTGTTAAGGCGGGTACAACCACTTCTTCTGCAACAGTTTCATGCGAAGACGGCTCTAAAGCTACTTTGACCGCTATTCAGGGAATTCAGGGTGTTGCCGGTGAAAACTGCACGACTAGCGGCTTGCGTAAAACAGAAACGAGTCCTTCGAGTGATTATTATGGTTATACCTATAACGAAATCACTTGCGATGGCGAAACCATTAAGGTTTACGATGGTAAGAGTATTCAGGGGGCTAAGGGAGACAAGGGTGATGACGGCGTCGGTTGCTCTGCTGTAAAGAGTGCAACGACTGGCGATATCACCATTACCTGTGGTGCCGATGAAACATCTGTCGTTATTACAAAGCCCTTGGATGGTAAGAATGGCGATAACTGCTCCATTGAAGATAATGGCGATGGAACTGCTACGATTACTTGTGGCACGGGTGCTAGCGCTTCTACGTATATCGTGAAGGATGGCGCTGCTGGTGCAAATGGTGACAATTGCTCCATTGAAGATAATGAAAACGGCACTGCCACGATTACTTGTGGCACGGGTGCTAGCGCTTCTACGTATATCGTGAAGGATGGCGCTGCTGGTGCAAATGGTGACAACTGCACTATCGAAGATAATGAAAACGGCACGGCCACGATTACCTGCGGCACGGCAACGTATACCGTGAAGGACGGTCTAAACGGTGACAACTGCACTATCGAAGATAATGAAAACGGCACTGCCACGATTACGTGCGGAACGGCGACGTATACCGTGAAGGACGGTCTAAACGGTGACAACTGCACTATCGAAGATAATGAAAACGGCACTGCCACGATTACGTGCGGAACGGC
>JAFZOV010000076.1 GCA_017550445.1 Fibrobacter sp.
CCTTCCGTCCTTCCCTCCGTCCTTCCTCCTCTACAGGACTGATTGCCTTTAGTTTTTGCGCGGCGGTGGTCACCATGACCGCCTGCTCTGAATCGTCTAGTTCTGGCGGGGGAGCGACGCAGCCTTGTGCAGATGCATCTTGTGCAAATTTGCCACAAAACCCGAATGATCCTTTTGATAATTCGCAAGCTTCAAATGCTTCGAAATGTGATTTGGCAACCCAGAAACTTCCTGCATCTTCACTCGCTTGGCAGCCGACCTTTGGCGGTGGATGCGAAGTCAGTCAACAGATTGCTTTGGATGAATTGCAGAAGTTTGATACATTGCTGATTGCTGCGGGGTATGAAAAGAAAGAACTTACTCAAAGTTCTTATCGGTATACGTTGGAAACTCCTAATGTTGAAACGGCTACATCTATCAATGATACATTGGAGTTTACTTATATGCAGGGAACTTTTGCGGGATTTTTCCGATCGGCAACAAGTGCAATTGATAAAGTGACGATGAAAAAAATTCTTGTAAAACAAGCTTGCCCGTCACTTATTCCTGAGACTGTATTTGAAAAAGATGTATGTATTTCTGTTGATAACAAGGGCGAAATTGCTCCAGAAAGTTTTCTTATACTAAAAGAAGCTTCGTCACTTTTGAGTGATTTGAAAAACTATGGTTGGATTTGCGAGATAGAAAATGGCATGCTTTATACCTGCAATGTCAATCATAATGGAAATTTGTATTCGTTGCAGTATATTTATCAACCAGATAAGGTTTATGCTCCTGATGGATCGGCTCCTTTAAGTGTTACACGTATTACTCATTTTAATTTTCAAGTGAGTATATGATGGTTGTCTAAAGCGAGGGGGAGACTTCCCCCTTTAAACAACCTACTTTTCCACCACGTTCCCGAGAATGTGGTGGATTTTTTTGATACCATCAAAAGCCGACGGACTGCTGATGTAATAGAACATCTGCTCCACGAGGGCGTCGGTGTTGAAGTCGTAAGACGGGATGCGCAGCAGGTAGCTTTCCATGGAATTGTCGAAGGCGATGTAGTTCGGTCCGATATTCGGCACGGGAATTTCCATGTTGTTTTCTTCGACCATTTCCATGAAGATACCGGCCACTTCGTCGTTCACGCAAATCCACGGCATGTTGTTGCCGTTCGCTTCTTGGAAGGCTAGAGCCTGTTCTGCGAGCGACTTGAGCTTTTCCTTTTCGAGTGTGCGAGCCATGATTTCCACGGAGAGCTTTTCGACCTTCTTGCGGGCAATCTGCTTGTAGTCCCAAGGGCTGGCAAATTCAGAGTCCACGTAGGGGTGCACCACCAGGCCCGATTCCTCGAGACCGGTCAAGCGATCCTTGGACCAGGAACTGTTGTGGTACGGCGAGAAATAGCCGACTTCCGTAACGCCGAGGCCAAGCAGGTAGCGGCCGATTTCTTTACCGGGCTGCTTGCCGAAGGTGGAGTTGAAAAATACCCAGTTGTCCTTGCGCATAAAGCTGCGGGGCACAGCGTCGATGGGGTGTTCCCACCACACGGCCACAGGGAATTTGGCGTCAGCAAAGAACGTTAAAAGGGGTCTGAAGTTCTGCACCAGGAGCGTCGAGAGGATTGCTCCCACGGCGTTCGGGTGTTCAGAAAGTTTGCAGGGCTTGCCGCTTCGGTCGATGAGCTTTCCCGAGGCATCGTTGATGCCGAAAAGGGTCAGCTTGTAATGGTTCTTACCGGCGGTCTTGTAAATGAGTCGCAAAAAGTCCAGTTCGCGTTCGCTTTCGGCGGTAAAGCCGCCCCAGCTGTTGCAACGTGTTACGAAAATGAGTTCGCTCAGCGGCGCTTCGTCGCGTTTTTGCTGCTTGCGGTAAAAGAGATACTGTCGACCTTCTTTTTTCAGGATTCCACGAGCCACCTTTTCTTCCAGGAACTTGCGCAAAGTGCCCTGCGAAACATTGTAGCGGGCTGAAAGTTCCTTCGAAAGGGGGAGCGGCTGCGAGGGCTTGATAAATCCTTGAGCGAAGTCTCTCTCGAATGCTTTGGCGAGTTTTTCCGAGACTGTCTCATGTACATAAGGGACCATATTTTTGAGGGGAGAGTTTCCCCAAAAACATCCCTTTCCCTGAATTTTGCAAATCTTTCCAGCGGATTCCAGCTCGGTAAGTGCGGCCTGCACCGTACCAGATGATGCCCCGAATGATTTAATCATGGATCGAACCGACGGTAACCTGTCGCCGTCATCCAGATTCATATCGAGCAAAGCCTTTATAATCCGCTGTTTCATAGCGTTTAATATAAAAATTCAAATGTAAATGGGGATCCCGGGTCAAGCCCGGGAAGACAATAAAAGAGTCGAACGGTCTGTGTGAGCCACAAAAAAAAGACCTGCACAGGGGAGGTTCCTATGCAGGTCGGGGTTGTTTGGGGTTGGATGAATTAGAAGTTAAAATCGACCTGGTAATGAGCCTTGTTGGCTTCGTTCACGCGAGCACCCTTAGCGTTAACGGTTCCGCGGATTTCCTTGCCCGGCAACTGCTTTGCACGGTTCGGCATGATTCCGGTGGATTCGCTAGAAGAGCTGAAGGGGTTGACTTCGCTGCTGGAGCTTGTCGGCGGAACATTGCTAGAAGAGCTCGAATTTTGCTGGCTGCTAGAGGATACCTGTTCTGCTTGATCGTCTTTCGGGACTTGACCGTTAAAGCTTTCTTGACCCTTGCGAGTGAGGGCAAGAATGACCATGCCGTCCTTTGTATAAATGTTATTCGGAGTCAAATCGACGCGATTTTCATCAAAAGTCCAGTCGGCCTTGCTCCAGCGAGAATCGTCAAAAGTGTCGAAATTGTCGGTCCAGAGCAACTTGAAATCCGAACCGTTATCGCCAGCACCTTTTTTATATTCGTAGACCTTCACCCAGTTGATGTACTGGTAGAGGGGGAGTTTGGATTCGTCAAACTGGCCGACCCAACCAGCATCAAGTGCAGACCAAAGATTGAAGCGTAGGCCCTGGGGTTTCTTGCCAAGATCTTGAACCTGGTTTTTGTCATTTTGTCCCTTAACGGTCTTGCGAACTACTTGGCCGTCCAAAATCCATGCAACATAGTCAGGAGTCCATTCCATGCCGTAGGTATGGAACGATGCATTGGAAGCAGGATTAATTGTGTGGTGATCTTCGCTAGTCACCTTGCGGTTAGGCTGTCCATCACCAGGACCATAGCCCGTGATGATGTTCGATTGGAAACTGTTGGGATTTTTTCCTAAAATTTCAATATCAACTTCTACCCATGGTTCATTGCCACCCAGATAGGAGTCGTTGTGGTAAAGGAACATGGAACTGACTGTACCAGAACCGGCGGCCATCATCATGCGAGCCTCGAACTTACCATACATCCAGGTTTCGTTCGTATATAGTTCTGCGCCAGAAAAGTCTTTTGCCATGGTTGCCGCTGCCGCGATTGCGAGTACAGATAGGGTTGTTTTGAGAGACATTGTTTCCTCTTGGAGACACATCCATTCACCACAAATGAATTTATAAAGAAATGGCACCCTTCGCAACGCTTCGGGATGTCATAATGTTAAAAGTGTAGCAAATGTTTCTTTGTTTTTTTACAAATTCAGCGATTCCTGCATTCCAGAATCTGCAAGCGATTGCGGTATAGTCTTGTGAAGCATCTCGTAGGCGGTGCGCGTGGCGGTACGGCCACGCGGCGTTCGCGCGAGGAGCCCCTTGCGAATCAGGTAAGGCTCGTAGACTTCTTCGAGGGTGTCCGGCTCCTCGCCGAGCGCGGCCCCGATGGTGCCCAGCCCCACGGGGCCACCGCCGAATTTATCAATAATCATCGAGAGAATTTTACGGTCCATGTGATCGAGGCCCTCGCCGTCGATTCCGAGCATCTCAAGTGTCTTGCTCGCAGACATCAAGTCGATAACGCCTGTGCCGCGGACCTGCGCCACGTCTCGGCAGCGCCTCAGCACGCGGTTTGCAATACGCGGCGTTCCACGGCAGCGGCCGCTCAAAAGCTTGGCTGCATCTTCTTCGAGCCCCACGTTCAAAATCTTCGCGCTGCGCATCAAGATGCTTTTGATATCGTCTTCATCGTAAAGTTCCAGACGATACTGCAAACCGAATCGGTCACGCAACGGGCTCGTCAAAAGACCGCTGCGAGTTGTTGCGCCCACCAGCGTAAAATGCTTGAGCGGCAAGTTCACGCTGCGAGCCGCCGGCCCGGAATCCAGCATAATGTCGAGTCTGAAATCTTCCATAGCGGGGTAGAGGTATTCTTCCACCACACGGTTCAAACGATGAATTTCATCGATAAACAAGATGTCGTTTTCTTGCAGGCTTGTCAAAAGCCCCGCAAGGTCGCTCGCCTTTTCAAGCACCGGGCCGCTCGTAATATGAATATTCACGCCCATTTCTTTGGCAATAATGCCTGCCAAAGTCGTCTTGCCGAGTCCTGGAGGCCCGCAGAAAAGGCAATGATCCAACGAGTCGCCACGGTGTCGCGCGGCTTCAATAGCAATGGATAGGCTCTCTTTAATGTTCTTTTGACCTGTAAATTCTTCAAGTGTAGGCGGTCTCAGCGAACGTTCTACGTCGCTTTCGTCACCGGCCCTGCGTTCAGGAGAAATGATTCGTTGATCGTCCATTTAAAAATCCTGCATATTCATGGATTGCTTCGTCGAGCTAAACTCTCCTCGCAATGACGTGCTTACAAATACTTCAAAGCCTCAGGAATCAGTGTCGCGGCATCGGCGCTATCGCCCAAGATTTCAGCCGCCTTCATTACAGCCTTTTCTGCAGCCGGATCTTTTACGCCGAGTGTATGCAAAGCCAGAACCGCTTCCATTTTCGGGCCAGTGAGAGCGCCCATGCCTGTAATGCCGGAGCCTTCGACATCGCCCAAAGCCGAGAGCATTGCTCCAGCCTTGTCCTTAAGCGAAAGGACCATCTGTTCGCAAGTCTTCTTGCCGAGTCCCTTGATTTTACCGAGGGCGCTCTTGTTGTCGCTAGCGACCATGTTCAAAAGGTCAGCGGGGGAGCTGCCGCTCAAAATGCGTTGGGCAAGCTTCGGGCCCACGCCGTTCACTTCGAGCAGCATGATAAAGGTATCTTTCTCGGTTTTGTCGGCAAAACCGAACAGTGTCATGGAATCTTCGCGCACCACAAGGTTCGTGTAAAGCGTGACTTCACTTTCTACCTCTGGTAACTTTCCCGCCGTGTAAGCCGAAATATTCACGCCGTAACCCACGCCGTTCACATCCACGACCACGAAAGTGGGGGATTTTTCAACCAAAATTCCGCGAATCCGTTCAATCATTGCTCAACCTTAAACAATAAACATCTGTTCACTGCACAAATATATACTATTTAAAGTACTTCTGTCAAGACTTTCCGCATATTTTTTACAAATTTGCAGTCTTTCCTCGATGGCCAAAATGGAAATTTCAGCTAAAAATGTAAATTAGTCACAAAATACCTTTTTGGAGGGGCAAATATGCACAAATCATGGTTAGCGCTTTCTTTTATTGCAGCAATGTTCCTTGCCTGCGGGAGTGACAGCAGTTCCGGAGCCGACAGTTCCGAAGACATAACCGAAGTCAGCAATGACAAATCCAGTTCCAGCGTTTCCAAGGACTCGGCTTCCAGCGATTCTAAAAAAAGCTCAAGTTCTTCGAAAAAAACGAACTCCAGCAGTTCTGTGAAACCCGAGTCTAGCGCTTCTAAAGGCTCCAGCAGCTCAGTGAAACCGGAGTCCAGTGCTTCTGAAGGATCCAACAGCTCAGTGAAACCTGAGTCCAGTGCTTCTGAAGGATCCAGCAGCAGCTCTGTGAAACCTGAGTCTAGCGCTTCTGAAGAATCTAGTAGTTCCGTGGAACCGGAGTCCAGTAGCTCGGAAGAACCTGTATCTAGTAGCGTGGAAGAATCCAGTAGCTCTGCGGAACCCGAGCCCCGCGATGCAAGCATTTACGACGCTGAGGCCAACACCCTGACAGACTTGCGCAACAGCAAGGTCTACAGGACCACCACCATCGAAATTGTCGATGAAGAACGCGGAATCGACTATTCGGAGGTGTGGATGGCTGAAAACCTGAATTATGTGACGGAAAGCAGCTACTGCTACGGCGACGAACCGGAGAAATGCACCACCTACGGTCGCCTTTACACCTGGGCTGCCGCCGTGGGCAAGTCCGAAAGCGAATGCGGGTTTGGTCAAGTCTGCAACCTACCTGCAGGGGAGGATATCCGAGGCATATGTCCCGAAGGCTGGCATTTGCCCAGTGACGGTGAATGGAATGCCCTGATTGATGCTGTTCCTAATAACGTAGCAGTGAAACTTAGGTCCACTAGCGGCTGGAATAGGGCAGGCACAGACGACTATTCCTTTTCGGCGCGTGCTACCGGTTTCAGGAATGACGATGGAACTTTCGCAAATGAGGATGACGGAACAGCTTTCTGGAGTTCTACAGAGGCCGATAGCGACCGCGCGTACATGATGATGGTGGGCGACGTCTACACATACGCGTTCGTGACGGCTTTAAGCAAGTTAAGAGGGCACACTATTCGTTGCCTTAAAGACTAGCAAGGCTAGTCGATTTTAGAAGTTCATCAATAAGGCGAATCCGGCACCAATAGCAAGGGGGATGTCATCCACGTTTATCCATTTAGCGATTCCCGCGGATGCGTCAATAGAAAATGTCTCGTTAAAGTCGTATTTCACACCGATGTTTGAAGCGAGATATAAATCTCCGCCAGCATGAGAGAATTGGTATCCGTGATCAGTGAATAATTCACCGAGTTCTAGATGCCCACTTGTCTTTATGTACGGAGCGAAATTTTCCGTAACGGTAAAATCAAGTTCTAATGCAGCGAATGTGGATAAAGGATATCCGTCGCCATCGCCCTCTGTGCTGAAATTGGTTGCAAGTTGGGATCCAAAGTTGAACAGTTGATTAATCTTCCTTGAAAATTGCAAACCGATGTTGAAATGCCAAGGATCTTCACCATAGCAGCAATCATTATTAGGGAAATAAACGTCCGCAAAAACATTCATGGTTGGAATAAACTGGTAACGGGTCAAAAGGCGTATTTTACCAGTTCCGTCTGTCCCTATATGGTTGCCGCCATAGTACGAGAATACATGGTATGGAACTATGAGCGCAAGTTCTAGATCTGGGAGAATTGTATATCGAGAACCTAAAGAGAGATTAAGTGTATGGTATCGCTCACCTTCGTCAGAGTCTGTAGTGTAATAAGAGGTAAACCTGGTCTGTCCCTTGTGGTTTTCAAGAACCGGGAAAAGGTCCCAGGCGGCAAAGGTAGAACTTATTGCAAGTGCACTTGCAAGAATGATTTTTTTGAGCATAATGTTGTCTCCTAACGATTGATGTGTAATTGTTAATTACGGCGACCGCAATATACAAAATTATGGGCAAAAGCGAACTTTTCTTTGCGATTATTTAGTTTACATAATCCGCATTATCGGCAACATGCAGCCGGAAACAAAAGGAAAGCATTATGGCACTCATAGCACAATTCGACAAGTTTGCTGTCGTATCCAAGCGACACACGTCCTTCGTCCCCTCGGACAGCAAGGACGGAAAACCCCAGGTATACGATTACGTCACCGGGCTGGACTGCGTGTCCGGCGCATGCTTCAGCGACGTGACTATCGCGGACGATTCTCCCGTCCGCTTCGAAAACGTGGAAGAAAACGTGGTTTACGACTGCGTTTTCAATTTCTCCGTAATCAAGGGCGAAAAGAACGCCCAGCGACTTTCCAGCGTGAAACTTGTCCAGCGCATCGGATTGGTCGAAATCAAGATGGACAAGAAGGGCTAGGCCATGAATGTGGCTGTGGGTCCTGCTCGGTTGCTTCGCCGTGATAACGGCCCTATATGTCGCGATTAGAGTTCTTCAGTTCCTTACCGAGAAGGAAGACCTGGAAGAAGACGAACCCCTTGATGATGATTAGTTAACACTTGGATACTTCACAGAAGGAAGATTGCAGGCAGTATTCTTATGGATAGTCTCTCGATAGAAATATTCGAACTCGGCTATTCGAGCGGTATCGGCATGGGTTGCAAGGTTCTTGTGGCCGTCGTAATCTGTTCGCTTGTAATCATGTTCGGAAGAATTGCAGAGAGGGCATGATATGCTTGAAAAACTGAAATCTCTCAAGAACAAAATCTTCGGCGCTGCTGTCCTCGGTAGTGCGGCCATTTGTACCGCCGCTCCGTTGGACCAGCTGGACAGCCTTTCCAACACCCTTCAGACGGTGAACACGAAGGCTGAAACCATCAGCGGTTATATCATCGCGGCTGTCACTGTTGCGGTCGTCATGGTGATTGTAATCGGCTGGCTGAAGAAGGGCAAGAAGGCCGCCTAGCGGCTAAAGGTTTCGCGGTGCCTTGCATCACCGCGACGTGTACCGTTAGACGAGATACTCGCGGCGAAGTCCCAGGGCTCGATAGGAATGTGTATTCCACCCTGGACGAAATTAGCTCATTACGTGCCGTGTAAATTGGCGTGGACGGCTATCGTCAATGTGAATCGTTGACTATCCCGCCGTGAATCTGCGGTGCATTTCCTTGATGTGGTTCGATTCTTGGAATAAGACGAGAGAGCCCGGAGCCCTGGCCGTACCGGGGCGAAGTTTAACGAGAGAAAAACAAGATGGCGGGACTGACTTTTGCATTGGGATACTTCGAGGGATTCGCGCCCTTGGCGATACTCGCGATAGCGTTTATCGGCGTGACTCGTCTCTAGGCTCCCCCGCTGCATTTCCCGCAATGCTTTCCTACGGGGGAGCCTAATGAGGTATCTATGGCAAAAGTTTATTATATCTGCAACCGTTGTCACGCTCCATTGACGCGCGAGAATGGTTCTTTTTTTAACGGCGAACGTCTCTGTGACCGTTGCCGTGCCATTGCACAAATCGAGGTCGAAAATGGAAGGTTTGATTTCACGGGGGCGGGAATGCCTATCCCGCGCGGGTGAAATCTCGCTCCTGGTGCTTCTCGGAATTTTTTACGTGGTTGACAGTCTATGGGACATTGTAGCGAAAAGATTACGGCTGAACAACAAGGAATCCTTCTCGCGGCATTGAAGGTCGGTTTCGACCTTTTGATGATTAGGAGGGAATGGGAATATCGGAACCATCTCGCGTTCTTTTGCAAGCAAGAAAAGAAGAAGGGCAAGGCGTTCATGGTGATCGCCTTGCTCGTTTTTTTTGTGTCCGGTGCCTGGGGTGCGTGTGGTTCGGGTGTTGGCTTACAAGGTGTGTGTAAAAGTAAGTATAAGGGGGAAATGCAAAAGGTTACATGTGGGGATGGTAGTGCGGAAGCTGATTGTTCAAATTTAGGCGCGAATTATGCGCCATCGGGATATTATAGGGTTTATTCGCAAGGGTCGTACATTCTTTGTCCTGGTGATGATTATTTATATACTGGTTATAGTTCTCAGATACAAGTATGTGGCATGTGTATTAGGTGTGATACACAGAATGATGTAGATTCGTTAAATTGTGTCAATGAAGGCAACGTATGGGATTCGTCCAAGGATCCGAAGTGCCAGCCGCCTTGTGACGCGCAGTGTCAGTGTGAGGAGTCCGGCGGAGCCTGGCACCCGGATGGATACTGTGTACCGACTTGCGAGACTCGCAAGTGTTGCGATTCCTTGAACGTGGTCCTACCCGTCACATACGACACGACCTGGAATGGCTGCGTGAACGGTCCTAACGGCGGCTGCGAGACCAGGCATTCTTACACCCTGGACGGCCAGGTCGCCCGTACCTGGTACGAATGTACCGGGCTTTCTTCCTATACGATTTGTCAGAATCAGTACATTATGGATGGCGCGGGGACTTGTTCCCCCGCTCCTAATAATAATGCCTGCGTCGACGTGACCGCCGTCGAGGACCGCTGTTCCAATACGCAGTGCCAGGAAGTATGGGACAAGGACTTCAAGGATTTCAATCTGAATAAGCAGACGATGTGCTGGGAGGGACAGTATCGTCTTGTCATACACATGGAATGCGATAACGGGATTCGTACCATGCCTTCCTATGGCGAATGGCATGATTGGACCGTGTGCGACTCCTGGCTTGATTCCAGCGGAATCACCATCAGCGAGTACGTGGAATCGAACAGCGCGGGCGGACAGTCTGTCGACGCCCAGGGAAACCTGGTTGACAACTCCCCCGGCGGTGGCCAGGGCGGAAGTTATACGGAAGTGACGAAGCCCGTCACGCAGTACGACAGTACGACCGGGACTACGACTATCGTCAAGAACAGCCAGGGAAACGACAGCATGCAGACCGTGACCGTCTTCGAGACGGCGCGGTGTATCGGCGTTACTAACGGTATAGCTACCATGAGCAATGGCAGCTATACCTGGACGTGTTCGGCCATGTCTTGTGCCCAGGCTAACTTGAAATACCGCATGGGGACCGGGTGTTCTGTCGGTGACAAGAGCGGAGTCCAGAACGACGATATGGTCACGAACCAGCCCCAGGTGGCCTGGAGTGACAGCGTCACTCACCAGGACGGCGAAGCCGACTTCACGGACGCCATGAACAACATGTCGAAGACTGCGACGTGGTTCTATAACTTCTTCGCCTTCCCCTCTACTTACAAGAGTTTTGCGGACGCCGTTAACGCTATCGTGTCCAGCGTGAACAGCGGTGCTGAACGTTCCCTTGCGAAGTCTGACAGTATATATGAACGGAGCAAGGAAGAGTTATGGAAGCGCGTGTTCGGGAACGACCTTTCGGGCGTGACTGATCTCGCGTCTTCCGTAACTTCCGCTTCCAGCGCGAATTCCCAGGCCATATCGTCTGCCACGTCTACCCTATCGACGAACATTAGCGCGGCTTCTCAACGCATAGTGTCCGCCACGTCTAACGTGACGCTTGCCGTAGGCGATGCGTCCGTCAATATCTCGAACAAGATAACGAGCGCTTCCAGCGCGAATTCCCAGGCTATCGGCAATGCCGCGAGTGCCGTTACTGACAAGATAACGAGCGTTTCTTCGCGTCACCTGGATACCCTTCACGGTATCCATCAGACACTCGACGTGATGGGCGGCGCGATAGCCGGGGCCCTCGATACGGGCGGCATATTCAAGCAGACGCGCGACACCTTGCACGCGTTCCATTCTTCGTTCAGTGACTACGTTAACCTGGTTACTGAACATCAGACGCTCATGCAGACTATTACGCAGTCCGTGCGTGATACGTCGCATAATACTAATGTTATCTTGTCCGAAATTTCAGACAAGCTGGACAACATTTCCCCCGCTTCGTCTTCTTCGGAACAGTACGTCGAAGTCGATACTTCTTACCTGGATACCGGGGACTACGAGCTCGACGTTGACCTGGTTTACCAGGATAGCGTATTGAGCGACGAAATCCAGGTCATGTCCGATTCCATCAAGGGCATGGCCGGGGCCCTAAAGAGGGGAATGGATTCCGTCTTCGCCCACGTCGACAGCGTGCGCGCTGACACGAACAATAATTTACTTGCAATGGATAGCATTTACAAGTGGCACAAGGACACCACGAAGATAAAGCAGAAGTTCTCGCAGTTCTTCCTGCCTTCGCAAATGTCCAACAATTGTTTCGTTTGTACGTACAACGAGAGATGGTGGAAGTTCGACGTTGATCTTAGTTTCAACTTGGGCAACGTCTACGGCTTGAACTTGTGCGAACTTCTGCGGAACATCGTCAAGGTCATTGTGACCGTCTGTATCATCTTTAGCACCATCGGCGCGTTCATTAGGGCGTTCGGCGGTGGCGGAGGAGGTTCACCGTAATGCCGTTACCGTTTGCCGCTGCGGGTATTGTCGCCGGGATTGGTGCTATCTTGCGCCAGGTTTTCGGCGGGGTCGTAATCGCCGGGATTTTTTCCTGGATAAAGAAGGCGTTCACTTGGCTGTTCGTACGCAAGGCCACGGGGAACGCTGCCGGGGCTGCGGGAAAGCGCGGCTTTTTCGGCAAGATATACTCGTTCTTCGAGAAGATTCTCGATGGCGCGGTTATCATTACCGTAATGGGCGAAGCCATCAAGCGCATAGTCGGTTGGGTCGGCGTCGGCGGTGCCGTCGTGAGCGGCGGAGCGAACGTGAACCAGGTGTGGCATCTCCTGGAAAATATAGGCGACCCGCAGGCCGCCGTGATTGATTGGCTTGGCGACGCGCTGTCGCAGCTCCCGAGCATTAACCAAATCATCGCGAATCTTGACGCGCAGATTTCGTCCATGACCGTATGGCAGTACGTCTCCCCCGTCCCGACGATTACAAACATGCTTCAGATAACGGGTATCGGCTGGGCCTTTAACCAGCTGTTGATGGCGGCTATACAGAACATGATATTCATTTTCAGCGTCTTTATTGTTCGCTGGGCCTTCGCGGGTAACTTCACGTTCACGAAGTCCGTCAATAGGAAGGCGAAGACGTAGCGGGTATGTATGGCGGGAGTACTTACGATACATTACGGATTGCCCGGGACCGGGAAGACCTTGTTCGCAATGAATGACGTCATCATACCCGCTGTCCGGGAGCATAGGCCGTTTTTCACGAACATCACGGGAATATCTTTGTCGGGATTGTTCGCGGTGACCGACGTCCATCAGTCGGATATACGCTATTATCCCGTCAAGGACATTGGCGACGTGATACGGTATTTTGACGACGATAAGGTCTGCGCTAACGGCGTTTTCGTCCTGGACGAAATGAAAGACTTTATCAATGACGATAGGGCCGTATCGTGGCTGGAATCGCGAATAAACGTCATGCGCAAGCAGTGCGTCGATTTCGTTTTGATTGCGCAGCTCCCGGAGAAGGAATACATTCACCCGCATATCATCAAGTTGGCCGATTCGTGCAACGTGGCCGTATCCAGGAAGAAGTACAACGACACGAAGCACGTCGATTGGTATTACGTTGATGGTGGTATGCCGCGCATCGTCAACAAGATACCGAAGAATAGCGCGGGCAAGAAGGTTAGGAAGAAGCCCACGGAAGTCTTTACTTGTTACAAGACTTCCGAGAATGCTTTTTATACGGGCCAGGAAGACGAGACGTATCGAGGATTGAAATGGTGGCAGACCAGGACGGCCAAGCTTCGCTTTGCCGTTCTCGCTCTTTTCGTCGTGATCCTATTGATTTTCGTCATGATGGCTTTCAAGTTCAAGGAATTTGTCAACGTAGGCAAGGAATCAAAACAAACTAGTACTTTAGAGACGGAGGTACAAAATGGAAAGAAGGAAGAACGTGTCCAGGCACCCGCAGGAGTGCCGGCACAAGGTAAACAGATTGAAGACATCTTTGGCCCGTCGGCTTCTTGCTACAAGTGGAAAATCTGCCGTGGCACGTTGTGCCGCACGGACGCGGGTGTCTACACGCTTCCGGCTGCTGATTCTCCTAGCGTGCGTCTTTGTGTTGGTCGCCGCTGTGTCGAGCCGTGCGCGGACGATAACGTCCTTTCAGGCGGACGGTGATTGTTTCGACCTCGCCACGCGTTACCTTAAGGAACGCGGCGTGGCGTATATCGTCAGCGACGATTTGCGCGGCATGCAGTGCCATTGGAATTTCAGTGGGAATACCCAGGCGGATTTCGACGCGTGGTGTCGCCGTAAGGCGCTCTCATGCGGCGGGAATCCGTATTACGTGGGTTTCGATTCCACCTGGTATGCCGGGGAGCGCATGCCGTCGCAGAAGGCGAAATATTTGAGGGAACAAGAAGAAAAGAACAGCCGTCGGGATAGCTTGTCTGTAATCATACAGACAAGCGAACCTTTGTCGGAAAAGACTATCACGATTGAATACCTTGAAATCGGGAAGTCTACCGCCGACAAGATAGGCTTCGACTATTCTGAGTACATAGGGTCGGCGCGGTTCTTCGGCTATACTGACCTCTTTAGTGTCAGTATCCAGGCGAAGGCCCACGGCGACACTTCCTTCGTGTATCGTACGTACACGACGCAGTACGACTCTACTCTGCATGTTTTTTGGGGCGGCGTCCGTGACAAGATTAAGCACTCGACCGTGACGTCTTCGGGTATCGTAAGCAACGATTACGAGACCGAGACGTACGGTCTCACTTTCGACGTCCAGGATATGCGCTACTCGTATACGCATAGCATGGACTTCGAGCACAAGATTGACGGGACCGGGAAGCTCCGCTGGGGAAGGAACAAGATTTTCGGCTCGTACGATTACACCGCGCAGACTGTCAACGGCGTGCCCTGGCTCCAGGACCTGCCGTTGATAGGTGCGCTTTTCAGACATACCTCGACTTCTACCGAGACGAGGTACGTCTTTATTCTGGTCACGCTCTCGGAGCTGACTCCCCAGGAGGAGGGCGACGAAGATGCGTGACTTGTTCACTAGAATGGAATGGGATTTGATAGAATATCAAATCCAGCAGGACTTATGGAAAAAGGAACATGGCATATGCGAGGAAGCAAGCAAGAAGGAATCCAGCTCGGATTCCTCGACGAGTACGGAAACGTACACGGTCCCGCTGTCTGCGCTGCGGAAGGTGAACCACGACGTCCAGGAAGGGTATGTTACCGAACGCAGGGCGGGGAAGTATATCGAGCGCAGGGTCTGTACAGTGCAGCAGACGCAGGGTTCGTTAATCCGCAAGATGGCCCACGTGACGGATTTCGAAGACGGTAGCGTCTTGAAACCGTACGTCCTTCGCAGCGACCTTTTTCACGTCTCCCGACTCCCGGAGGGATCACGTGAAAATATGGTCGCTGTCGACAAGGACGGGGAACTGTGGGCCGATTGGCGTTCGATTAAGTTCATGCGCTCTAATACTTCGCGTTTCGCGAATCCCCGCCAGGTTCAGAAGTCGTGCGAGAACTTCAAGTGGCTCGTACGCGCGAACGAGGACCGCGTACGTCTTTTCGTCACGTTGACCTATGCGAAGAACATGAGGGACACGCGTCAGCTGTACCAGGACTTCCGCGCGTTTTGGCAGCGGCTCCAGCGCGAGGTGCCTTCGGTCGAAGGCTACCTTGTCGCTTTCGAGCCGCAGAAGCGCGGGGCCTGGCACGCGCACGTGCTTCTTTTGAGCAGCAAGCCCATGCTCTATATCGCGAACAAGCACATGCACGCGATATGGGGCAAGGGCTTCACGAAGACGCAGCGTCCGAAGGGAATCAAGGACGTGGCGTCCTATTTGACTTCCTACTTGACGAACGTCAAGGAAGGCACCAGGACGAAGAAGGGGGCCCGCCTGGGTATGTACCCTGCCGGGTTCCATTTCTTGCGCCACAGCAAGCGTATACGGTACGTATCGACGCGCCGCTGGGTTGGGCCTTGGAACAAGTTGAATAGGTGCCAGGATTATGAGTTGCTTTACGATTATCAGAATGTCCGCAAGCTGGCGGACGGAGTGTACCAGGTGTCTAAGATACTTTGTTTGGAAGACACCACGGGTATGATATTTAATGGTTCGGGATACGAACTGTCCTCGGCATGATGGGTGGCTGTGGTGTAGGGATGGTTTAGGTCTCCGTCCGGCCGCGCAGGCGGTCGGGGGTGTGTGCTTTTGGGATATGCGCGGCCGGACGGGGAAAAAGTGGGGGCCTTTCGGCCCTCGCTTCTTATTTTCTGTTCAAGACTATCGTAATCTGTGGCAAGTTCTTGAACGCCATGCGTATGATGTGTGCGCGTGCTTTCTCGGGATAGTCCCCCAGGACTATGGTGTCCCCCTGGTGGACTTTCTCGATTAGTTTTCGGCGTAGTCGCCAATAGTATCCGGGTTTCTTTTTTGAGAACATTTAATACTCCTTTTCTGAATAGCGTTTAATGAAATAGTCGCGGGAGTGTGAGAAAAATTCCCATTTAGTAATGTTGTTTTCAAGGTCTTTTTTGCTTGTTGACCTTTCTACTACTGTATAGGATTTTTTTGTTCCTTTGCAAATTTTGTACATCCACATTTTTTATTCTCCTGGTCTAGACGGTTAATTTGTCCGCATTTCTTGCAATAAAGATACGAAGCGTGAATGTAGGTGTTCTCGGCTAGTCCGATTTCTTTCCCGCATACGTCGCAGTAGATTTTTTTCATGATTTCAGCTCCTTAATTAACTTGTTTGTAGTTTTCTGATAGTTTGTATATAAGTCTGCGAACATGGGACTTTTATTTATAAAGTAATCGCACTTTAGTGCGTAGTCCTGGAGTGCGCAGACTATGAGACGTTTCTCGTGTTCGGTCATGCTTCCCCCTCTCCGTTCCATGCGTGGCACTTCCGGGCGTTTTTAATACAAATTAATCCTTTCTTGTATCGAAGCGACTCGTACCAGGTGTCTAAAGAAGTGTACGTGTGGACATGTGAAAAACATTCATCTTTGATGAAAGACTTTCGAACATTGTAGTAATGTTCGCCGGAAAAACAGATTACAGCCTGGTAACATGTTTTTCCTTCGGCGTGTCCCCAATTGCTTAAGAACTTGTCTTTTGCCATGACGATATAGCATGAGCCGAACAAGATTTTACTTTGTTCGCTTTGGTCGAAGTCGTTTAGGTCAATTCGGATTTTTTCCGGCTTGTCCGTAAGCTTTTCGAAGATTGTTTTGTGTGCCATGATGTACCTACTTTGATGATGGTTGTTTTCAGTTTGTTTCGCGCGCAATTTTTTCGGCCGAAGAAGAAAAAATCTTACGCGGCTCACAGCGAAGCTCATCCGCGTAAGTTTTTTCGGAAGGCCGAAAAAACACTGCTTCTTCGCTTTGCGAAGGTGGCTAGGCGAAACGGAACGTGAGCCCCATAACGTGCGGGGTCCTGGCACGAGCAAGCGGCGACCGAGCGGAGAGTGGAACAGCGTGGAACGGCACGCCCGACAACAAAATTTTATGGAACGCGCGGAGCGTGCGGAGCGATCGTTCTGTACAAATTTTGTTTTGGGCGTGCGGAGCGACCGAGACGCGGCGGAATGACGGGTTCTTGCACGTTTAGGGAGCGTAGCGACCTTTCCGGGGCGTTGCGGGGTGTCCCCGCAGAGGGGGTAGGCGCAAATTGTACGACGAGGGTCGGCTGGTAGGTGTCGGACCATTGGAGCCGGGGGGGAGACTTCCCCCTACAAAACAAATATGGGTGTGCGGTAGGGTTGGCGGTAGACGGAACTCACGCCTAGTGCGACTTGACGCGACGCGGTGAACTACTAACGTTTAACGCGGGAGCGTCTAGCGAGCACTGCGAGAGTTCGCGGTCGGAGCCGGGGTTTTGGGGGCCGGGGGTGCGGGGCGAAGCC
>JAFZOV010000077.1 GCA_017550445.1 Fibrobacter sp.
CCTTGCCGAGTTCTTCTTCGATGCGGAGGAGGCGGTTGTACTTGCACACGCGGTCCGTACGGGAGAGAGAACCAGTCTTGATCTGGCCAGCGGCAGTACCGACGGCGAGGTCAGCAATGAAGGTGTCTTCGGTTTCGCCAGAGCGGTGAGAAACGATCGGAGCGTAGCCTTCGTTCTGAGCGCGCTTGATGGCAGCGAGAGTTTCAGACACAGAACCGACCTGGTTCACCTTGATGAGGATAGCGTTGGCGATGCCAGCCTTGATGCCTTCGTCGAAGATGGTCGGGTTGGTAACGAACAGGTCGTCACCCACGAGGTTGATCTTGGAACCGAGCTTGTCGGTCATGACCTTCCAGCCAGCCCAGTCAGCTTCATCGAGACCGTCTTCAATGGAGAAGATGGAGTACTTGTCGATGAGCTTTTCATAGAGCTTCACCATGTCGGCAGACTTAACAGTCTTCTTGGTGCTCTTCTTGAAGGTGTAGGTTTCCGGCTTGCCAGCCTTGGTGTTCTTGTCGCAGAATTCGGAAGAAGCAACGTCAAGAGCGATCTTGATGTCAGTGCCGAACTTGTAACCGGCATTGGTCGTTGCAGCCTTGAGAGCGTCGAGAGCCTTTTCGAGGGTCATCACGCCAGTGATTTCGTAACCGAACTTGTTCTTAGCCGGCTTGATAGAAACGCCAGGAGCGAAGCCACCTTCGTCACCGACGGTCGTGTCGAAGCCACCCTTCTTCAGCACAGCCTTGAGGGCGTGGAAGATTTCGGTGACCATCTGGAGACCCTTGGAGAAAGTCTTAGCGCCAACCGGGGCGATCATGAATTCCTGGAAGTCGATCGGAGCGGAGGAGTGAGCACCGCCGTTGATCACGTTGCACATCGGGCACGGGAGAGTGAGCTTCTTGGTGCCATGGAGCTTGGCGATGTACTGGTAAAGCGGAAGGCCAGCATCCTTAGCGGCAGCAACGCAAACAGCCATAGAAACGCCGAGGATAGCGTTTGCACCGAGCTTGTTCTTGAGCATGCGGTTGCCGTCGAGAGCGATCATAGCGTCATCAACTTCGGTCTGCTTGGCCGGATCCATGCCAATGATCTTCTTAGCAATCTTGGTGTTCACGTTCTTCACAGCAGTGAGGACGCCCTTACCGAGGTAGGTCTTCTTGTCACCGTCGCGGAGTTCGCAAGCTTCGCGTTCGCCGGTGGAAGCGCCGCTCGGAACAGCAGCGTGACCGGTCACGCCGTTTTCGAGGGTAACATCAACTTCGAGAGAGGGATTGCCGCGAGAGTCGAGAATCTGGCGGGCAACAACGGATTTGATTTTAGAAGCCATTTTTTAGCCTTTTTGTTTAGTGTGAGATTTTATGCGTGCAAATATAGAAAAAAGTGGTTAATGGTTGGTGATTAGTGGTTAGTGGTTAGAAAAAAAATGTGAAGATTTAGTGATTAGTGGTTAGCTGGTTAGATGAAATTAGCAAAAAGTTGGGAAAAAACTATCATTTACAACAAGATGAAATGCATTATTGTTCTTATCACGGTCCTGTTACTAGTAGCATGTAACAAAGAGCAAAAGCCCGTAACGTTTTCAGAAGAGGAAAGCTTTATGGATGTTACTCCAAAATTCTATTCCGTAAACGGGGCGAAAATAGGCCTCACCGACAAAGACCTCATCGAAAACGGCAAAGATTCCGCAAAAGCCATTATAGAGATATTCAGAACAAAAGAGAATTTCAACAAGATGTGGTATAACGACAAATTAAAAAAGCCTGCCCCAGAAGAAAGAGTCCGCATACATTTTGACGAAAATCTCCCTTACAAAGCACTCCATAGGGTTTTAACAGCTATCCGCATAGCAAGCATATCAGAAATTGAATACGTTATCGGAGACGATTTCAAGAACCCATTCAAAGTTCCCTACTTCACAATAAAACAATCTCCTATAACAGAGAGCCTTTTTGCCAGCATTATTCGTTTAGAACTGAAAGGTGTAAGTGAAGACAATCTCGACTTACGCACATTGAACGAGTCGCACAGAAAAATGGCTCTCTATGATTTGAACAAATGCCGCTGGCCCAAAGTTTCCATTTATGTCAAAGAAGAAAATGATTCATTATTTTATTATATGTACATCCATAAATCTATATTCCCCCACAAGGGGGATCCGCGAAAATTCCTTAATGAGTCAGAATTATGGAATTACATTGACAGCATGGGTATAAAAAGACAATTGGAAAGCAAAGCCTGCGACAAGCACATCGGTTTCTACCCGGATTCAAACATTCCCTTAAAAGAACTCGTTCCAACGATGCGAAAAATAGAAGCATTCCGAAAGTAACCTAGCGATTATCCCAAGCGTTGCACTTGTCGAGCGCTTCTTTCATCGAATTCAACTGGCCCTTACTAAACTTTTCATAGAGGACTCTGCGCGTTCCCTTGTAGAACGCCATGCCCGCTGTTTTTCGTGCAGCCTCGTCGCCCAACTTTTGAACGGTCTTTTTAGATACATTGGCCGGCAACAGAATCTCCATCACAGGATCATCGTATTTTAAAGAGTCCATAAACGAAACCGCATCTTTCGCTTCTTTCAATCGCGCATACTGCCAAAACGCTTCGCGGTCCCAACCGCTAAATTCACCTTTTCCGTTCATCACGAAATCTAGGCCATGCTCTTTGGCCTTGCAACCTTTTGGCGATGTCAACTTTGTTTCGCAAGAATAAAATGGAGTTTCTCGTTTTTTCATTTCTTTAAATCCATTGAAGTTCTCGTAGCAATAAGTTCTTGTAAATTTTCCATAACAAACATCTTCAGAATAAAATTGATTCGGCACATTCGACCCGAATACTAAATAGCGCTTTCCATCCACTTCAAAGCACTCCAAGCTTTCTTCTGACGCCTCGGGCTTATCAATCATGTTCATCCGTTTGGTGCTTCCATAAGAATTAACAGGATGGTGTTTCTCATTAGCGTTATCATAATAGCATGGAAACACTCCTTCTGCCAGTACCATGTCTTCTTCCGAAGAGTAACCGTTTCTACGCCACTCCCATACGGTTTCCAAGGAGTCCTCATCAAGAGAGTCGTCTTCTGTTGAATCCACTTCCGTTTTCGTGTCGACAACTTCTGTTTTCTTCTCTGACGCTGAAACTTCTACAGGAGGGCACGGCCCATCGATAACAACATTCAGCTTTGTCTTTAATGTTATAGACTCGTAAGATGGGCACAAACATGAAAGTGTCGTCTCCCAATCCGCCTTGAACTTTTTACCATAAAGTTTTTTCACAGATGTAGTATCTATCGGTTTTTCGTTTCCGCAAAGACAGCCGCCCTCCCTCGTATCCAATTCGTCTATAAACGGACTCATAACGCTTCTTTTTTTTAATCGCTCCGTATCCGAGCACACTTTGCAACTAAATTTATCTGAATTTCCATCATATTCCCCGCTCATTTCAATTTGCCAGCCTTTAAAATTCAATACGAACTTATTTTTCCAAACAATTCGCCCACACGTCAAAGAGTCAGGCCATTTCCATTTTGAATTCGGATTAATTTTTTTAACAGCCTTTATGCCCAAATCAAAATCGTCCGCAGTTTCATCAAATGACGAAACGCAGAAATGCGCCGTCGAGGGCTCCTTCGCAAAAAGAGAACCAACCAACACGACCATCATAAGCAGGATCAACTTTACAGTTTTCATGGCAAAAGGTCCTTCACTTCGATGCATTTGGCCGGACATATATAACCATCGCCGCAATTTTCCCAATGTCCAACAATACTTTTTGTATGGAGTAGGACATCTTCGACCTGTTCCAATTCGAAAATATTCTGTTTCTTTTTCTCCTGCAAATCATGCTTAGTACATTTGCCGCCGATACGGGCATAAAGCAACACATTTCTTTCAATAGTATCATAATTGCAAGTCAGTACATTCCTTGACATAACAGGAATATTCTTCCCGTATAATTTTTTTGCAGGAATACCCTTGAGCGCATCCGCACCGATATACTTAGGAATGGGCAGATAGACCTTGGTCGCAATGACGCTTGTCGCATTGCAGGTATCCTGCTCCACAAAATGTGTCAACATTCGTTTTCCATATTCCGCAAAATCCATTTCGTACGACTTTTCGACACGCATCGCACCTTCGCACTTCATCTTTTTTCCATCGGCAAAAGTAAGCTTCGGCAACACATCGTAATAATTAGTCAAATGAAGTTCCGCTTCTTTCCCGCCAGCGACGCAATATTCCACAACAGGAATCGTATCGTTACATTCGCCCACGAACCGTGCCAAAAAGTCTCGCTTCATCGGAGGAAATTTACCATTGCCATTGGTATCCCATTCGCCTTTCCAACGGCCCTTGAAAACTTGCCCATAAAAAGGCTTCAATGATTCGCGAGCGTTGCGAAGATAGAATGTAGCCTTATCCTCATATTCTTCACTTTTTCTACAGCAGGCGTTTTCATCTTTACTGCCGTACAATTTTATTTTCCTGATGCGTTCCAATTTAATCGGCCTTTTGGGGCAATGAGTACAGACGGCAATTCCTCCACCACCGCCACCCAATAAACCAACTAAACCATCTTCTCGGCATTCAATATCAAATGGGAAAAAGACTTTGCTTTCCGTTTCCCATTTGGCACGACACGGAGTGTGTTCGCAAGGAATCGAATCGGGATAGTTCCACTCCTTGATAGGTTCATCAAGGTCCTTTATCAGCAAAGGAACGTATGTACTATCGTCTAGAATCTTGGCGCAGTATTCTGCAATGCGGGGTGTTTCTGCCAGCGCTCCAGAAACAAAACAAAGATAGGCTATGCAAATACTATGGAATTTCATGCGCCATCCCCCAGTCCTTACAGGTTTTCATCACATCAGCTAGCGAAGAGAAGTTTCCTCGTTTATAAGATTTACTTTCGACCTTTTGGGTCCGCAAATAGAAATCCATTCCCGTCAACCTGGGCGCAGCAGAATTCCACGCCTCCACGACATCTTCGTCTTTCAAGCCCCACGGCAATATTTGGTAAAAGCCCCATGACTTATGATTTTTCAAAAGCCAGCCCATCAAGGAATCCAAACTTTTCCTTTTATTCGCCTCGAAATAGTAAAGCAAGGCTTTTCGCGAAAGATTCGACATTTTCAAATCTTCAGTTACAAGAATTTCCATTCCCTTTTCCACAGGCTTGCAACCTTTGGCTGTCGCCTCCGTATTCTTGCAAGAGTTAAAATAGAGTCCAGACTTTTTCGTATAACGCAGAATTTCTACATCTTCGCCAAGATTGCCGCAATTCATGTTATCATCGTAACAGCGAGACTTGCTGCCCCAAAAAACGCTATCGCGAATCTGTTCCGGAATATTGCTCCGGGCAATTATATACGCATGACCTTCGCCATAAAAACAATCCACCTTATTTTCAACAAAGGCCAATTCGCCATCCATCGGCATTGTCGTGGAACTCGCGTAATTCGCAATCTTGCAAAAATGACCGTGAGGCTCATAGCACGGAAAAATATCCTTAGCGCCCTGCGGAATTCTTATCATTCCTGCGAAGCCAGCAACAATCGCTAAGCAAATCACAATCCAAAGAAGCTTCAATCCACCCATCGACCTATTCCCCGAATCACGTTGCACGTTTATAAATATAACATACAAAAATATAATTCCAAGAAAAAGGCTTATTTTTCCACCACATGCCCCGAAAGCTCCCTAAAATCATCTTTTTTATACAAAGTAACACCAGGGGATACCAGGTGGAATACGGACTGTTCCGCAAGGGCATCGAGGCTGAACTCAAAGGAATCCAGACGGTTGCGGTAACTGTCGTTGGAATTGTCGAACGACACCATGTAAGGCGGGCGCTTGAGCTTACCCTGCTCCACAAGCGATAAAATTTCCACCCCTACCCTATCGTTAGACACGACCCACGCATCTACAGGCGGAATCTCTTTCACCAGCTTTAGCAAAATACGGCTAAAAAGTTCGTGCACCCCCTTCTCCTGCATAAAATCAAAATGGCTCGCATGGCTCGCATCGGTCGCCTCGACTACATCGAGCCCCACCTTCTTGAGCCCTTTCAAACGATCCCTCGACCACATGCTCATGTGGTAAGGCGAAATAAAGGCGACGCGTTCCATTCCCCTTTCTTTCAAGAAATGCCCCACCGCGCGCCCCGGAAAATCACCAAAGGCCAAATTGAAGAACGCGTAACGCTTTTCTTTTTTTAACGCGCGGGGAATGTCGTACAGCGGGTGTTCCCACCACACCGAAATCGGGAACCGCGTGCAGGCAAGCAGGGCAAAGAGTTTGCTTATGTTGAACACCAGCATTGTCGAAACGACGGCACCGAAGTATTCGCCACAGTCCTCCAGCCGAACCCGGTTTCCGGCGGCATCTAGAAAAAGCCCCGCGTTCTCATAGTATCCAAGCGCCTTGACTTTAAGCTTGTTGCGGCGCGCCTCGGCATACACCTTCTGCATGAACGTAAGTTCACGTTCGCCAAGCCCGTTAAAATCCCCGTTCGGATTGCAACGCATAATCAAGAGGATTTCCTTCAAGTTGGCCGCAGACGACCTTGTATTCTTGAAGTAGTAACGCCCGCGGCCCTTGCGGTCGAGCACTCCCCTTTCACGCAGCATTTCAAGGGTACGGCTCATGGAGCCCGACGTGGTCCTGTAAACTAAGCACAAGTCCTTAATCGACGGCAGCGTACTGTCTACCGAAATCTTGCCGGATTTCCAGTCTTCTAAAAGCAAGCGTTCCAGGCGTTCAGTCTCGTGCTCGCTTGCGTCTACCACGATTTCGGGCTTTTGGCCCCAAAAGTAACCATTACCGTGCTCTCCGTAGATTTTCCCTTGTTCTACCAAGCGCTTGTACGCCTGGAAAACCGTAAAGGTCGAGGCATGCAATGACGCAGCCACCTTGCGCACAGATGGAAGCCTTGCGCCGTCCTTGAATCCGGACGATTCTATCCACTTGCAAAATTCATCGACAGTCATGGAGCCTCCGTTATAACACTAGATACACTTTAACATAAATATAAACAATTAAATAGTCTTTCACAAAATCCCGAACATATCTTTAAAACGTAAAACAACATCACCGGCGTTTAACGCCTATCGGGGTTTATATGAACAAGAAACTATTCCTCTCTATGTGTGTCGCACCTGTCGCGGCCATGGCATTCCAGGTCGGCGCATGGGTCGGTGGCCCGGGTCAGTATCCGCAGCCCACACAGCAGAACGTGCAGGCATTCCAAGACTTACAGGGTACGCACCTCGACCTCATCAGCTACTTCGCACTCTTCGATATCAACGACTGGAATGCAACTGAGCAGTATGCAAACGTCGCCAAGAACAACGGCTCCACGCTGGTGGTCACCTGGATGGCGAACGGCTACAACGCGCAGGAACTGGTGAACGGCAAGGCCGACACCTACATCCGCGACTACGCCAAGGGCGTCAAGAATTACGGTGAAGAAATCTGGCTCAGGCCTCTCCACGAAGCAAACGGAGACTGGTACGACTGGGGCGTGGGTAAAGAAGGCGCCGGCAATACCGACGCAAATGTGGCCGAGGCATTCCGCCACATCGTGAAAATCTTCCGCGAAGAAAATGTCGAGAACGTAAAATGGGTGTGGACCACCAACGCCTCGAACGCAGGAAAGGGTTCCACGCTTACCGGCAACTACCCCGGCGACGAATACGTGGACTACATCTCTATCGACGGATACAACTGGGGCCAATGCCAGAGCTGGTCCAGCTGGCAAACATTCTCACAGGTATTCAAGAAGGCGTACAACGCGCTCGCGAATATCGACAAGCCGCTCTTCATCGCCGAAATTTCCAGCTCCGAACTCGGCGGAAACAAGGCCGAGTGGATTACCGATATGTTCGATCACTTCGCCACGGACTTCTCCCGCGTATTTGCAGTGATGTGGTTCAGCCAGAGCAAGGAAGCGAACGAGGGCGACTGGGCGCTCAACACTTCGCAGGCCGCCGTTGACGCATGGAAGGCGGGCATCGCCAAGATGAAGGCAAGTGAGCCCACCTCATCCAGCAGCCAAGACATAAACTCAAGCTCTTCGGACAACAACACTGGTATCAAGCCTACCGGGAGGGCCGCCGGCAGCTCCTTTCGCCTGCAAGACGGCAAGCTCTACATGCAAACCGACAAAGCGCTAAAGGCAAGCGTCGTGCAGTTCGACTACCAGGGCCGCATTTTGTGGCAGAGCGCCGTACAGCACTTCACCCCGGGCGTCCACGCCATTGACGCACCCAACACCCACATGCAAGGCGTATACAGGCTCCACATACAGAAATAACCAATCCACAAAAGCAAAAGTCCCGGAAGATTTTCCTTCCGGGACTTTTTATATACAAGCCTTAAATAGAAGCTTTACTATTTCACGATCTTGTATGCCTTGTTGCCGACAATGACAAGCATCGGGCCCGTTTTGGCGAGGCGGACTTCCTGGGTCGAAGTCGCAATCTTCGATGCCGAGAGCACGCGACCGTTGAGGTCAGTAACGGTATACTTGGTGCCTGCCGGAGCATTTTCAATAACAATAGCATTGTTGGTGGACCACACGCGAACATTATTATTCAAGGCAACCGTTGTGCGAATTGCAATCGTAGAATCCGGATCCGGAGCAGACTTCTTGGCGATTGTAGCCTTGTAGAGTTTGCAACCTTCAAAGTAGTCAACCTTGTCGCCGTCACTATAGGTAACGCCATTGATTTCGGTATCGGTAATGGTCTTTTCTTCGGATTCGACAGTCGGCTTCGGCTTCCAAATCTTGAAGTTACCGCTCAGATGAAGCATAGCGAGGTAGTGCACCAGGCCATCGTAGTAACGATACTGACCGGTCATGAGTTCCGTGTCCCAAGCCAGCTGGAGGTTCTTCTTGATCTTTTCTTCAGAACCCGAAGTACTTCTCAAGGCAATGGCTGCGACAGCGTTTGCGCCGGCTTCGCCCTGCGTGTAGCTTTCGTCAGCACCCGAGCCGTCCCAGTTAAAGCGGGCGTGCTTGTAACCATCCTTTTCAAAGAAATTGATGATTCTTGTAGCCATTTCAATTTCTCTGGTGGAGTCAGCACCGAACAGGTAATAGTCCATACCGAAGTTCATAGCGCAACGCATGGCGTCGTACATATACTTGGTCGAATTCGAGTTGTACGAATAAGACTGCGGCTGGCCATTGAAAGCACTGTAGTCGGCGAACAAACCGGAGCTCGTATTGGAAGACTTGTAAAGGTGATCGCGTGCAGCAGATACTGCTCTAGTCCACTTGTCCGTGTCCTTTTCTGCCCAGCGGGAGAACAATTCCAAGTATGCCGGCAAGTCATAAGACGGGTCAGAGAAATCGTTACCATTGCCAAGGGGCTGGAACACGATAATGTAATTGCCCTGGTTGAAGAGCTTGTGGCTCGGGTTGTTCCACATCTTGTCCATGATGTACAGAGCATCCTTTCTGTATTGGTCATCGTTCCAGCGGTTAGCTGCGAACAAGAGGGACATCATGAAATACATTTCACCATCCGGTGCGCAGTTATCATCACCATCGTAACCGCTATCGTTGCGCTTCCAAGCAAAGTAACCGTCCCAGTCGCCACCCTTGTGCCACATGTGGTTCTTGGCCCAATTCCAGAGCTTGTCGAATTCTTCCTTGTGGTTCGTCTGCACGGCAATCATCATGCCATAAGACATACCTTCAGAACGTACGTCGTTGTTATTGATATCCTTGATGTAACCTTCGGAACCTTTATCGAAAAAGACCTGGGAATTTTGATCACCCTTGAAGTAGTGATTCCACATTTTGTCCATTTTTGCCTGGATTTCTTCGTCAGTCTTGCCCAAATAGGTCTTGAACGGGCTGGTGTAATTACCAGTGTAGTAAGCACCGTTCAGCTGGCTTCCATCCTTTTCGCAATCCGGGCCATAGTAGGCACCGTTTTCGTCAAAGAAGGTTCCTGCGTAGGTTTCTGCGGCCATCGATGTGGTGGCAGCAAATGCACCCAAGCATGCTGCAGACGCCAAAATGCCTGCATAGGATTTAAGGTTCTTATTCATTTTCACTCCCATTAGTGTTGTTTTCCCTTTACCGCAAAGATAAATCCCGCTGTATACAAAAGCAATAAAAGTCCGACTATTTGCGTTGTATGGTTTTAAACGCCTAAATTTGAGCAAATTCGCCAATTCCGTGTTAGAATTTATGTCTACAATAAAAAAGCCCGCCCACGAAGACACGTGCGGCGGGATACAGAAAAGCTCCGCTTTTAAGCGGAGCCTTCCTCTAGGATAATTCTGTGCTAATGCAAGAATTAGAAACGGAAGTGGGCGAATGCCTTGTTGGCTTCGGCCATCTTGTGCGTGTCGTTCTTCTTGCGGACAGCGTTGCCTTCACCGTTCTTGGCAGCAACGAGTTCTGCAGCAAGGCGGTCAGCCATGTTGGCTTCGTTGCGGTTACGGGCAGCGTCGAGCAACCAACGGAGAGCGAGAGCCTTGGCGCGATCCGGTGCAACTTCCATAGGAACCTGGTAGTTGGCACCACCGATACGGCGGGACTTCACTTCGAGACGCGGCTTGATGTTTTCGAGGCAGATTTCGAACTTTTCAAGCGGAGTTTCCGGGCCTTCGAGCTTCTGGCCGAGAGTTTCGAGAGCGGTATAGACGATCTGTTCAGCGATAGTCTTCTTGCCCTGCTTCAGCACGACACCGACGAGTTCGGTAACGAGCGTGGACTTGTAACGCGGATCCGGGAGGATGGAGCGATGGAGAGCCTTTCTTCTTCTAGACATATTCTACCTTCCTTACTTCTTGGCCGGAGCGGCACCTTTCTTCTTAACACCGTACTTGGAGCGGCCGTTCTGGCGACCGTTCACAGCCTGGGTATCCAAAGTACCACGGATGATGTGGTAACGAACACCGGGGACGTCCTTCACACGACCACCGCGGATGAGCACGATGGAGTGTTCCTGGAGGTTGTGGCCTTCACCAGGAATGTATGCGGTCACTTCCATCTTGTTGGAAAGACGCACACGGGCGATCTTACGAAGAGCAGAGTTCGGCTTCTTCGGGGTGCTGGTGTACACGCGGGTGCAAACACCGCGCTTCTGGGGGCAGGACTTCAAGGCCACGGAAGCGGTCTTGTTGCTGATCTGTTCACGTCCGTTGCGGACGAGCTGTTGAATAGTTGGCACTGTTAATCTCCTAGATTTTGGAGTGCAAATATAGTTTCTTTTCCAATTTTTTTCAAGTATCTCGGGTTAATTATCCGAATCATCATCGTCATTGATGCCGATTTCGTTATCCAACATTTGGATATCGTTATCGTCAGACACGGTATAATCGCCCTGGATACCCATAGGCCGAGCCGCGGCATCCAGTTCGGCATCGGCATCCACCACCTGGACGTTCCTCAGGTGGCGTGCGCCAGTACCGCACGGAATAAGACGACCCATAATCACGTTTTCCTTAAGACCCAGGAGCGGGTCAACGCTACCTTCGATGGAAGCGCGGGTAAGGATCTTGGTGGTCTCCTGGAACGAGCAGGCAGAAATGAAGCTGTCTGTCGCCAAGGATGCCTTCGTGATACCAAGGAGCATCGGCGTGAAGGTCGC
Organism: Fibrobacter sp.; assembly: GCA_017550445.1. The sequence goes on from JAFZOV010000077.1 coordinate 11,612, forward strand.
CGGAGTCTTGCCGAGTGCGACCAAGCGGTCGTTCTCTGCGCGGAGACGGGCCTTGGAAATTTCTTCGCCCGGAAGCAGTTCGGAGTCTCCGGAATCCTTGACCTTCACCTTACGCATCATCTGACGAACGATACATTCGATGTGCTTATCTGCGATAGCCACACCCTGCAGGCGGTACACCGCCTGGATTTCGTTCACCAAGTGACGCTGGACCTCTTCAGGACCAAGGACGTCGAGGATATCGTGGGGATCCACGCTGCCTTCACTGATCTTCTGACCAATGTGGACACGGTCACCTTCGTTGACCGCCAGATGGACGCCGCGGGGAACCAGCACTTTCTCTTCCTGGTCATCCATCTTAATATAAACTACCTGGTTGTTGCGAACTTCTTCGATCTTTTCGACCAGGCCGTCGATCGGAGCGATAAATGCCTTGTTCTTCGGAACGCGAGCTTCGAAGAGTTCGGCCACGCGCGGAAGACCACCCGTAATATCGCGGGTCTTACCGGCAGCGCGCGGAAGTTTTGCAACTGTCTGACCGACGGTCACCATGTCGCCAGCCTTAACGGTAAGGATAGCGCCGTCCGGAAGCATGTAGTTACCGATCTTCGTGTTAGAAGAATCAACGATGGTAACTGCCGGGTGGAGGTCCTTCTTGCCGTGCTGCTTGTCGCTAATCACGGTCCAGGTTTCCACGCCCGTCACTTCGTCAGTTTCGGAACGGTAGGTGCGGTTTTCAACCATGTCCGTAAGGACAACCTTACCAGAAACGTTACTGATAATCGGGCTGTTATACGGATCCCATTCGAACATCACTTCGCCAGCGGTAACGGAGGCGCCGTTTTCGACATGGAGGATAGAGCCGTACGGAATCTGGTAACGACCCTTGTTGATGCCGGTCTTGTCAAAGATAACGAGTTCAGCCATGCGGCTGGTAACGACCTTCTGGCCATCGTGTTCGACGGTTTCCACCTGTTCGAGTTCGACGCGGCCATCCACGGTTGCCTTCTTGTCACTTTCAACAGTAAGACGAGAAGAAGCACCACCGATGTGGAAGGTACGGAGGGTAAGCTGCGTACCCGGTTCACCGATGGACTGAGCTGCAAGCACACCCACGGCTTCGCCGAGGTCAACCGGACGACCGGAAGCCAGCATACGGCCATAGCACTTGGAGCAGACACCATTGCGGGAATTACAGGTAAGCACGGAACGCATCTTGATGTGTTCGAGACCGGTAGCGGAGATCTTCGGAAGATCACGTTCGGTCACGAGTTCACCGGCCTTGACGATCACTTCGCCAGTAACCGGGTGCTTGATGTCATCCACCGGAGCACGACCAAGGAGACGTTCTTCGAGAGCGATCACAGTATCGTCGCCGTCCTTGAATGCGGACACTTCGATACCATCGGTAGTACCGCAGTCTTCTTCGGTAATCACGAGGTCCTGGCCCACGTCAACGAGACGACGAGTCAAGTAACCAGCGTCAGCCGTCTTAAGAGCGGTATCAGCCAAACCCTTACGAGCACCGTGAGACGAGATGAAGTATTCCATCACGTTCAGACCTTCACGGAAGCAGGACTTAATCGGGTTTTCAATAACTTCCTGACCACCGAGCTGCTTGATCGGCTTCTGCATCAAACCACGCATACCGGACAGCTGCTTAATCTGTTCGCGGCTACCACGAGCGCCGGAGTCGGCCATCATGTAAACCGGGTTAAAGCCGTCGCGGTCGCTGGAGAGCAAATCCCACTGCTTGGCAGCGACTTCGGAGGTCGTCTTGGACCAGACGTCGATGGTCTGGTTATAACGTTCACCGTCAGTAATCACACCGTCTTCATAAAGGCCACGGATGCGGGAAACCTGTTCGGCAGCCTTGTCGAGCATTTCCTGCTTTTCCTTCGGAATCACCATTTCGGCGATAGCCACAGAAGAACCGGCGCGAGTTGCCCACTTGTAACCGTTAGCCTTCAGGTCATCCAGGTAATCCACGGTCACGCGGTTACCGGTGCGGCGGTACAGGTCGTCAATGGACTTGGCGATCACCTTCTTGCCGAAGGTTTCGTTGGCGTAGCCAAGTTCCTTCGGAACGAATTCGTTGAAGATGATACGACCGACGGTCGTCTTGATAACATTGTCTTCCTTAAGGGTAAGGAACTTGATCTTTTCGCCAGCCTTTACAGCCTGTTCGATGTTGCCGTTATCGTCGGCAGATTCGCGCAAGCAGACGGCATCCTTTTCGAGGGCGCCCATATAGATCTTCTTGCCGGCCTTAAGCTTCAAGTAAACGATTGCGTTCAGATCGACAACACCGTTTTCGTAAGCGCGCACGGCTTCGGCAGAGTCGAAGAAGTGCATGCCTTCACCCTTACGAGCCGGACGCGGCTTGGTCAGGTAGTACAGACCGAGCACGATGTCCTGGCCCGGCACAGCGATCGGCTGACCGGAAGCCGGGTGAAGAATGTTGTTCGAAGAGAGCATGAGAACGCGGCATTCGAGCTGCGTTTCGAAAGACAGCGGAAGGTGGCAAGCCATCTGGTCACCGTCGAAGTCTGCGTTGAATGCAGTACAGACGAGCGGGTGGAGGCGGATTGCGTTACCTTCGATCAGGCGCGGGTAGAACGCCTGGATACCCAGACGGTGAAGCGTCGGGGCGCGGTTCAACATCACCGGGTGGTCTTCGATAATCTCTTCGAGGATATCCCACACTTCCGGACGTTCGGCGTCCACATACTTCTTAGCGGACTTGAGGGTATAGACGATACCTTCTTCTTCCAGACGGTGGATGATGAACGGCTTGTAAAGTTCGAGAGCCATGCGCTTCGGAAGACCGCACTGGTGCATGCGAAGTTCCGGGCCCACCACGATCACGGAACGACCGGAGTAGTCCACGCGCTTACCGAGCACGTTCATACGGAAGCGGCCCTGCTTACCCTTCAGGAGTTCAGCGAGGCTCTTCATCGGACGTGCAGAACCCGTACGGGCAGTGCGACGACCGCTGTCGAACAGCTGGTCAACGGCTTCCTGCAACATACGCTTTTCGTTGCAGAGAATCACGTTCGGTGCACGGAGGTCAATCAACTTCTTCAAACGGTTGTTGCGGTTGATGACACGGCGATAAAGTTCGTTCAAGTCAGACGTTGCGAAACGGCCGCCTTCGAGCGGAACGAGCGGACGAAGATCAGGCGGAATCACCGGAAGCACGTCAAGAATCATCCAAGACGGCTGGTTTGCAAGAAGGCGAGCTTCGCTCGGGTACATCTTGCGGAATTCTTCGTAAGCGTCGGCAACAACAAAGTTGTCGTGCTTGGCTTCGTAGTTAGCCTTGAATTCGGCAACGGCTTCGGCGAGGCCACGGAGCCAGGGCTGCTGGCTGTCGGCCTTCTGGGCCTTTTCAGGATCTTCGTAGTAGCTACGGAAACTGTCGCGCTGAGACTTGAGGAAGGAATCCACGACCTTGAGGCGCTTCAAAGCATCTTCCTGCTTGGTCTTGGACTTGGACATAGCCTGAGTACGCAGTTCAGCAGAAAGGGCGGTGAGGTCGACGCGGTCAAGCAGCTGCTTGATAGCGGAGGCACCCATCTTGGCGTCGAAGGTACGGCCTTCGTTGGTGAGGTCCTGATACTGGGCTTCATCGATCAAGGCATTCGGTTCGAGGTCAGCGTCACCCGGATCAATCACGACATACTTTTCATAGTAGATGATGTTGTCGAGATCCTTGGTGGACAAGTTAAGGAGAGCGCCAATGACGCACGGCTGGTTACGGACGAACCAGGTGTGGGTCAGAGGAATAGCAAGTTCGATGTGGCCCATGTACTTACGGCGCACGTTGGAGTGAGTCACTTCCACGCCGCAACGGTCACACACCACACCCTTGTAACGGATGCGCTTGAACTTACCGCAGTTACATTCCCAGTTCTTCACCGGTCCAAAAATCTTTTCGCAGAAAAGACCATCCTTTTCAGGCTTGAAGGAACGGTAGTTGATAGTTTCGGGCTTGGTCACTTCACCATGGGACCAGCTACGGATCATTTCCGGAGCGGCGAGGTGAATCGAAATATCGCCAGAATTGTCGCGTTCAATTTCTTCGACCATATTACTTATCTCCATTGGTCTGAATATTGAGACCCAAAGAACGAACTTCGCGGATCATAACGTTGAAGGATTCAGGAACACCCGGCTTCGGAGTGTTCTGACCGTGGACGATAGCATCGTACACCTTGGAACGGCCCTGCACGTCGTCAGACTTGACGGTGAGGAGTTCCTGCAGCGTGTAAGCGGCACCGTAAGCTTCCATAGCCCACACTTCCATTTCACCGAAGCGCTGGCCACCGAACTGGCTCTTACCGCCAAGAGGCTGCTGGGTCACGAGAGCGTAGCTACCGATAGAACGGGCGTGGATCTTGTCGTCCACCAAGTGACCGAGCTTCAGGTAGTACATGTAACCGATCGTCACCGGGTTCAAGAAGGCTTCACCGGTACGGCCGTCATAGAGCTTTGCCTTACCGATAATCTTGTTGTTGTCCGGATCCATTTCGTAGTTCACGATCGGGTTCTTCTGGTAAGCCTTTTCAAGTTCCTTGCAGATGTCTTCGAACTTGGCACCGTCGAACACCGGAGTAGAAACCTTGAAGCCGAGGGTCTTTGCAGCCCAGCCAAGGTGAACTTCAAGCACCTGACCGATGTTCATACGAGAAGGCACGCCCAGCGGGTTCAGAAGGATCTGCAGCGGACGACCGTCTTCGGTGAACGGCATGTCTTCGACAGGCACGATCTTGGAGACCACACCCTTGTTACCGTGACGACCTGCCATCTTGTCACCGATAGAGAGGCAACGCTTCTTGGCAATGTAGACCTTGACGCTCTTGAGAACGCCCGGCTTGAGTTCGTCACCCTTAGTGACCTTGTCGATTTCCTTTTCCATGGTACGGGTCAAGGTATCGAGGTTGTCGCGAGCCACGAGCACGAGCGAGAGCACCTTTTCCTGGAGTTCGTCGTCGCCCACCACGAAGGTGGAGGCCGGAGAAACCTTGGTCACGTCGATCACGGACAGGTTCTGTTCGGTGTAAGTCTGGCCTTCGCGAATCAAGAGTTCATGGGTTTCGTTGTCCATGACCTTGCCGGCAGCCTTACCGCCGAGGAGTTCGAACAAGTGTTCGGAGCAAGAAGCCTTGATCTTGTCAATCTGAGCCTGGAAGTTGGCGCGGATTTCGTTGATGGTTTCCTGGTCCTTTTCCTTGCTGTTCTTGTCGGCCTTGTCCTTCTTGCTGAAGATACGGGTTTCGAGCACGACGCCCTTCATTCCCGGAGGAGCCTTCAGAGAAGAATCGCGCACGTCGCCGGCCTTTTCGCCGAAGATAGCGCGGAGCAAACGTTCTTCCGGAGAAAGTTCGGTTTCGCCCTTCGGAGTCACCTTACCGACGAGGATATCGTCAGCGGAAACTTCGGCACCCACGCGGATCACGCCGTTTTCGTCGAGGTTGCGAAGAGCGTCTTCGCCAACGTTCGGAATTTCACGGGTGAGTTCTTCCGGACCGCGCTTAGTGTCGCGGACTTCGAGTTCATATTCTTCGATATGGATAGAGGTAAAGGTATCCTTGATGGCGAGTTCTTCCAAAATGATAACGGCGTCTTCGTAGTTGTAACCGTTCCAGGGGAGGAAGCCGATGAGGATGTTCTTACCGAGAGCCAGTTCGCCGTGATCGGTGGAAACGCCGTCAGCCAGCACGTCGCCAGCCTTAACGAAGTCGCCCACGTCTACGATCGGCTTCTGGTTGATGCAGGAATCCTGGTTGGAACGTTCGAACTTGCGCAGAACGTAATTGTCGATAGGATCCTTGCCGAGGAATTCGTAGTCTTCGCCGAGACCGGTGAGCGGCACAAAGTTGCCGTCGACCATGTCGCCACGCTGCACGGTGATGTTGCGAGCGTCAACGAAGGTCACCTTACCGTCGTGCTTTGCACGGACGACCGTACCCGAGTCGAGAGCGGCGCGGCGTTCGAGACCCGTACCCACGACCGGAGCTTCGGCGCGGAGCAGAGGCACAGCCTGGCGCTGCATGTTAGAACCCATCAATGCACGGTTAGCGTCATCGTGTTCAAGGAACGGAATAAGACCAGCAGCCACAGACACAATCTGCATCGGGGCCACGTCCATGAGGTCGATACGTTCGGTTTCGGTGTCGTCGAGTTCGAAGCTGTCCTGACGCATGAGGTGCGGATATTCGCTCTTGTCGCGAACGATCACGTAGCCGTCCATGTCGCCCTTGAAGCGGTTGTCTTCGGTGAGTTCGGTAGAAGCCGGAGCCACCTTGAATGCGTCTTCTTCGTCGGCGGTGAGGAAGGTGATGTAGTCGGAAACGATCTGTTCGACCACAGTACCAACCTGTTCGTAGTCGGCCTTGCCGCCAAAGTCATCAACGGTGAAACCGTTACGGTAGTAAGTCACGTTGCCTTCGGCATCCTTGAACGCAAACACCTTGTTCACGAAACCTTCGAAGAGGTCGCGCTGCTTGATGTCGAGGTTCATGCGCACGGAATCAATCTGCTTCTTGGAAAGTTCGAGTTCCAGGAAGAGGTGCGGGTCATGCACGAAAGCCTTGAAGATACCGAAGTGCCACTTGGCTTCCGGAATCTTCACAATGTTGCCCTTGGCATCCTTGAAATCAATGAGACCCACAATACGGTACGGGGTTTCAATGAAGCCGAAGTGGTTCACCACGGCGAAAGATGCGAGGGAGTTGATAAGACCGATGTTCGGGCCTTCCGGAGTTTCGATCGGGCAGAGACGGCCGTAGTGCGTGTAGTGCACGTCACGGACTTCGAAGCCTGCGCGTTCGCGGGAAAGACCACCAGGACCAAGAGCGGAGAGACGACGCTTGTGAGTCAATTCAGAAAGCGGGTTCATCTGGTCCATGAACTGGGAAAGCTGAGAAGAACCGAAGAAGGACTGCACCGTGGAGCTGACCATACGGGTATTCACGAGGTCGCGCGGAGTGGTCTGTTCGTCTTCGCCGTGGAGGTTCAGGTTCTCGCGGATGACGCGAGACATACGAGAGAGGCCCACGGAAATCTGGTTAGCAAGGAGTTCGCCCACGGAACGGGTACGACGGTTGCCCAAGTGGTCGATATCGTCGAGGGTGTAACCTTCGGTATCGCTGTAGAGGCCAACCATGTATTCGATGATAGCAAGGAAGTCGGCCTTGCTCATGGTCATCGTGGTGAGGGACGGAATCTTGAATTCGTCGCCCTGTTCTTCGAGGACCTTCAAGATTTCGGGCTTGCTGTAAATCTTAGCGTTCAAGCGATAACGGCCAACTTCGCCGAGATCGTACTTGTGCGGATCGGAAATGAACTGGCTGTCGAAGTAAAGTTCGGCAGTGCGCATATCCGGAGCTTCGTCCTGCTGCTGGTGGGTCACGGAGTAGATAGCCTTGAGGGCGTCTTCGCGGGACTTGGACTTGTCGGCAGCGAGGGTGTAGTGGATGAGGAGGTTGTCTTCGTCCTTGGAGAGGAGCACAACCGTTTCCACCTTGTTTTCGATGAGGCATTCGAGCTTCTTTTCGTCAATCACGTCGTTGGCGTGAACGATAACTTCGCCGGAATCCTTGTCAATCACGTCTTCGAAAATGATGCGGTCGATGAGGACGCAAACGCCATTTTCGTCAAACTGACCCTTGAGCTCGTCGATAGAAACTTCTTCGGTCTTCTTGTAGAAGAGCTTGAGAATTTCCTGCGTGGTTTCGAAACCGATGCAACGGAGCATGGTCGTAGCAGCGAGCTTCTTCTTGCGGTCAATGATAAGATAAAGGGTGTCGCCTTCGGTATTGAATTCCACCCAGGCACCACGGTGCGGAATAATACGGCTCTTGTAATCGGAGCGGCCGCTGGGCTGGAGTTCTTCGTCAAAGCTAATACCGTAGGAACGGTGCAACTGGGAAACGACAACGCGTTCAGCGCCATTGACGATGAACGTACCGTTTTCAGTCATGATCGGGAGTTCGCAAATAAGAACGTCGTTCTTGACCTCTTCCTTCAGCTTGCGATCTTCGCCATCTTCTTCGAAAATCTGAAGAGAAAGAGTTGCGTAAAGCTCCATGGAATACGTGAGACCACGCTCACGGCATTCGGGGATGCTGTACTTCGGGATACCGAAATAATAACCTTCATAATTAAGGGAGTAAAGACCCTTGACGTCAGTGATCGGGAAAATATCCTGGAACACGCGTTCCAGCCCTACCTTGAGACGTTTTTCAGGCGAGATTTCCTTCTGGAGGAATTGCTCGTACGAAGCCTTCTGGACTTCGATCAGGTACGGGAGTTCCAGCTGGAACTTGTTGGAGGAATAGCTTTTTCGCTCCGTGGTCATTTGAAATACCTCATCCGGTGAAGAGCTTTTTTATCTAAAAATAGCAAAAAATAGTGACAAACATTATACACCAAAAGCCCGCACATATAGTGCAGGCAGTTGGCGTATAAATAAGTCAATGAAGTGAAAGCATTACTTCAGAGCGACCTTTGCTCCGAGATCTTCCAGGTCCTTCTTGAGCTTTTCAGCGTCGGCCTTCGGCATTGCTTCCTTAACCACGCTGTTGGCCTTTTCGACCAGGTCCTTAGCTTCCTTGAGGCCCAGACCGGTGATAGCGCGAACGGCCTTGAGGACGTCCATCTTCTTAGCGCCGCATTCGACGAGGATCACGTCGAATTCAGTCTTTTCTTCAGCAGGAGCGGCAGCAGCGGCGGCCATTACGACGGCGCCACCGGCAGCAGCTTCGATGCCGTGGGTTTCTTTAAGGTAGTCAGCCAAAGCCTTGGCTTCGAGAAGGGTAAGACCAACGATTTGATCGCCCAGTGCCTTGATATCAGTTGCCATGATGTGTTTCTCCGATTATTCCGTTTAAATTTTTTGGTTTGTGGTTTGTTGTTAAGCTTCCGCAGCGGCTTCAGGGGCAGCTTCGGAGCCCGATTCTTTTTCCAGCTTTTCCTGGAGTGTCTTGATTTGACCGGCGATCGTGGAGCCAGGTCCGAGAGCGATGGAGACGATCTGAGCGATCATGCCCTTACGATCCGGGATCTTGGAGAGGTTCACGACTTCGGAGCCAGGCATCGCCTTGCCATCAAGGTACACGCTCTTGGCAACCAAGAAATCGGGGTTTGCTTTGTGGAATGCTTCAATTTCGCGAGCAGGCAGAAGCGGATCTTCTTCGAAGCCGACCATCACAGAAGTTGCGCCGGTCAGCAAATCGTCGAGACCTTCGACCTTAAGAGCAGCGAGCACGCGCTTGAGAAGAGTGTTCTTCACAGCGTGGTACTTCACACCCTTAGATGCGAGTGCCTTGCGAAGGGCATTGTCCTTTTCTACGGTCATGCCTTGATAATTGAGCAGATAGACGGCGGTAGCGCCATTGAAGGACTCGACGAGCGCGTCCACAGTCTGTTGTTTTTTAACTACAGCTTTCATGGTGTCTCCTATCGCGTCAGTGCCATATCAAGTTTGATGCCCGGAGCCATCGTTGCAGACAACGTAAGGCTCTTAATGTAGGTGCCCTTAGAAGATTGAGGCTTGTTCTTGACGACGGAGTCGATCACAGCCTTGGTGTTTTCAACCAGCTGTTCGACGCCGAAGGAGAGCTTGCCTACGGGGGCATGGACGTTGGCGCCCTTGTCAACGCGGTACTGAATCTTACCAGCCTTGAGTTCCTTAACCGTCTGAGCGACGTTAACCGTCACAGTGCCGGCCTTCGGAGAAGGCATCAAACCGCGAGGACCGAGGACCTTAGCGACCTTACTAATCACCGGCATCATGTCGGGAGTAGCAACGACGGAATCAAAGTCCAGCCAGCCTTCCTGAATCTTCTGAACCAAGTCAGCACCACCAGCGTAGTCTGCGCCTGCGTTCTTTGCAACTTCAAGGTTATTGTCCTTGCAGAAAACCAAGACGCGGACCTGACGACCGGTACCATGCGGCAGCACAACAGTGCCACGAACCACTTGGTCGGAATGTTTTGGGTCCACACCGAGATTGAAGTGGATTTCGACCGTCTGGTCGAACTTCAATTCGGACTTTTTAAGGATTTGGACTGCTTCAGCAAGATCATAAGCCTTGTTACGATCGATGCTTTCAGCAATCTTCTTGTATTTTTTTCCTCTGAACATGGTGTTTCCTGTCAGATACGTAACGGTGAATTACCTGCCTCAGTCAACCACTTCAACGCCCATGGAGCGAGCAGTACCCGCGACCATGCGCATAGCGGCTTCGAGGTCGATTGTGTTTAGATCCGGCATCTTCTTTTGGGCGATATCCTGGACCTGGGCCTTGGTGAGCTTACCAACTTTCTTACGGTTGGGTTCGCCAGAGCCGCTTTCAATGCCGGCAGCCTTCTTGATGAGGGCCGGAACCGGCGATACCTTCGTGATGAAGGTAAAGCTCTTATCGGCATAGACCGTAATAACGACCGGGATAATCATGCCCTTGTCGTTCTGAGTCTTTGCGTTGAACTGCTTGCAGAATTCCATGATGTTCACACCCTTCTGACCAAGGGCGGGACCCACCGGAGGAGCCGGGTTTGCGGCGCCTGCAGGAATCTGGAGCTTAATATAACCTGTGATTTTCTTTGCCACTGTGTTATCTCCGTTTCAAAACCGTAGTCTTAAGCGATGTCGGATTCTACCTGGTTGTAGGAGAGTTCGACAGGCGTAGAACGACCGAAGACAGTCACCATGACCTTGATCTTGGTCTTGTCTTCCATGATTTCGTCTACGACGCCCACAAAGTCCTTGAACGGACCTTCCTTGATGCGGACATTTTCGCCAATTGTGTACGGATTTTGGATCTCACCTTCTGCGGAGCCACTAGGATCAACTCCAAGAAGACGATCGACCTCGCTCTGTTGTAAAGGAATAGCCACCCTCTTAGTGGGTGTCATTCCGAGGAAATGGGTGACGCCATTAATGTTCATCACCAAATGCTGGGTGAGCTCGTCCAGCACCATTTCGATGAAAACGTAAGTGGGCATTGCGTTCTGCACCGATACATGACGACGACCGCGAACGGTGGAAACCACTTCGCGGGTCGGAACAATGATACGGCCGAACTTTTCTCGAACGCCTTCGCGTTCAATCATCTGCTCGATACGTTTCTTAATGTTGTTTTCTTGACCGGAAAAGGTGTGAATGGCATACCAAAGCATACTAATTAACCTCTTCCCATAATTTTGTCAATGATCCAAGAGAAACCAACGTCGAGTCCGGCAATGTACAGACCCATAATGACGCTAAAGAGCATCACTACCAAAGTCGAACCCTTAAGTTCTTCCCAAGTAGGCCAAGTAACTTTCTTCAGTTCCTCGATGGATTCCTTGACATATTGCTGGATCTTGCGCATAATGACTCCAGGAAGTGAGCAGGTCGGGAGGGACTCGAACCCCCAACCAACGGTTTTGGAGACCGTGACTCTACCAATTGAGCTACCGACCTATTCGGACTTCCTTACTTGGTTTCCTTGTGAACAGTATGCTTGCGGCAGAACGGGCAGTACTTCTTGTACTCCACGCGGGAGGGGTGAAGACGCTTGTTCTTGTCGCAGTCATAGTTGCGCTGATTGCATTCGGTGCATTCGAGCGTGATGAGTTCTCTGGGCATTTTATTATCCGATTACTTGATGATTTCGGTTACGGAGCCAGCGCCAACGGTACGGCCACCTTCGCGGATTGCGAAGCGGAGCTGCTTTTCCATTGCCACCGGGGCGATCAGGTTCACGTGAATGGTCACGGTGTCACCCGGAGTCACCATTTC
>JAFZOV010000078.1 GCA_017550445.1 Fibrobacter sp.
AGTCGGAACCGCCCTTGCCGCCGCCCATGGGGAGCGTGGTGAGGCTGTTCTTGAAGATCTGTTCGAAGCCGAGGAACTTCAGCATGGAAAGAGTAACTTCGTTACGGAGACGGATACCGCCCTTGTAAGGACCGATAGCGGAGTTGAACTGCACGCGGTAGCCACGGTTGACCTGAACGTTACCCTTGTCATCGAGCCAAGGTACGCGGAAAGTGATCACGCGTTCCGGTTCGACGAGGCGGTCGATCACGCCGTTGGTTTCCCAAGACTTGTCCTGTTCGAGGACGGGGTCGAGGGATTCGAGGAATTCACGGACAGCCTGGTGGAAGAGGGCCTGGTCCGGATCGCGTGCGACGACCTTGTCATAGACTTTCTGAAGGTAAGCATTCTTAATTGCCATTTTTAATTCTCCGTTGAGAGTTTGATTGTTAAGTTTTTCAACGGCTGTAAAGATAGCAAAGCCCGATTGCAAAAAGTGAAAAACGGGCAAAAATCTTCAATTTCTTACATTTTTGTAAGTTACTTTTTTAAAAGTTTATTCAAATGCGTTTTTTCGTAAAATTTAAGGGGTGCAAACAAGAAAAACCTACATTTTTGTAGGTTTTCAAAATTCACTAGCAAAAGTAAATATAATTTTACAACAACAAGAAAAAAGCCCTTATTATTTAAGGCAATTCACAATTGTCTCATGCAAAACGCCGTTAGAAAACACAACTTGTTCTCCATCAACGAATTGCATCGATGAGCCATCAATATGGGTGGACTCCCCCCCCGCTTCTTCGACAAGCAGGGCAATTGCCGCGATATCCCACGGGTAGCTCATGGTCATCACAAAGCAGTCAATGCGACCGCACGCCGTAAAGCAGCCTTCGATAACCGCGGAACCCAGGCACTTGACCCGTTCGAAGGTTTCGGCCTCGGCGGCAAAATTCTTGGAATTCTGCGCATTAATCTTCGCCACATCGCCCACATTAAAGTCGCCGTTGCTTACAATCGCATGCACCGGGTCCGATTCGTCGCTCACATGAATCGGCTTGCCGTTCATAAAGGCGCCCTCGCCCTTGACTGCAGTAAAGAGCTCACCCAGCTTGGGCAGATTCACGACCGCCACCAGCGGCTTGCCTTCAAAGTGAAGCGCAATCGAAATGCCCCACAGCGGAATGCCCCGACTAAAGTTCACCGTACCATCCACCGGGTCAATAATCCAGCGGTAACGCGGATCAGAGCCTTCGATAATGCCAGCCTCTTCAGTGCGAATGGAGTGCGTCGGAAATGCAGCACGCAATCCCTCGACAATCAGCTTTTCACTCGCAATATCGGCGCGGGTCACTACGTCCTTTTTAGACTTGTACTTGACATCGCCCAGGTTCTGTTGAATTTCAAGACAAAGAGCCCCCGCCTGTTTTGCAAGAGCCTCAGCCACAGAGAGAAAATTTGAAGTAGACATAAATCAAATGTGAAATGTGAGATGTGAGACGTGAGATGTGAGATGTGAGATGTGAAATGTGATATGTGGGATGTGGGATAATTAATTATTCATTTGTCACCACACATTAGTCATTACACATTGCGGCGCAGCCGCTCACATTCCACATTTCACATTATTCTTTATACGCGCAGCATCTAAATCCGATACTCGACGACTTGTAGAAGTTCGCTACACCACGGTAAGAAACACGTTCTCCCGTAAGGAACACCACCTCTTTATGGTCGGGCACGTAGACCATGCCGTTACTTACCTGTTCAAGCCATTCGTCGCCGCCTCTCTTGTACTCGGCGTAGGGCGCATAGTCCACCCCCACAGAATTGCCGCTGGAATCCTGCACGTCAAAGAACTGCAACGTATCCCTGAAATCCTTTTTAGTCAAATAAGGCTTTTCCTCATAAGGGGTACGAGACGTATCGGCCTGGAATACCGTATCCACCTTGGTTCCTTCACGGTACAGATAAACAGTATCGGTCGTATAGGCAAGACGCGTAAAGACGGGGAAACCGCGATTAGTGCACAGAGCCTGGGATTCAATATCGATGCCGCTCATGGACTTGTAAGACCCGCCCTTAAGAACGGCGACCGTATCTTCGGAGCGACCCATCACCCATTCCTGGTACTGGCCCGGCATATCGCGCACACCCATGGGGTTCATGCAACGCGGATTACGCAGAGTCACATCGGCAGCCAGCTCCGCATTGTTAGTCGCCACGTTGCAATCCCTGAACAGATAGTTTGACGCTTCCGACATTTCCTGAATCACGCCATAAGAAAGCGTTCCGTCGTAAAGGCAAACCAGTTCCCAGTCGCGCTCGTTGCAAAGGCTTACCTTAAAGCCATCTGCCGAAATCGCCTCGCAGGCAGCCACGGCCTCGGAATGCAGAACGTTAGTCACGAACTCACCCGAATCATTCTGGTGTTCCAGGCGTTCCATGCAGAAGAAACTCGTGTCAGACGACTTAACCGCCACGAATCCGCTGGGGCATTCCACTTCTTTTGCCAACGGCCCCGGAGACACCGCAATCGTATCTACCAGCGCCACCGAGTAATAGCCGGACTTGTCGATAGAACGCACACGCAAAATCAAGGTATCGCCAGGAGCAACCCAGCGGATAGTATCCACCACAAATGTTCCCGTAGAAGAAACCCTCATGGTATCTCCCGAAATCTTGTACAATTTGCTGTAACGTCCCGAACCGCCGGCGTAGGCGCAAGAATCCCATTCGCCCGTAATGGGGTTAAGGCGTTCCACCTTGTAGCTTTGGACCGTATCGTAACACAAGGGGAAAATGCATGAATCCGGAATGGTCAAGACCGTATCGACCTTGATGCCGTGATACTTCTGGTACGGGTCAACGCTCTTGGCCCAAAAGATCAGCAAATGGTTATTGCTGTCGAGCCTAGCCATTTCGGGGAACAGAGTATCCTTGATCGTAAAGAGCTTCGTAGGCATCAGGGGCGCCACGGAATCCGTGGTATAGAAGATTTCCCAGGCATTATAATCCAAGTTTTCCGTTCCCGAAAAATTGCCGGTAGTATCCCACGAAGAATAGGCAACGGAATATTCGCTTTCGGCCTTGAGCCCTTCGATTACCAGGCGGTACGCATTGGAATCAGGGAAATCATTGTTGTAACCCCTGCCGTCTTCCACCAAAATTGCCAGACGGTTCTTGGTATTGTCACCATGTTCCACCGACTTGATCCACATCGAATCGTGGTTAACGATGATTCCTGCATGACGTTTAAAATAGGTTCCGCCTGTAGAATCGATTCCATCCGGCGATTCCAACCGAACCTTCAGCTTGCGCAGGTCCTCGTTTTTGTTATCGGAACGGATAACGATGTTATAGCCCTTAATGGGGCCTGAAAGTTCGTTAGGTCTGTAATACTCCGTCTGGTCGGTAGGACGCGACCACTTGAACCGGGCTCCCGTCGTCCACGAAGAATCGTGAAGCACGCCCAACAACGAAGGAGGAATGTCGTCGCCAAAATGCACATAGGCGCGTTGCAGCGTTCCCGGACGACCACCGGAATAGTCGCAATAAACAGCCACCATCACGCTGTCACTGTCCTTTGCATACTGCTGAACGTAGGGAGTAAGGTTAATCGTATCGAAAACGGCCGACTTACTGGAAGAGAATTCAAAACTGTCTGTCGCCTTCTCAATCTCGTCGTCATCGACAGTCTTCGAGGTATCATCCACAACCTCGTTACCAAGCCACAGGTAAATGCGTCTCAGGTTATTCGTATCTATAGGGTTACGATAACGGAGCAAGTAGCAAAACAGACCGCTATCGGCATCAGAGGCACATTCGCGAAGCACCGACACATCCGAAATTTCACGGTCGAACAAGAACTCCTCTGAACTAGTGTCATCGGAACAAGCCACAAAAGAAGCAAATAACGCAACCACCAGCGCCAAGAGCGCTGCACGCAATGTATAAAGTCTAGACATCGGCTATAAAATAGCAAATATTAAAGTAGGAAGTAGACTGTAGACAGTAGGAAGTAGGTTATACTAATAAAAAAACCGACGGTACTTGTGGTACCGTCGGCTCTAAACGATTCAAAACCGATTAGTTTTCTTCCGGATAGACAGAAACTTTCTGACGCTTTGCATCGAGGCGTTCGAACTTCACCTTGCCATCGACGAGAGAGAACAGAGTGAAGTCTCTGCCCATACCCACGTTGGTGCCCTTGTGGAAGTGAGAACCGCGCTGACGAACGATGATGTTGCCAGCCTTGACGACTTCGCCCGCATACTTCTTAACACCAAGGTACTTGGCGTTACTGTCGCGGCCGTTACGTACTGAACCTTGACCTTTCTTATGAGCCATGGATTATACCTCCTTAGCCTTACGCAGAGAGTTCTTCTTAACCTTGGCGG
>JAFZOV010000010.1 GCA_017550445.1 Fibrobacter sp.
CGTTCTACCAGGTTTCCGACTCTGTCGAAAATCCGGATGCCATCTTGGTGCGTTCCGCCCAGGTTGATCCCGACAACTTTGACGGCCTGCTGGCTGTCGCCCGCGCCGGCGCTGGCGTGAACAACATCACCATCGACAAGGCTTCCGCAAAGGGCATCTGCGTGTTCAACACTCCGGGTGCAAACGCCAACGCCGTTGCCGAACTCGTGATGACCGTGCTCGGCATGGCCGTCCGTAACGTGGATAAGGCTGCCGCATGGGTGAAGAACCTCGACACTAACGATCCGGACCTCGCGAAGACCGTCGAAAGCGGCAAGAAGAAGTTCGCCGGTATGGAACTCGCCGGTAAAACTCTCGGCGTGATTGGCCTCGGCAAGATCGGCGTGCTCGTTGCAAACTATGCTCGTTGGAAGAATATGCGCGTGATCGCTTACGAACCGTATCCGAACGCTGCCAACATGCACGAACTTTCCAACAAGGTCGAAATTGCCGACCTCGACACTGTGATTGCGAAGTCTGACTTCCTCACCGTGCACGTTCCGTTCATCAAGGGCGTTACCGAAAACTTGCTCAACCGCAAGAACCTCGCTCAGTTCAAGGGTAGCTACATCATGAACTTCGCTCGCGGCGGCATTGTGGAAATGGCTCCGGTGAACGAAATGCTCGCTTCTGGTTCTCTCCAGGGCTACCTCTGCGACTTCCCGGATGCAGACCTCATCAAGAACGACAAGGTGACTTGCTTCCCGCACCTCGGTGCCTCTACCGAAGAAGCCGAAGAAAACTGCGCCGTGATGGCTGTTGAAGAATTGAAGGACTACATCGAATACGGTTGCGTCCGCAATTCTGTGAACTTCCCGGCTCTCGTTGATCACCCGCATGCAGGCGTTAAGAGCCGCGTCGTGGTCATCAACCAGGACGTTCCGAACATGATTTCTGAAATCACGAAGGTGTTCGGCGCCGAAGGCATCAACATTGCTTCTTTCAGCAACAAGAGCAACGGCAAGATTGGTTACAATCTCGTTGATGTCGAAAGCAAGGTCGAAGATTCTATCGTTGAAAAACTCGGCAAGCTCGATAAGGTCATCAAGGTCCGCGTCATCCACTTCTAAGAATTGACCGGCTTATGCCGGTTTATTCGGTTGTTTTTTTTAATGACGACTCGTTTACAGCGGGTCGTTTTTATTTTTTGCAGCCGGCAGGACCGTAGGTGGAAAAACAGATGCCGAAATCTGTTGATTTAAAAGCGTTGTTCCATGCTCCACCGGCCTCAACAAGATAGACTTCAACAGAGTGGGCGTGTTCGTTTCCGCCACTCCATTGGACATTCATTGTTAAGCGAATTTTCCCTTCGGGAGCTTCTGTAAGTGCCCTGCTGGTAAAAAGCGGGTGCTTGGGTGTAGTCCTATTAAATGTTCCGTTTTCATTTGTATAGGAGGATACTGAGTAGTATGGGGAATTCTTGTCTACATTATCGCCTTTAAGGAGTCGTTGCTTTACAATTTCTGCGACATCTCCAAAACCAGCTGCCATTAGGGCGTCGTAGATGGTTCCGCCTGTTCCTATGATTTCACATATTGTAGGTGCTTTGCTATGGGTTCCCGAAACGTTGATGGATAATCCATGATCAAGTTCTAGAATAAATAGAGGTGCTCCTGCAGCCAATTTTGAGTTGAGTTTCTCTATAGTAGCTGCTTGATCGTTATTCTTTTTTACAGCTGTGTATTTGTTGAGCGCTTCTCCTCCGTTTTCAATTAGGGCTCTGTTCAAAGCTTCTCGCAGGTTGTAGAGCTTGAGTACATCGAGTTCCTGACGGGATTTTTCGACAATTCCCATAATTTTGGGAGTACCGATTCCGGCTAGGACTCCAAGAATAACGATAACTACCATGATTTCAATCATGGTAAATCCATGCTTGATGTGGAATAACTCCTTCATGTGCCAAAATATAGTGATTTTTCTATTTTTGGCGCTGAAATTTGCGTTATGTTGACGTCTCTCGCACTTATTTTTTTGCTTGGGTTACTTTTAGGCTCGATTTTTGTCAAGCTTAAGCTTCCGAGCATCCTCGGAATGATACTGACGGGGATTATCCTCGGACCCCATGCGCTGAACCTGCTTCGGCCGGCATTTTTGGATATTTCGGCGGATTTGAGGCAGCTGGCGCTGGTGATTATCCTGACCCGCGCGGGGCTGACGCTCGATATGCGGGAGTTCAAGCGGATTGGCCGTTCGGCCTTGATGATGTGCTTTGTTCCCGCTTCGGTTGAAATTTTGGGTGTTGTGTTGCTTGCGCCGCCGCTGATGGGGGTAACTTATTGGGAAGCGGCTCTGATGGGTTCGGCGATTGCGGCGGTGTCGCCCGCAGTGGTGGTGCCTCGCATGCTTAAGATGCGCGAAGAGAACCGCGGCGTGAAGCGGGGGATTCCCCAGATGCTGTTGGCCGGGGCTTCGCTTGATGACGTGTATGTGCTGGTGACTTTTGCGGCTTTCCTTGCGCTTTTGAAGGGCGAGACCGTTTCTGCGACGAGTTTTTTGTCGGTGCCGGTATCCATTACCCTCGGTGCGGCGGTGGGGGTGGCCTGCGGTTACGCCCTGGTGTGGTTCTTTAAGCATAAGCACATGCGCGACACGGTGAAGGTGCTGATTATTTTGAG
>JAFZOV010000079.1 GCA_017550445.1 Fibrobacter sp.
ACTGAAAATGTGGAATATGTAGCCGAATACGATAGTACACTTCGGAGTTACACGATAACGTTTAAGAATGGCTCAGAAGAATTGCTGGCATCTGATGTAGATTATGGGACTACTCCCATCTATGAAGGAAATCTTCCGACAAAGGTTTCTACAGATCAATACACATATACGTTTAAGGGTTGGTCTCCTGCGATTACGTCTGTCACGAGGGTCGCAACATACACCGCAATATTTGACAGTGTCATAAACAAGTATGTGATCATGTTTATGAACGGGAATACGGAATTGCAAAGTGGCGAGGTCGCCTATGGAGAAGTACCGACTCCGCCGACGGTCACATTGCCAGAAAATACGGCGCAATACACCTACAGTTTCGGTGGTTGGGACAAAGAAGTTGTTGCCGTAACAGGAACTGCTACTTATACTGCAATTGTCAACCGCGCTTTAAATAAATACGAAGTCGCATTCAAAGATTTCGATGGAACCATTTTGAAGAATGCGGTGGATTATGATTACGGAACATCTGCCGATGATATAGAAAAGCCTTCTACTCCAACACGAGACAATACGGCACAATATACTTATGCATTTAAGGGATGGAATCCTGCAATAACCGAAGTGACGGGAAATACGGAATATGTTGCCGAATATGATAGCACTATTCGCAGCTACACGATTGCGTTTGTGAGCGGCTCTAATGAATTGCAATCTGGCGAAGTTGAGTATGGCGTGACGCCTTCTTATAAGGGCTATGTTCCTACAAAGGCTTCTTCCGCTCAATACACGTATACATTTAAGGGATGGACACCTGCCATTACATCTGCTACAAGGTCCGCAACTTATACGGCAGAGTTTGATAGTGTCGTGAATAAATATGTAATTACATTCATGGATGGAGAAACAGAGTTGCAAAGTAGTGAGGTTGCGTATGGAGTAGTACCGACTGCTCCTGAGATAACGCTACCAGAAAATACTGCACAGTGCACCTATAGTTTTGGCGGCTGGAATAAGAAAGTCGTCACGGTAACAGGCGCGGCGACTTATACAGCGGTCATCAATTGCGTTGAAAATAAATACAGTGTTACATTTAAGAATTATAATGGGACAGTCCTGAAAAGCTCTATATCGTATACTTATGGAACATCTGCGTCTGACATTTCGAAGCCTTCTAATCCTACGCGGACGAGTACGGCGCAATTCGCATATTCGTTCAAGGATTGGAACCCGACGGTTTCGGATGTAACGGAAGATGTTATTTATGTCGCTGAATATGATAGCACGGTCCGTAGCTATACGATTTCTTTTGCGAACGGCTCCGTAACTCTGCAGTCGGATGTGCTGGAATATGGTTCTATGCCTTCTTATGAAGGGGATGTCCCGACAAGGGCTGCTTCGGCTAAATACACTTATACATTTGCAAACTGGAACCCGACGATTTCGTCTGTTACTGGGGTGGTAACGTATAAGGCGGTCTTCGATTCTACAAAGATTGTTGTTAGCTCAAGTAGTGTGACGGAGTCTTCTAGTTCTGTAAAGCAGAGTAGCAGTTCTGAGTCTTCTTCAAGTTCTAGCAGTACGGCTGTATCGTCTAGTTCTAAAACCGAAAGCAGTAGCTCTGTTGCTCGCTTGAGCTCTAGCAGCAAAATTGTGTCTTCTAGCTCTACAATTCGTAGCAGTAGTTCTGTGATGAGTTCTAGCAGTGCGGCTAAGTCGTCAAGTTCTAAGGGGAATGTTCCTATCGCTATGCAAAACGAAATTCCGCATTTCAGCGTGTCTGTTGGTTTCCGCAATTTGCAAATTGCTGGAGCGAAGGTTGGTTCAGCCTATGTTCTGCTCGATTTGCAAGGTCGAGTACTACAAAAAGGCCGTGTGGAATCTGCAAACTTCAATATAGCGGTTCCACAATCCGGTAGCTACCTTGTGCGAATCAACAAACAGACGAAACGAGTTGATGTGAAGTAAATCAAAAAACGTCCGCAAATTGCGGACATTTTTGATATTAAAAGAAATTTGTGGCTTGATTATTTTTGTGCGCTTTTGGCTTCAAGTCTTGTCTTGAATTCGGCAATCTGTTCGGGAGACAGTTTCATGTCCTTCGCAACGTCAAGGGCATCGTTATGCCCTACGGTTTTACCGTCAATAAAGCTTGATTCGCGAGCGGCTTGAATGTCTGTCATATTGCCAACCTCCAAATTGAAAAGTTCTTCTGCAAAATTAATCAATTTTACCGATTCCAGCAACCTCTGGAAGGTCTCGTTTTTCAAAATCTGCTCGGGAACCGGCTCCTCCCTGATGATTGCCTTGATGGCGCGGAGCCATTGAGCTGCGTCGGAGTTGTCGTTTTTAGTCTTTTATAAATATACTAAATTCTGCCACCAAATTCGAAACCGGCATCTTCAATTGATTTTTTCAGAGCAACTTCGTCGATGTCATCATCGTCGTGCCATTCGACGCGGAGTTCCTTGTTAGCGACATTCGCTTCGGCAGAGACAACGCCATCTAAAAGCATGGTCGCTTTTTCGACGCAGGCCTTGCAATGGCTGCAGTTCATACCGACAACCCTGTAAGTTTTAGTCACATGTTCCGCATGTTCATGGCAATGGCAGGATTCCCCATGCTCATGGTCATGATGTTCATGACATTCGCAAGCATCTCCATCTTCGCAGCAGCAACCATGTTCACCGCAACCACATTCTCCACAGCCGCAGTGGCCAGCCTTACGAGTCACCACCGTATAGAGAATCAGAACGGCAAGCAGCCCCGCGCAAATGTAGTCAAACACACCCAGCGCACCGTGACCGTGGCATTCGGCCGAAGCATGCGGCAACATGGATGACAAGAAGGAATCCATGAAGAACGTGTCGACAATAAAGCCAAAGAACATGGCGCCCAGTGCAATCGAGGTAAGGTAGGCAAACAAGGTACGCTTGCCGAAAGCCTTGCCCACCACGAGCATACTCGCAATACTTGTAGCAGGACCAGCCATCAACAGCACCAAGGCCGCACCCGGCGTAATGCCTTTTTCTACAAGGGCCAAAGCCAGCGGAATAGAGCCCGTCGCGCAAGTGTACATGGGCATGGCAAGCACCAGCACCACCAACATGCAAAGCACCGGATATTCATGCAAGAACAAGAAGAAATCATCGGGCACAAAGGCGGCAATTAAGGCGCCGAGCAACAAGCCTATCGTAAGCCACTTGCTCACGTTTCCCACCATGTCCACAAAACCATATTCAAGCGTCGCCAGAATCTTCTGGGCAAAAGACTTATTCTCACGCTCGTTATGATCATCTTGGTCGCCACAACTGCAGCCACAATGATCTTCGCCGCATTCGCAATGTTCGTGATGTTCATGTTCTTCACCGACAACGGCCACGCCTGTATCGCCTTCGTTCTTCGTCACCGCATTCGTAAACACGCCGCCAAGCATCGCCGTCACAAAAGCCGCAATCGGACGCAGAATCGCAAACGGGCCGCCCAGCAACGAATAAGTCGCCAAGATAGAATCCACACCTGTCGCAGGTGTCGAAATCAAGAAGCTCACGCTCGCGCCTTTGCTTGCTCCTTCACGCCTAAGCGCAATCGAAGTCGGAATCACGCCGCAGCTACAAATCGGGAGCGGAACCCCGAACAAGGCCGCCCACAGCACCGACTTGAAATTTGGCTTTGCAATTTTCGGAATATAAAAATGGTTCGGCACCCACACATGGAGAATTCCTGCCAACAAAAAACCGAGCAGCAGGAACGGCGCCATCTCTGAAAACAGCGTCACGAATTGCCAAAAGAACTTTCCAAAAATTTCTGTAACAGCAGACATTATTTACCCTTCTTATGCAGAATGTGGGTCAAACCCGTATTGAAAATCAAACCGATATGGTCATCATCGAGCGAATAGAACATCTTGCGACCTTCGCGGCGCGGCTTCACCAGGTTCGCCGTACGCAAGATTCGCAGCTGGTGACTCACCACCGACTGTTCCAGATTCAATTTTTCGGCAATGTCATTCACCGAAACTTCGCCCGAAAGCAACAAATGGATAATGCGGATACGCGTGGTATCGCCAAAGAACTTGAAGAATTCCGACAGTTCAAAAAGAACATCCATCGAAACATCACTTTTCGCATTTTTAACATATGAACAAGTATTCATATTTTCATATATACATTTTTCAGAGAACTTTGTCAAGATACACCCCATTTTTTGGTTCACTTTTTATCAAAATGGCGCCCAAGCACCCCCTTTTTTGTATTTTTAGTCCAAAAATTGAGGTTTTTAAATGAAAATTGCAGTGATCGGTGGCGCAGGTTATATTGGCAGCCACACTATTATTGAATTGTACAAGGCCGGCCATTCCGTTATCGCCGTCGACAACCTGGTGAACTCCTGCGACGAATCGCTTCGCAGAGTCGCTGAAATCGTCGGGCAAGAAATTCCCTTTATCAAGGCTGACGCCCGCGATGCCGCCGCCATGGACAAGATTTTCAAGGAAAACCATTTTGACGCCTGCATCCACTTTGCGGGCCTCAAGGCCGTCGGCGAATCGGTCGCCAAGCCGCTGGAATACTACGAAAACAACATGAACGCAACCTTCGTGTTGCTGAACGCCATGCGCAACAACGGCTGCAAGAACTTCATCTTCTCGTCTTCGGCAACCGTGTACGGCAACCCCGCCGAAATTCCCATTACCGAGAACTGCCCGAAAGGCGCCATCACCAACCCCTACGGACAGACAAAGTCCATGCTGGAACAGGTGCTCATCGATGTACAGAAAGCCGATCCCGAATGGAACGTGGTACTGCTCCGCTACTTTAACCCGATCGGCGCGCACCCGAGCGGCAAAATCGGCGAAGACCCGAGCGGTATTCCGAACAACTTAATGCCATACATTACGCAGACCGCCGTCGGCATCCGCAAGGAACTGGGCGTATTCGGCAACGACTACGACACCCCCGATGGCACCGGCGTGCGCGACTATATTCACGTTTGCGACCTCGCCGCAGGCCACGTGAGCGCCCTCAAGGCCATCGAAAACAAGTGCGGCCTCGCCATCTACAACCTGGGTACAGGCCATGGCTACTCCGTACTCGACGTGGTACACGCTTTTGAAAAAGTGAACGGACTCAAGGTGCCTTACAGCATCAAGCCCCGCCGCGCAGGCGACATCGCCACCTGCTACTGCAACCCCGAAAAGGCATACAAGGAACTCGGCTGGAAGGCGCAGTTCGGCATCGAAGAAATGTGCCGCGACGCCTGGAACTGGCAGAAGAACAACCCC
>JAFZOV010000080.1 GCA_017550445.1 Fibrobacter sp.
ACGTGCAGGAACTTTCCCGAATTGAACGTATAGGTATTGTCTTCAAGGATTCGCTTGTAGGCATCAATGATATTGTTGAACAGGTCGTTTACGTTCAAGGAGGGGGTAGTCTTGAATTTTGCCAGGTTAATCAAGTTGTTGTAAAGCAGTTCTTCTTCCTGGGTTCTGTCCTGGACGCTTGCAAGGGCTTCAATGAGTTTCGTGCGGGAAGTCTTTTTCTTGAAGTCATAGAAAGCGGTAAGTGCCTTTTTAAGTTCCCCGACGGCTCCCGCCTGGTTGAACTTGATAATCGCTTCGCAGGACTTGTAGAAGTCTTCAAGTTCATAGCCGTGCAGGACCTTTTCAGTCGGGGACCACGCCTGGATAGTCGGGTGCTGCTGCAAGTAGGCGTGAGAGAACTTTCCGTCTTCATAAGTGACGCTTTCGTGCAGGTGCCCGTTGTCGTCAAGAACGTCATAGGTGTTACCTTGGATTCCAGGGAACAGGTTTGGGTGGAAGAACAGGCGGGTGCCCCAATCCGTTGCGTAGCGGATAGGCTTGATTGTTTCGGGCTTGATATGGGGGTATTTTTCAAGAAGATTCATTGTGGTTGTCCTTTGGTTGGAATGAAATCTAAATCGGAACGGTTCGGCAAAGTTCCTTGTTTTCGGGGGTCCATACGAACCAGGCGTGGCACATAGTAGTCGCCCACCTGTTGCCGTGTTCGTCCGTAGGCTGTCCGTTATTCCAGGTCGGCATACGCTTCGCAAACGGGAAGCATAACTTGGGCGGGTGTTCCATAAGGAACTGCTGACGCTTGTCGCCTTCCCAAAATTGGATTTTAAGGAAGAATGCCAGGTAGCCGTTCGGTGCCAGGTGTTCCAGGCACTTTTCCGTAAATTCCTGGGCGAGCGAATACGGTGGGTTGGAAACGATTAGGTCGTATTTCGTTTTCGCCATAAAAGCCATCGGCTCATAAAGCAGGAAGTCCTGGACTTTCGTGTTCGGGTAGCCCCTGTCCACAAGGTCAATGAAGACGTTCCTGGCATCCAGGGAGTTTTTGAGCGAATGGGTAAAGTAGTCAAGAGTTGCTGTCGCTATGTTCCCGTTGCCCACGCAGGGTTCCAAAAAGGACCTGGGCGTGAAATCCTGGAAGTTAGGGTCGTAGGTGCAAAGAGCGTTAAACAGGGCGGTCACTGCTTTCGGGTCCGTGGCGTAAAAATCGTTTTCGGTGCGGTAGCCTGCCGACGGGTTGCCTCCCGCTAATTGGGCACCCGACAGGGTTGGAAATGCCATAAGAGTTCCTTGATTAAAATAGTCCTAGAAAGAATATAACTAAATACCTAATACTTGTCAATAGGTGTATATAACAAATTACCTAATTATGGTGCTGAAATAAGCCCCGTGGTAGGGGCTTTGTTATACGCTACTTCAATACTTCGGATTCTAGCCACGGACGCAGTTCTGCATCCCACCGATTTCCGTATTTACCCGTAGTATATTGAATGTCACGACGGATTAGTTCCCGTTCGGACATAGCCAATATATGCTTCGGGACGTTCTGTCCCCAAAACACGGTCGGGTATTCTGTTTTGTCGCAAGTGAACTTCGTAGAAACGATGGGCTTGCCGTTTTCCTTTTTCCCACCTACGTGAGCGGTCCAACGTTCGGATTTGGTCCCGTCGGACACGGTGGCAGATATGATATTGCTGCCACCGTTCGGGTATTGCAAGCACCTGCGGGCTAACGCCATAACTTCGCTAATGAAGTCTTGCTTCGTCACGGTTACGGATTCGTGTATGCGGATTTTGAGTGCCATAGGTCCCTGTTAGTTTCTGCGGTAGCAGTAGTAGCCCGACGGGAGTTCAATTTCTTCGCCATCGTAGGAAGCAAGGTCGTTGGCGGGACCATCTGCGTCCACGCAGGATTGAGCCAACTTGTCGTAGTCAATAAGACCCTTTTCCTTTACGATTTTTTCAAAGTCGTCACGCCCGAAGTCGTTAATATACCATTGAACAGAATCTTCTTCCATTCCGCTCAAGAACTGCTCAACAGCGTCTTCTTCGTCAAGGTCGCCAAATTCTTCCTTGTAGCGTTCGGGTTCGCTTTCCTTAATGTCGGAAACGTAGAACTCCGCATATTCACGCTTTGCGGTATCAAACCAATCGGTGTCAACGAACGCAGCAATTCCACCATCCAGGTTTTCAAACCTTACGCCATAGATACCATCGTATTCAAACAGGTCCTTGACGTTTTCAACGGCTGCTGCTTCTGCGTCGTCCCA
>JAFZOV010000011.1 GCA_017550445.1 Fibrobacter sp.
AAGAATCGGCACGAGGAGCGTTGCGGTAGAGGTATGGCTCATGAAGTTTGCCATGAACAAGCAGATAATGCCGCAACCCACCATGAGGGCAATCGGAGACCAGCTTGCAAACGGAATCGTCTTGATCAAGTGAGCGGCAAGGCCCGTAGCGTTGAGGCCAACACCCAGAGCAAAACCACCGGCCACGAGCCAGAGCACGTCCCAGCTCATCGCGTTCAGGTCTTTCTTGGTAATCACGCCGGTCAAGGCAAACACGGCCATAGGAATCATAGCAATGGCGTTGTCGTTAATACCGTGGACACCCTTACCGGTCACCCACAGGAGCACGCACACAACAAAGGTAATGTACACGATAATGGCCTTGGGGCTCGTGTCGAACTTGCCGGCACCTTCGATGTTCAGGGACATTTCCTTCATCTGGATCGGGTAAATCTTGAGGAGCAAGATCCAAGCGACAACCATCAAAATAATCACATACGGAATACCGAAAGCCATCCACTGACCGAAGCTGACCGGGTTTGCAACGAGGTCGCCACGGGCGATAGCGTCGTTCAAGGCACCGAGGGCGATAGCGTTAGGAGGCGTACCGATCGGGGTACCCATACCACCGATGTTGGCGCCCAGCGGAATAGCGAGGGCAAAGGCAGCCTTACCGCGGTCATTTTCGTCGAAGAGCTTGAGCACCGGGGCCAAAATGGCAAGCATCATGGCGGCGGTAGCGGTGTTGCTCATGAACATGGAGAACACGGCAGTAATGAGCATGAGGCCAAGGAGCACGAACTTCGGGTTCTTGCCGAAGGGCTTCAGGAGCACGCGGGCGAGGTTCAAGTCCATCTTGTACTTGGTGGCTGCTGCAGCGAGGAAGAAGCCGCCCAAGAAGAGCATGATGATCGGGTTGGCAAACGTTGCCATAATGGACTTGTGGCTAATCATCGTCACGCCGTCCACGCGGAACGGGGTGAGAGAAGAGTCCGACATGGTCACGATCATGAGCACGATGACGAGCATCGAGGTGGACCAAATCGGGAACGGTTGGAGAATCCAGAAGAGGGCAGCCATCACGAAAACGCCAATAACGCGGATTTCGAGGGGGTTGAGGATTCCCATGGGGCTTGCGGCATCGAATCCGAGGGATTCGTAGGGCAAGAAGAGGGCGACGATGGCGAGCACCGACGCGATGATGAACTTGATGAATTTAGCCTTTGTCATAGTGCGGCCAAATTTAGAAAAAAGCCGCCCTTATGGCAAGATTACGGCATTACTACAAAGGGGAAGGAATCCCCCTAACTACAGCCCCTGCTCGAGCCAGCTCCGAACGCAAACATGGATTCGGCCTTCGGCCTCTAATGTTCGCTTATCGGACTGTCTCTCACCGGGTCTTTCGTTACCCCTTCGCCTAGGGGCTCTGCCCCTAAGACCCTATTTAGCGGTAAATTGCCACTTTACGGGCAGCGTGGTGACCTCCCACGGTCACGCGGAGCAGGTACAGGCCCGGTTTCGGGGCTGTAAGGGCGAGCGTGTTGCGGCCAGCGGTCGATTTTCCGCGGTAGGTGGCGGCTACCTTGCCGTTTATGCCCACGAGCTGCACCTTGTACGGGGTGCCGGCCAGGTCGCTAGACACGTCGAATCCGACCTGGAGGGCGCCCGGTAGGCGGGCAAATTGCAGATTTTCGAGCTTCGAGGCGATGGTCCTGATTTCAGACGTGGTCACTTGGACCGTCGCCACAGCTCCTTTAGCCTTAAGCATCACCCTTAAGCTATCGCCGGAGGGGACTTCGCGGGTTTCGCCCTCATAAGTCACGTACACGCGGTAGCCGAGACCCGCGAGGTCCGCAAGTCCCTCGAACTTAAGGTAACCCACGCGGTCGGAACTTGCGGACAGGGCGACCTGCCAGCTGTAACCGTCGGCTCCCGATTTCGGAGCCACCACCGACTTCGCCAGCGCCTTTTCACCAGACACCACCGACAGGTTTACATGGTCGCCCATACCCTCCGGCGGTTCATACAGCTCGGCGACAGTCCCAACACCGAGAACGTTCCAAGAATCCTCGTGTCCTGCGGCATCGGCCAAAACCGCCTGCAAAGTCCAATTATTGTGGGCCGAAGCCTTCGCCAGCACCCTGCCGCCACGTTTTTTCGGCAAGGCCCCGCCCTGTTCACCATTCAACGGCAGCCATGTTTCAAAATAGTCTTCCGCACCAATCTTGAGCGTTCTCTCTTTATTCGAATAAACCCACGCGGCTTCATAGGAATCTAGCCCTATATTTATCTCATATCCGGCATTTTCCCCAAGCCACGTCCATACAACTATCGAATCGTTTACATCCATCGAGATGGCCTCATGACGCAAGGTCACATCCCAACCATAGGGGTTCGCCATCATGTTCCAGCCGCTATCAAGTTCCCATACAATTTCATGGCCAACCATCGCAACATCTTTACGCAGCGGGAGCGCTCTACCTTCAAGCGAATTGTACCAGAAACCCTGGGTTGCATCCGCATTTTCCCCTCGATATTTCTGATATTTCCAATAATCTCCAAAAGTTGTCGATTCGTCCCACCAGTATAAAAGCTGGTCGCCGTTCCAATCCAAAGCACTCGTATCGACATCCGACAACGCAAGCATCTTCCACGAATCCTTTTCCACCTTGATTTCAGATTCCACAGTAAAGGCGGTATCAAGTATAAGTTTTCCACTCGCTTTAAGACTTGCACGAACCATATAATTTCCCGGGATTAAGGCAAAGTAAGGCCTATAACCAACCGAATCCACCATGAGTGTCGAAACATCTAGTTCCACGCCCAGGGCATCCATCAGCGACACCTGAACATCCTCGACAATTCCCTTGGGTTTACCCGTCGCAAAGTAAACACCCACGGCGTTGCCCCTCTTGCAGAGTTCACCGCGTACCAGATCTTTTTCACCCTGATTCTTTTCACCCTTCGACTTCGAAAAATACGCCTTCATTGAGACATCTTTCATATGCTCCGGCAACGTATCGCCATCAAAGAATACCGTATCAAGGTCTGCGACAACCAGCGAATCAAACCTATAGCCCGAATCGGATTCTGCATGCACAAGCATCGCAACCCTGCCAAGCATTCCCATCGACAAAAGCATTGTCGAATCTTTCGCAAAATGATGGGTATAAACCTTAGAACCATCGCGATATTCATCTACGGCAATCGATCCATGTTCCGATTCCAGGCGTACCCTGTTATAATGTCCGTTAACGCACTGTTCAGCATTCCACCACACCGCGTACAAAGTCTTTTCGGCATTAATATCCCTGTAAATATATTCGCCCTGATGGGACACATGGTAGGCATAATCAGAGGTATCCGCATTAAAGGACCAACCCGCAACGCAAGCTTCTGCCGTATAAATCATAGAGGGCAACACAACCCATTTTAAGCTATTCGGAACCACAAGGCTGTCCGAGATTTCGGAATCAAGGGCATAGAACACCTCTTTGCTCGCAGTATTCACATCGAGATAGACCTTTTGATAATCGACTTCTTTCGCCGTAAGCGAATAATTGCCATTCTTGTATAAATTATACAAGTCAACCTCTATATCCTTATCAAACACTCCACTAATAACACTCAATTCATTTATTTTTCTTACAAAATCGTAATTCAGCGCACTGTAATTTTCAGTATAAGAAACAGCGCTGTGATGTTTTCCATCTTTTGTTCCTGTCAGGTTTTCCTTCAAGGAATCCTTATCCGCATCAGACAACTTATCCCAAATTTCATCAAGATCAATTGCAACCTTGTACACCGTTCTCCATTCAGAAATCTTTGGCAAGGAATCTGTTTCATTTTCCCAACAGACTGCACCATTTTCGCTACATTCCTTGGTTCCTGCCGATACATGGTTTAGCACATAAGTAAACAGGCGCGACTTCATGGCATCACCATCAATTACGCCGTCGTACAGCCATTGATTGCCGCTTTCCTCATAAATATAGCCATACCCGTCTATATCCAACGTTCCTTCGGCGCCAAGACCTTTAACCGCATTGCGATAGTTAAACCGGATGTTATAGGGAGTCGTTGCACCAGAGATTTTCCAGTCCGAAACCGCACCACCCAATTTTTCCTCGTAAAGAGAATCAACCGCAAGTACCGCATTTGCATCTTTGGTACCATAGTGGTAATTTGCGTTAGCCAAAGAAATACCGGACATGGATTGTTTGGCAATCACCCCTGCAATATAGCCTAGATGTAACGTAGGATCATCGGAATTTTCCTTTTTTGTTTCGGCGAGCAAATCTCCCACAGAAGTATTATTGCAAACGTTTAGCTCATGAATGGTTGCAAGGCCAACCATTCCACCGACAGCACTCGTATGCGACACCGAAGTCGCCGCAATATTGATATTACCTTCGGCATGGTTTTCCGAGATTTCAACATTTCCGTCAGGATTTGCAATGGAACCTACACCATAGGCAGCACGAATGACGTCTAGTTTTGCCGTAGGAGACGTTATCACATTAGGATTAACATCAGGATTTATCGACTTGACTGTTGAATTTTTTATCGTAAGAGTACTGTTAGAGGGGCTAAATGACGCATGTCCTAGGAAACCGCCGACAATAAGAGATTTTTCGGAAGCCGTGATTTCTGCACGGACTTCATTACCGTCTATATTAAGGTCAACCGAAGAACTTTTATCATCTGCTAAACCCGTAAAGACTCCAACAAGTCCTCCTATATATGACCCACCGGGAGCGATGTTCAAATCCATATTTTTTACAGAAATATCGACTTTATTCTTCGAAAGCTCGGCTTCACCATTCTTCCACGACAACGCCCCAACAAGCCCACCTACATAGTGGTATTTGTCCGCTCCATTATAATCTCCCGATTTAAGAGATACAACCGCATTAGCCACTTCAAATTTAGACTTGTCGGTTATGGTGGTTGCAGACACCGAGCCAATCAACCCACCCACAGTCGAACCGCTTATCTCCGCCGATACAGCGCATTCCTGCAAAGAAAAACTTGTCTGCCCCGTCCCCATGACTACGCTTACTCCCCCAATAATTCCACCGGCATTATAAGCAATCTCATGATCTGCTTTCACTCTTTGCAATATCAGCGAAACAGAATCCGGAATCGTCAAGTTCGATACCGAGATTTTTTCAAATTTTGCATATTCATTCAAGTAAGCAACCACACCACCACTATAAGAAACTTTTTTTGAAAGATCCTTATAATTGGAACAGTTCTTCAAAACTTCTTCGCTTAAAGAAAGAAATACGCCATCTACCTGAATATTCGAAAAAGATGCATTCTTTGCGCTATAGGTCACAGCCGCAGTGTTCCAACCATACACTTTAGAATTGGAAACCTTCACGTTTTCGAACATTGTATTTTCAGCACGATCGGCAACAACCGCGGCCATAGCATTCGTGGAGGTTGAGGTTTCAAATTTTGCCATTACATAGGCGCTATCAAACGCAAGGTTGCTTACGTGAATATTCGTCAAATCTCCAAAAAACGAAGCATAAACACCTTCAACAATATAGCAGAAGTTTTTAATGACGTTATTGTCGCCATCAACATAGATTTCCCCTGTAGTAGGAATCGAGCTAAAGTCCAGCGGAGAAAAATCATCGTTCACGCACTTATTTTCCGTTGCTGAATAGCCACCCAAATCGATATCCGTTTCAAAATGGATATAAACATTACCCGTAGCCAATTTAACCTTTGACTCAACATCTGCTATAAAGGCTTTTTGAAAGGCATACCATGTTTTATAAACATTATAGGTTTTCGTATTCAAACTTGGAATGGGAGTATCTTGGGCAATATCACACGACACTTCATCAAGACCGCCTGGAAGCATTTCGCATTTAAAACCTATATCGGCCAAGGCAAATCCTGCAAGCAACAGGACACAAGCAAATACAATATTTACTGTTCTCTTCATACACTCTCCAGAAAACTCTGATAAGTAAATAATAACATATTATGTTGTAAAAGAATCATTTACACGCAAAAAAAGACGGGAACAAGTCCCGCCTTTTGACAAGAGTCACATCTTTGTTTAAAATTCCGTGAGTTATCTCACAAGCACCTTGCCCGAAAGCTGCTGGCTACCGACCTTGATCTTCACAAAGTACACGCCAGTCTTCGGAGCATTCAGGCTAAACTGGTTCGTACCGGCAGCGGCCTTGAAGCTACCCGATGCAACCTTCTTGCCATCGACACCGACCACGGCGTAGCTTGCATTTGCACCGGCCAATGCTTCGGGAGCCGTAAAGCCAAGCTGCAGCGTGCCGCCAACAAGGGTAAAGCCAAAGCCGCTCATCTTGGAAGATACCACCACCGCATTGCCGGCGGCCACGCGACCTTCCACCTGCGTAGAAGACTTCATCAGGGCCACGTTCAGCGACTGGCCATCACGCAGTTCCTTGGATTCACCGTCAGATTCCACGAACAGCTTGAGTCCCTGCCTATTCAATTCGGCAATGCCTTCAAAAGTCAGCTTACCGTCGCGAGCCGAGCTTGCACTCATATCCAGAGTCCAGCGGTATTCATCGGCAACAGCCTTGATGCTCTTGGCAAGCTTAGCGCCCTTCTTGCCGTCCGCAAGCACCTCGCGAATCGCAAGCGATACGCGGTTGCCCATACCGGCAGGCGGTTCTTCCAAGCTTTCTTCGGAGCCCGCGCCAATCACGTTCCAGGAATCCTTCTTGCCAAATTCGTCGGTGAGGGACACCTTCATGCTCCATGCACCCACGACACCGGCGGCATCCTTATGCAAAGCCTTCTTGTCGGATTCGGCAGCAGCCTTTTCCTGAATATTGAACACCGGAGCCGCAGACATTTTCCAGGTCGTCTTCTTAGAGACCTTAGCCCACACCGCTTCGTAGGGGCCAAGTACCTTGGGCTTTTCGTATTCAGCGGTAGTCGGGTTCCAGCGCCAGAATGCAACCTTGGCACTATTGCTGGCTTTGCCCTTGTTCAGGTCCACATACCAACCGTAGGGGTTTGCCACCAAGTTCCAGCCGCTATACAGACTATCCAGATCCCACACGATTTCGCTATCCTTAGAGCCTGTAGATTTGCGAATTACCAGGGGCTTGCCGTCGGCAGTTCCATACCAGAAACCACGAGTGGCAACGGTCTTTTCGCCAGTAAAGGCGCGGTATTGCCAGTAGTCACCCACCGGATTCTGTTCATCCCACCAATACAAGGTGGCATCGTCAGTCTTATAGCTCTGCTTGTCGAATGCAGACAGCGAAACCAACTGCCAGCTACCCGGCGCCGCCGTAATTTCGGAGGCAATTTCGAAGGAATCTTCGTATTTGACGCTCTGCACCTTGTTGCCCACCGTCAATGTCACCGAGAACTTGCCAATGGGGGCCGGAGTCATTTCCCATACACCGCCCTTCATCACGGACTTGGAGATTACCGTATCCACGATGTCGCCGTTTTCGCCAGTCACCACCACACGAGCCTTCATGGACGTATCCGCATTTTCGGTATTGAAGGTCAACAGCACCGCATTGCCGGACTGTTCAATCTTCGGAGAGACAATCTTGATAGTGCCGCGAGCACTGCTGGAGCTCTTGGGTTCGCTGGAGCTCGATTCCGGTACAACAGAGCTGGAAGATTCCACAACACTGCTGGAAGATTCCAAAACACTGCTGGAGCTTTCGGATTCACTAGAGCTAGAAATTTCGACAGAGCTCGAAGATTCTGGAATCTTTTCGTAGGCGGCCTTGACTTTGACATCCATGGTAATCTTGTCAAAATTACGATCCCAACCAGTAAAGGTATAACCTTCACGAACCGGATTGGCAGGCGCCACGGCTGCAGAGCCATATTCCACCAACTGGACATCGCCTATCTGGGTTTCGTCATAATCCATGAAAACAACCTTATACTGGACCTTGACCGAATCGTAGGTAGCCGTATAGACGGCATCGCCTTTCACCTTGGTCACTTCAGGAGTCCAACCCTTGAATTCGTAACGATACTCAGCCGTCGAGGGGCGCTTGACATCAACCGGTTTAGACACTGGGGCATCGTAAAAGACGGAATCAGCAGGCTTAAGGAGACTACCATCATAATTTCTGAATTCGATCCTGTACTTGTTGGGCAAATACGTTGCATGGATCGTCAGATTCTTGGTGACCTTGACATAGGTCGAATCGTCCCAGCCGGCAAAGGTATAACCTGTTCGTTCCGGTTCATCCGGAGTCACTGCCGATTCCAGGTACTTTACCGTCTGCACGTCTTTGAGGGAAGTGCCATCGCTATCAAGGAACTCGACCGTATAAGAATTAATGTCATAGATTGCCGGCACCGTAATATCGTCTACGATATCGTCAAACTGTTTTTCCCATTTTCCAGAGAACGTATAGCCTTCGATTTTAGGCATTTCGGAGGCCAACGGAGCCGTGGCGCTACCATGCTCCACTACAGATTCCTGCTTAATTCTTCCACCATTCATGTCAACAAAAGTGACAATGTACTTGGTCACTCCAGGTACAATAGGAGCAACGGGTTCATCGCCATCAGCGACAAAGAACGGAAGATCACTGTTGGTGCCCTTAGCAAAGTTCCAGACATAATCTTCAGCATCGCTATAAGCGGCATTCAAAATTCCCGCAAACCTGGAAGTCTTCATTGTCGATGTCAATTCGGTACCATTCTTTTGCGTATCCGAATAATCCGACTTGTCGCCACTTCTTACGACATACGATATGCTGTCATCGCTAAGCCAGCCATTTGTAATTACATCCGTGTTCAAGTAACCAAAGGGCATCGGAGCATCCTTGGTGTCGCCTTCGCCATAATGGTAAATGGACTTTATGCGATAGCTTCTATTCAATTGCGCCTTACCAAGCAGGTAACCCACCTTTTTCTCGTAGGTTGTAAGGCCGGCATTGTTTGCTGACACCGAAATGTCGCCAATGCTATAGATGTTTTGCAAGTTCATCTTGACTTCGTTCGCATTGGACATGCCCACCAAACCGCCCACCAACAGGGAATTGCCGGCATGTTTTCCAATGACATTGATTACGCCCAAGACTGCAACACGATTCATCAGGCTAATTTCGTTACAAACGCCACACACGCCACCGATATTGGCGACTTGCGGATTCGCGGTACTCACCGTCCCCGATTCCATGGCCCTATAGGAAATCAGCTTGGGATTGTTCGCATAGACTTCTTCGAAAACCAGGGACTTGCCCCCCTCGGCCTTGGTAAAGCCGCCAAGGATTCCGCCTACAAACACATTATTGAGACTGTCTTCTACCACGATTGAACCATTATAGTACAGTTGAGTCATGGTTGCAGACTTGTTCGCGACAGCAATGCTAGCAAAACCGATTACACCACCCACATACACCGTATCGCGAGCCGGTTCTCCGTTAGAAGTGGTCTTTTTAGCATCCACCGCCGTCTTGACCTTCGATACAATCTTGACCGAAGACGTATCGTTTGAAAGCCCGAAATCCTTAGACTGGGCTAGGCATGCAAAACCGACGATACCGCCTAAATAGGCGTCGCTATGAAGCCCAGGCACTTCGGTACCCGATGCCGAAAGAGCAATCGTACCCGTCGTTCTTGCGCCCGTCACGCTTAACAGGTCTTCGCCATTCGCGCCCCCCTGTACACAGGTGCTTCCGTAGCCCACAATGCCGCCGGCATAATACTGGTAGTTCCCGGCCACCTTCAAGGAATCCGCGACATCAATATTGGACACACTATTCGTAATGCGGACAGATGTTCCAGGACCAATAGAATCATAACCCACGATACCGCCCACAGCAATCATACCGGTAGATGCAGCGTCATAGATTTTTCCGTCAAAGCTGCTATTTGTCGTCACAAAATTCCCGGCCGAGGCGTTATTATAGTCACGAGGCACATACAGAGCTCCAAAAAGGCCACCCATAGAGGATCCGCCCGAAATCTTGGAGGCAACAACCTCGCCGCCCTCTTTGTACTTTGTAAAGACCTTCAGATTTCCATCTGTACTGCCAATGGTCTGGTAAAAACCGGCAATACCGCCCAAAGCAGACCTATGGCCCGTAGCGTAATCATGGACTTCTACCTTTACAGAATCATCCACAAAGATTGGATGTTCTTCATGTTCAGAACGAATTGCCACGCCGGCAATACCGCCCAGGAACACCTTATGTTCCGGCACCGGGGACATCACCTTTGAACCGGCATACCCGCTGGTAATAGTGGTCTTATTCGTTATATTGATGTCATCATCGCCCGAAATGTGCTTGAGCGTCGAATTATGAACAAACCCAACCAAGCCACCAGCAAAAGGCGCCTGGATAGAATCGTTTGCAAGGGTTACACCATCGATAGTCACCATGTCGACAGATCCCGCAAGGGCTCCCACAGGATAATAATCGGCACCATCGGTACTTTCACCATTGATGTAGATGCGCACGCCATTGAAGTTAACATTCTTCAAGGACACATTCGAGGCTGTCTTGAAAAAACCCACCGAAGATTCCATAGGAGATTTATCCGAAACCGTGGCCGCATAGCACAGATGCCTAATCGTAAAGCCATTGCCAATAAAATCGGTATCTTCCATCATAGGGAGCGGAACATGGTTTACCTTACATTTTCCAACTTCCGTGTCCGAGGCAAATTCTTTCAAGTCAATATTAGACCACAGTTCCAGAGCAACACCTTTCTTACCCACATCGGAGACCCAGGAATCTTCGAGCATCGTAGCCAGATTCGCGGGAGTATCTTCTACAGACGCTAAACATTCGCCCACCGCCTTGAACGAATTCACGGGCACTTGGCCCGGAATACTAAATCCAAATCCCATTCCCATGGAATAAGTGGTTTCATAATAACCGACATTGCCGGATCCATCTGCTTTGTATTCTTTGTCGTTATAGGTCAAAGACCATTCCGAGCTAGAGCAAGGCTTGGAGCCCTGGCTGAGCACCACAATCGTTTTGAAGCCTTCGACATAGGTAAACAAGTTATAATAGGAGGCCGGAGTTGCATCCCCGGGTGCGGCAAAACCCATGCCGCTCCACACCAGCATGGTAAACAAAAATAAACCGATTTTTGCTTTCATATAACCCTCTTACTATCTTCTATGTGTAAAAATACCTTAAAATTCCCAAAAAAGATAGGGGGGCACCGCCAAAAACCTTGTCTCTGTGACCTGGAACAAACCGCCCCTGTCAAGCGTATTCGAGCTCGTTTTCGCCAGACCGCATAATTCCTTGTCAATCAACGAGTTAGCAGGCGACCTTTATTTGTAAAATATTCCACATTTTCAAGTTAAAGCCCTTGACTTCACCCGAAACTATGTTATATTTAGGTTACAAATATTTTATAAGGAGATTCACAATGTTTAAGAAAATCGCTCTCGTTGCAGCTATCGCAACCACAGCCTCTTTCGCAACCTACAGCTACTTCCCGGTAGGCGACGCCAACAAGGGCGAAGCCACCATTGGCCCCGGCTATTACTGGACCAAGGACTGGTCCACGATGCAAATCAGCGCCAACGCCAAGTACAATGTCATCCAGAACTTGGAAGTTTCTCTCCAGGGTCTCGGCTATCAGCTTTGGGACGAAGCTGACATATGCGATGAAGATGGTGTAGAATGCGATGATTCCAACGGCCTGCTCGCCTTGACAATTGGTGCTCGTTACCAGTTCATGCCCATGTTGATTGCAGCCTTGGACGTCAAGCTTCCTTTTAACTCCGAAGATGCAGTTGGCAAATATGACCCGATCGGTTTCTATGGTGCCATTCAGTTCACCCAGGAACTCATCCCCAACCTTTACCTTGGTTCTGAACTCGGCCTTACCTTCGACCTTGAAGACGAAGATGTTTCTCACGGCCTGGTGTTGACCTTGCAAGCCGAACTCGACTACAGCATTGCATCCATCGGCCTCACCCCGTGGATTGGCCTTGCCTTCAACTACAAGCTGACCGATGACGAACATACGGTAACTAAAGACAAAGCCCACTCCGGTGACAACGGTTTCACCATTTGGCTTGGTGCCCAATACGACATCAACCCCATGCTCGGTGTTAAGGGCAACTTCATCATCAATACCGGCGACAGCATGAGTATTTATGGTGGAGACAACAAGGCCAAGGGCGTGAACGGCGCTCTCGTTGTCCGCTTCTAATCGAAATTGCAAAC
Organism: Fibrobacter sp.; assembly: GCA_017550445.1. Next base: position 12,174 of record JAFZOV010000011.1, read on the forward strand.
TTTTGCAAACGGATACCCCAGATTCCTGGGGTATCTTTTTTTTACATCCCTAGCCTAGGGACATTTACTAGATTTAAGGTCAAAACTTACTCAAGGAGTCTGGAATGTTTAAAAAAATCGCACTCGCAGCGGCCCTTGTTTCTAGCGCCGCTTTCGCAACCTGGGACTACTACCCCGTTCTCGACGGTGGCAAGGGTTCCGCCAAGGGTAACCTCTATTACGACTGGGATCACGATTGGTCTCAGGCGGGCCTCGGAGTCGGCGTACGTTTCAGTGTTATCCAGGGTCTCGAAATTTCCTTGCAGGATTGGGGCTACCAGTTCTGGGGCGAATGGGATTGCAACGGCTGCACCAACGGTGGCGACGGCCTTCGCGACATGACCATTGGCGCACGCTATCAGTTTGACCCCATGTTTAACATGTTCTTGGATTTCCACCTGCCCGTCGGTAACGACGATAACGAAGGTGGTTCCACAACGCCTCCGTCTTCCGAAGAAATCGCCCTCTATCTGGGCGGCCAGTTCAGCATGCAGGTAAAGGAAGCTCCGGGCCTCAAGTTCGGTACCGAAGCAGGTCTTGACTGGGGTTTTGAACACGACAAAAAAGAACGCGGTTTGGAAATCCACCTCGGTGGCGAAATCGCCTACACCGTACCGAATGTCGGCGTAACTCCGTTCTTTGGCCTCCAGATTAAAGACCGCCTTACAGAAAGCACCCATGAAGAAGGCAAAAAGGAAATCGGCCACGACGACGATGGCGACAAGCAGATTAATCTCTGGCTCGGCGCAGACTACTTCGTGATTCCGAACCAACTCGACGTTTGGGCAAAGCTGATTGTTCGTAGCGGCGACATCGACGGTGATGCAACCGGCTTCAACGTCGGTGCTGAATTCTTCTTCTAAGCCTAATTGTCATTCCGGGCGCCGACCCGGAATCTCCTTTGTATTAGAAAAAAAATTTCGCTTGCATTCAAAAATGCAGGCGTTTTTTGTTTAGAGCAACAAAAGCTTGGAAAGACGTAATAGGAGGTCCCGCATCTATGTGCGGGAAGACAGAGGGCATGAAATGCCGTTAGGCATTTCGAATCCGTGTGACCTTTTTCAGACAAGAGCGGATTACTTCACGTCGTATTCGGGAATCGGCAGCGACTCGCCGGCTTTCATAGCCTTGTCAAGTGCAGCGGACTTCGCCGGGTCCAACCACCAGTAAACGGGGATGGCATCTTCGCGGTTAAAGCGGTCCAGCACCTTTTCGGGCATGCCGTAGCGATTCCAGTAAAGAATGCGGTGGTGGTCGCATTGCCACATCAGCACGTAAGGCACTATTTCAGAGAGGCGGTTATCCAGTGCCTTCAGAATTTCGTTGCGCTTTGCGAGGTCGAATTCAGTCTTCTGCAAGTTGATTAAGCTATCGACGACTTTATCCTGCACGCCGGCGAGATTGTTCGTCCCCTTCTGCAGAGCAGTCGCCGAAGACCAGCTAGCTTCCGGGTCGCGGAGGCGGCCTGCGCCCCAGTTCACCCAATATAAATCAAAGTCGGCATCATCCAGGCGCTTGCGGAGCGTACTCTGCGACATCTGTTCGATTGTCGCTACAACACCCACCTTCTTCAAGTCTTCCTGGAATAGCGTGAGGTGACGCAAGTCTTCTTGGCTCGTGATGAAGTTGATGGCGAAGGGCTTACCGTCTTTTTCAAGAACGCCCTGAGCGTTCACCTTATAGCCCGCTTCCGCAAAGAGGGCGCGGGCGCTGTCAGGGTTAAAGGTATAGAGCGGAGCGGTCGGGTTCTGGTTATTTTCCCACAAGTCCGGATAGTAGCTGTTCAGCAAGAAGTACTGGCCGAACATGTACTTTTCATTCATGGCTTCGCGGTTCAGAAGCATGCTCAAGGCGCGGCGAACGCGCACATCCTGAAACTGGGGCTTGCGCAAGTTGATGGCCATGCCCTGGAAACCGATGGGTTCCTTGTTGAAGATGCGCTGCTTTACAGCCCAGCCTTTCTTGACAGCATCGAAGTCAGTTTGCTTCATCCAGATACTGCTGGTGTAAATGGCATAGGCGTTGAAGTCCTGCTTCTTGAAGGCTTCTAGAGCCTTCGTCTGATCGTTCATAAAACGGTAGCGAATCTTTTCAAAGTTGTACTTACCGCGGTTCCAGTTCTTCTTGAAGCCCCACCAGTCGGCGCGGCGCACAAGTTCCACATAGCGGTCTTCGCGGAAGGTCTTGATCTTGTACGGGCCGGACACCACCGGGAATTCGTAGCGGATCTGGTTGAAGTCCTTTCCTGCCCACGCATGCTTCGGGAAGGCGAGCATTCCCGCGGCTTCCCAGAAGTTGCCCCAGTGCGATTCCTTCGCAGTCATCTTGATGGTCAAGCTATCCACGACTTCGGGGCGGTCGAAGCGGCTGAGCCCGACCTTGAAAATCGGTGTGAGGTTCTTTTCGTCCATGATGACGTCGTAGTAGAACTGCACATCCTCGGCAGTCACCGACTTGCCATCGCTCCACTTGGCGCGCGGATCTACGTGGAAGGTAAAAGTCTTGCCGTCTTCGCTGACATTCCAACTATCGGCGAGGATTCCCACTTCGCGGTCTTCAGTTGAATGCAAACTTACGAGAGGTTCGAACATCATGCCCATGAGTTCGGCAGAGAAGCTGTTGTAATCTTCCCACATATTGAAGGACTTCGGCATCGCGGAGCCCCACAAGGTGATTGCACCGCAGGGGCGAGCATCCTTCGAGGCAATGGGGTCGAACTCGCCCGTTGCTTCAGGGTCTTGCTGTAGTTCGGGGCAATTCAATTCGGCATTCTTGCCAGCAGATTTTGCCCCCTTGGAACCGGATTCGTTGCAAGCGCTAAGCGACAGCGCCGAAACCATCAAAGCCGCAGACATAAAGGCGGCACCATAAAACTTCATTTTTTTATTCTTCATTTTAAATCTCGTAGATTTCTTAAATACTCGATAAATATATAAAAAGATGCGACACTTACAACTTAAAGGAGATTCCGGGTCCAGCCCGGAATGACAGGCGCTAAATTACTTTATCAGTAACCACACGCCACTCGCCCGGTTTTAAATTGCCCAGAGGAATGTTTCCGATTTGCACGCGAATCAGTCGAAGCGTCGGGAACCCCACCGCCGCCGTCATGTGGCGAACCTGACGATTCTTGCCCTCGATAAGAGTAAGGCGCACCCAACTGGTAGGGATATTCGCACGGAAACGCACCGGCGGATTACGGGGCCACAACCAATCCGGTTCTTCGGCAAGATCTGCCTTGCAGGGCTTGGTATGGTAACCCTTGATATCTACTCCCTTGGCAAGTTTGCGCACAGCCTCTTCGGTAATCCGGCCATCTACTTGAGCCAAGTAGGTACGCGGGTGTTCAAATTTCGGATCCAGCAGTTTCTTGATTAACTTGCCATTATCCGTCAGCAAAAGGGCCCCTTCGCTATCGTGATCCAAGCGCCCCGCCGCATACACTCCCGGCGGAAATCCGAAGGTATCGAGCGCAGCATGGCCCGACTCCGGCGTAAACTGGCTCAGGACACCAAAAGGCTTGTTAAAGAGAATGACCGTGGACATCGGGAATAAAGGTAGAAAAAGAAAATACTATCTTTCCCCACATGAAGATTCTTGTTACTGGTGCAGCAGGTTTTATTGGCTCCAAGCTCATGTTCATGCTCGCGGAACGCGGCGATGATGTAGTGGGCCTCGACAATATTAACGATTATTACGATGTCCGCCTCAAGTACGGCCGACTCCGCGAAGGTGGCATCGAGCAACCCGGCGACAACTTCGCCTACAGCGTCATGGTTCAAAGCTCCAAGTACAAGAACTGCCGATTCGTAAAGATGGGCATCGATGACAAGGAACTCCTGGACAAGCTCTTTGCCGAAGAAAAGTTCGACAAGGTGGTAAACCTCGCCGCCCAGGCGGGCGTACGCTACTCCATTACGAACCCGTACGCCTACCTGCAAAGCAACCTGGTCGGATTCCTGAACATTCTGGAAGCCTGTCGCCATAACCAAGTCAAGTACCTGGTGTTCGCCTCGTCCAGTTCCGTATACGGCCTCAATAGTAAAGTGCCCTACAGCGAAGACGACAAGGTGGACAATCCGGTGAGCCTGTATGCCGCCAGCAAAAAGAGCAACGAGCTCATGGCCCACAGCTACAGCAAGCTTTACAACTTGCCCGTCGCGGGTCTACGGTTTTTCACCGTATACGGGCCGTGGGGACGGCCCGACATGTCGCCCATGCTCTTTGCCCGTGCAATCTCCAAGGGCGAACCCATCAAGGTATTCAACAACGGCGACATGATCCGCGACTTTACCTACATCGACGACATCGCCGAAGGCACCATCCACACGCTGGACCATGTGCCCGATGCCGCCAAATGCCCGAACAACGTGCCCTACAAGATTTACAACATCGGCTGCAGCCACCCCGTAAAGCTCATGGACTTTATCGCCGAAATCGAAAGCGCTTACGGCGAGCCTGCCAAGAAGAACTTCTTGCCCATGCAGCCCGGTGACGTATACCAGACCAATGCCGATACCACCAAGCTCGAAACCGAGTGCGGCTACAAGCCCCACTGGAGCCTGCACGACGGCATCGCCGAATTCATGAAGTGGTACAAGAGCGACAAGAACCCGCTCAGGTAACAAATTTCACGGAGGAAACAAAATGAAAAAAATCTCCCGCATTATTGCAGGCTCCCTGCTCGCCACCGGCATCTCCTTTGCGCAAGTCCAAATGGGCGGACACGCTGCAGTAAACTTCAGCACCCTCTGGGGTGACGGAGCCAAGGACTTCGAAATTCCCTGGAGCCTTGGCGCCGCAGTCGGTGCAGCTGCAAAGGTCACCGTAAACGAAAAGTTCTCTGTTGTTCCCGAGCTCAACATTGACTGGCGCCGTCAAAAGAACGAAGAAATCAACTGGAGCACCTGGGCAATCGAATTGCCCATTCTCGCCCGCTACAACGCGTTGCCTCAAATGTACTTCGAAGCAGGCCCACAGATTGCATTTCTCCTGAGTTCCGAAATCGAACAAAACTTCGACAACTACGTTGAAAAAACAAATCTCGGCAAGAAAGACGCCCTCAAAGTCTTCGAAGTCGGCGTCGACGTCGGCATCGGCTACTCCGTCATGCCCAATTTAGACCTCGGCATCCGCTATGGGGTGGGCCTAACCTCTATTGCTGACGGCACTAAGCTTGACGATGACGACCAAGCCTTCAAGAACATGCAGATTCAAGTCGGCGCCATTTATTGGTTCATGTAATTTTTACAACACAAAGTCCAAAACGCAGCAACCGCGACATCTGTATAAAATAGAACACCGGCCCTAGAAAGGACCGGTGTTTTTTGACGCAAAAACGAACCTTGTTATAACGCTATAAAAAGATTCAACGCAACGACAGCACGCAAGACAATGTTCCTGAGCATACTGTTGCATATTCTCCTGTACAGGTAATAGGAGTTCCGTCATTTCCATATGTTCCACATACAGTAACATCTACGGGATTATTTTCAGCTTTAGTGACACCACCAACAGATCCAGCTGGGTTACCAGAACATACCAAGACTGTATTATTCCATTGGGCTTGACCTATGGAAACCTTTATCGTTTTTCCGCATTCCACATCATATGACTGATAATCATTCATCTCAACAATGTTTCCTCCACCACCGGAGCCTGACGACGCATAAGTCACCGTAAAGGGACACGCTATAGATTGCTTTTGCGGGCCATCGCCATGAGAAACAGTAAGAGTATAAGTTTTTGCACCAGAAGCATTCGCATCTGTAAACGAACTAATTGAAGATGTTCCATTATAGTTATCTCCATTTACACCAGTAACACCGCTTACTGTATATTTGCAATTTCCATTACAACCCGAAACAAAGCCCGATACTTTTAATGACGGCGAAGGCGGATCAATCGATGTTCCAGCATCTACAGGAGTCTCTGCCCCTGGATCCGTAAACGATCCACATTCCAAATTCAACGGGAACTTCACCTTATATTTTCCACATTTCGCCTCCGGTTCCGTGCCTCGCTGAATAAATACTTCGTAATCATGGACACCAGCTTCGTTCTGACCAGTAAAATACAGATCATAATCGCTTGAATACGTATTTGTATAACCAGCATCAGCCGGATCCCTCTTACTTGTGTATTTACAATTACTTTCGCCACAATTATTGACTTTCACCATATTTTTGGGAATTGCAATAGAGCCTCCCAAGCCCGATGCTTCAACCACAGCTGGTGAAATTTGAGGAGAGATACTACAAGTTACAGGCTTATTCGGCTTTGCTGCCACAATAAAACGCTTCGTACAATCAAATGCTACATCGTTGCTAGTACTACGGAAGGTTACCGTATGTTCACCATCAACAACCAGAGGTCTTCCACGAGAATTAATTTCCCTTGTCTTATGTGCAGGAACCTCCGCAAAGCCAATTGTACTTCCCGCCCCCTCGTGAATTTTCGTATTGTCATATAAAATTTCATATGGGCATGTTTTCCCTTCAGGACAGACAAGACGATACTGGAATGGCGGGAACCCAGAACCTGTCACAAGTGAATAAGGAGCGGTTTCTGCATACGCTCTCCATTGACACGATGCCGAGACATCAGAAACGGAACGGGACACCGTACAAGGAGAACCTTCTGCATCTACTTCTGCACCATTCTTCTTAACCTTCATATTCACCGTGAATACATAATTCTTATTACCATCCGAGGAATAGGGGTTATAATCGGCCGTACTAAACACAATATAGTTGTGTATATCCGGTTGCGGACAATTACCTTCATCACAATCAAAACTTACGCTCAATGAACTATTGGACTGTTCGTTCTCCGTTGCTGTCACCGAGTAAGAAGAAACCTTTTTTGTATTCTTGGCTTCAACGGTCACCTTGAATTGCCCCGCATCATATACCACATCCTTACAAGTCAATTTTGGAACGTTATCGCAATGCGTTTCGATTTTCACTACATCAATCGCAGCTGTTCCAAGATTTCTCACAATAACACCGGTTACATGTTCCGGGTTAAAGCCTTCTGCCTTAGAAAGGTCATCTACATTGATTGTCACCAAGCCATTACTTGTAGTAAAAGCAGACTTACTATAAAGAGCATCGTCACCAATTCCACTACGCAAATAAATTTCAACCTCATTTTCGCTTTCATTCGTAATTTGTATCAACAACTTAGCAGAACGCATGTTAGCGCCGTTATTGCCACCAGCCGTAAATGTTTCAGCTTCATTGTACGTTCCAACGTTAATATTACTTGCATGTGTAGCCACCTGTCTTGGGGTTGCTTCATCAAATACGGTCAACTTTTCAGAGCACTTTTGAACTTCACCCACCCAGAAAGCACCACATTTGGCCTTTTCTGCATATAGCAAAGCCATATTCTCGTCAGAAAGCAATGCATCGCAATTCTGCACCATAGCCATAGCCATGTTGGTCTCAACCGTTTCGCCATTCACCGTACTTTCAACACCATGAGAGCCGTCATTTTCAAAGACATAGTAATTAGGAGAACACTCATAATACTCGCCATCATTCTGATGATAGCATGCATCACTACCATTGTACCAATACTGTATCGAGCAAGACATTTTATTGAACCAGCTCGAAAGGCCAACCCAAGGCTGCGTCGCAGTATCCTTAGGAACAATTCCACCCAAGTACGCGTCTTTGAACGAGCACTTCACAGTCGGATAGGACTCCCAGCAATCCTTGTTATAGGTATCACTCTTCCAACCGATATCGTAAAGTTTAAAATCAGGATCAGAAAGAATGAAACCGACATACTCGTTCGTATTTGTCGTAAAGCTGCTAAATCCATTCAATTCAGACAATTCAAACGTAGTTTCTCCTGTTCTAAAGTTTCCATAATATCCAGTAATTGTTTCTACATCCAAGAAATCGGCACCTTCAGCACTTCGAATGGTCGCCGTCATCGTAACAACTTCAGTACTGCCGACTCGTCCATTACCAGCCAACACATTAGTTTGGCAATTATCACCTATGCAAACTTTAGCCGCAAGATGCCCTTCTGCATTCACAAAAACATTCAACCTGATGTATGCAGAAGCCCGATTGTCTGAACGAAGCATGAACCCGGATTCATCGACAGACTTGTTATCGTTACCAACGAGTCTCGGCGCCTGGAATTGCGCACGCATAGAACCATATAGGCCAGCATTCACTGAACTGAGAATCTTCAAAACGCCTCGATCAGCTTGCTTTTTGCCTCGTATATAGGAATAATCCTCGAGCCAAATTTTTCCATCCTGATACCGGATCTTATTCCGTAATTCACTATTTCCAATGACAAGCCATTTAGCATACCCACTAAAGGCGCCATCTCCTATGCCACAATTTTCAGAACTATTGCAATAGTCGAAACAATACTTCCATTCATTGTCGTTATCGCCACCAACACATTCTCTGGAAGTTTTGAATTCATCAAAGAAACAATGCTTGTCCTTTTGGAAGAACCATGCATCTACAGAATTGTTTCCGCTAACGGCTTCAAATTCCAAGGTCTCGCCACTGAGCATTTCTTCCGATGTACAGTTCGTGCTATTTTCTGTATCACAATCCCAATAAGAGAAGTCAGCATCATCGGCCTTAAGCGTAATTTTATCACCCGCAAAAAGGGCGTAATCGCAGCCATCAGTAGACGCCAAGCAAACCTGGGATCCTCCAAGTCGAGAAGATGTCACAGTAACACTCTTGCCAGGGAAATCGCCCTTAAAGCCGACATGGAAATTCACCTTATTGCGCTTTAGCGATCCATATAAGGTATAAGCCATGTTCGGAGTCAGAGGACTTCCTAAAGAATACGAAGGAACAACTGCCGTACAGCCTTCGGGAACTTCGTCATCATCAACAACCAAACCAATATTGCCAGACGATTCGCATGTCCAGGAATCATTAGGCTGAGTCGATTTAGCAACGCAATTATTCGTGGCTTCACCTGTTCCCGCAGCTCTAACCCATGTTCCCGTAGCAGAGCATTCCGGCCAATCAAGCTGAGACATTTCGTAATAGGCACCATCCGGTTTACAATCATCCGTAGTTGCACCAGGGCCGCCCACTCCACAATATGCAGAAATGCTAGAACGATTAACAATCACAGAACTAGAAATCTGGAACGATTCAGTACTGGGAATACCAGGTTGACATCCGGAACATTCCGATATCTGGAAGAGCGCCGTTCCCTCGGTTGCTCCACTTGTAGCAACCGTAAACAACGTCAAGGGAGAAGCGTCATCAAAATGCAACGTAAATGTACATTGAGCGTCAGCATCGGTACATGTTGTTCCCGACTTAAGTTTTGCAGTATTCGGCGTCAAAGTCCAATTTGCAATCTCGCCAACCGGTTTATGTATGGTAATTTCAAAGGCATCCTCAGTTTCTGTAGTCGGGTAAACAAGCTTTAAATACTTGGTATCCGTTCCACTCATATTCTGATAATCCGTTTCAAAGTAAACTTCAGGCTGGCTTCCAACCAAAGCATTTTGGACTCTGATATAGAACGGGACAGTCTTTCCATTTGACGAATAGGAACATTCATACAGATTCGGCGCCAAGAACTGCGGAGCCGCAGCAGCACGATTATACAAAAGATCCGGATCTTTCGGAATACCCGCATTACACTCCACATTGGCCATGTTCTTTTGTTCATTTGCACCATTCAAGTTGACCACGTTGATGTAATCGCCCAATTTACCATAAGGATTCCTAGGCAAGAAAATAACACGCGGAAGAATAATAAAGGAACTTCCAACAACGTCAGCAGCGTTTGCAGCAGGAACAGACTCGCTACTTTCACTTCGACTAACCAGCGACACATGAATTTGCGGAGCTGTTGCAATATAGTAACCATCTTTCTGTCCCGCAACACCAATTGCAGCACCTGCTGCTCCCTCATCACTACCAAATTCAGGGTTCTGCTCAATAATACCTGCTTCCGCCAACGCAGAAAGAACAGCTCCATTGTACAGCAGGTTTACACCGCCATCAGCAATTTTCGCCTTACTGCCATTCGCCATTACTACGGAACCATTGATTTTTATATTCGAGAAGTTCATTCGAGAATCGCTATTTCCATCCGAGAAAATGAAATAATTGAAAACATAAGGTCCCGGATGAGCATCATCAGTCCTAGCAGACATGAGAGTTCCACCACCATTTTTCGCATAGAACATGATTGCAGACGATTCCGTTGTGGGCGGAAGATAGAAATCATTCTGCATTTGCGATTCAAAATAGAACACAAACTTTCCGTTCATCGTTTCTACAACTTCATGTTTCATGCTACTAGTTGCATCACCAGCAAACTTCACAATCATAAAGCCATTATAGAGGGTATTGTCGCCATCATTTGTCATTCTCTGCCAACAATCATTCAAAGCCTTGAAAACTTTTTGCGCATTATCATTCATCAAGTCTTCACGAGAAATTTCTTTCTTATCCTGTTTATCAGCCCACTCATAACCCAATGTTTTACAATGGGCATTGGCAATTTTATGTAACCAAACACTCGTATCTTTCAAAAGAATCGGCTGAGGAATTTTATTATCTTCCTTGATCAAATTGCCATAGGCATTCATCTTTTCAATATTTTTCCAATAATTACCACCAATATTCCCTAGAACAGGATCACTGCTACTCCAAGAATGTACACGACTGTCACTAATACGGCCCTGATTTTCATTAGACCTGAACGAAAAATAACGATTGTCTTCAAGACCAACATTAGCGGCAGTAAGGCCACTACCAGCAACTTCGCAAGTTGTAAAGAATCCTTCGCAGAATTTATCCCAAGTACCACACCTATTCGAACAATCTGCATCCGCCTTGGTCAACACCCCATTCTTTTCGCAACCATTCTGGCAATAACGAATCGTAGACGGGAAACTTTCATAAAGATATATCGGATTACCTAACATCACTTCTCTTTGACGATCACTATTTTGACCACTAATATTAGCCAAATAAGTCGATCCTCTAACACCATTTTCAGTTGAAGCACCTGTGGCGTCAATCAGCGAATTTGTTGCAGACCAGTCAAAATTTCCCTCTTTCTTAAATACCAAATTCTGCGCTACATAAAATTTATAAGAAGCAGAGCCCCTATACAATGTTCCACCGATCGTCAAATTTCCATCAGCATCTACGGCACAATTAGCAGGATAATCCCCTTCAACAAGTAAATCACCCCTCGATGACAAATGCCCACCTTCACAACTCGTTATCGATCCACCAATGTACGCTACTTTATTCTCGGCTCCAAGTTGTGTGTTGGAGTTAAAAGTCGCATTACCCCTTACATATAAATCACCGCCAACAGCAGCAGCCGTCCCTTCCAAAACAATATTCCCAGTGACAACAAGATCCTTCGTCACCGAAGGTTGGTTGCCAGTATAATTGCCATTGATAAGCGCCGATTCCATGGTCGGGGAGTTTGTCGCACCATCCATTGAGCCAGAAAACGCCTTGTCAAAATCCATGACCACAGCCATAGATGGGACCGTCATTTGATACAAACCATCTACATTGAATATTGCAACTTCCGTATGTTCGGAATTATTTCGAGAAGTTCCCCTAGAAAGGACTTTAAGTTTAAAGTTGTGAGCAGTTCCCACATTAACGCCTGTAAGCCACACATCATAATTCTGTTGTCCATGAACCCATGGAGTCAATTGATCATTCAACTTGATAGGTCTATTTCCATTATCAAAATACTGCTTTATCACAGCACCCAAATCATTACCATGATAAGTCATCCATGCGCGAGCGTTTTCAATACCCGCAACAGCACTTTGGTACGCTTCGCGTTTAAGCATGCGACTTGCACTTGACTTACCCTCGCTCGTAATCCACTTCCAAGTTGCTGTAGCCGCAATGGTCGCTACCAGCATAAACAAAAGTACGGCTATCAAAGATACACCGGCCTTATTCAATTTGAATTTCTTCTGCATAGGAAACTCCTTGCTAATCACTAACGCCATTACTAGGTGTGGGTATAATCAAATCTACATTTCCTGTTTCACCACTAGCACCATTTTTAGCGCCCCTACTTACCTGCAATTGCAGCCTAAACGCCTTCACCTTGGCCTTATCTTTTACAGAGAATTCCTTAGATTCAGAATAGTCAAAGAAATAGTTTGACGTTTCCACTTTCTTCAAAGACAAATCCGATATGGTGATTCGGCCACTCGCAACCAGCGGCGAGTAACAAGCAAAAGTAAAGACTAAGCACACTTCCTCGATTTTTTGAGGCACCGTAAAGCGCATTTTTCTTGAACCAGACGACTGGTCCGACATCGGCGGAAAAAACATAAAATCATCTACGCCCGCAGGCTTTACACCTTCTCTAGTACGGAAGCCGACAGCCATGTGATCCTTGCCCGCAACAAAAGATCTTTCATAATGGGCGTTGTTCAATAGGCTAAAGGCGATTTCGTATTCAACATTCGGTTCCAACGTGAAATTATTCCCCGTTTCACTACAGCGAGCACTCCAGGAACCGATTCCTTCTGAATTTTCAATTGCAAACACCTGGTTCACCTTTGGTGCAGCTTCTGCAAATCCCGCAAGAGCATTGTTGTTTTTATCGAAATTCGAGACAAATCCAGTCAATGTCACATTTCTATGATTCGATGCATCTAAAGCTATAGAAAGACCCACATAGTCTCCGCCACCAGAAACACTCCCCGTACGAGAGATCATTCGGAATTCCTGGGGGCAAGGTTCCGCAGTGCAAGATGGGAAAATTTGTGCAATGTTGTCATGATGTACCCCAGGCATTGCCGGGGTTACCAAGAATTTTTTTACCCCATTTGCCATGGCAATGGAGTTTTGCTTAGCCGCAGCAGTCGAAGCCACCTTCGGACAAACATCAGCATCCTCTATTCCAGAGATAGTACGGCAATAACGCTTTAGAGTATCTCCATTTACAAACCAGCCAACTTCTTCGACTGCAATGTACTGACCATTGCCATTGAAACGGAAACGTCTAAACGACAATTCATCATAATCGGATCCAGCCGTAAGAGTATACGAAGATTGATCTGTACCATAATTTATATATACGTCCTGAGCATCAGTATTAGCTGAAAACACATCATTAGATCCCGCGGCACCGCTTATTTCCTTCGAAATTTTAGCACCCATCTGTTCCACATCGGTTTTAAATAGCATTGCCACATTTTCAGCTTCTTGTGTAGCCTTAATCATGTTGTCGGTACGAATACGGAATTTAGTCGAACTACTAAACGCATGACCAGCAATAACAACGACAATGCCTACAATGCCCATGTAGACAATAAGTTCCATAAGGGTAAAACCAGCCTTAGACAATTTCATCGGATGACCCCCGAGACCTTGATAGACGGTGTAGCATTTTTAAAGTGCCAACAAACCTTAACATCTATGCGTTTTGCATACACATGTGTAGCGCTGTTCAACATTGTAGAATTTTGCGATTCGTATTCAGCATCAGGAGACACTGTCACTGTAGCCGTATATTCAACCTTCATATCATGGTCAACAACGCCTGGCTGACCTTTCCAAGTCCGAGACACAAGTATTTTACTCGGCAGTGTAAGACCCGGCTCACAAGGACAATAAACATCCGCATCATCATCGCAAGCAGAAAGATGACTATCAGTCAAACTTCCAACACCTAATGCTCCTAGAGAATCTATTAAATTTTGCGCCACCTCAGTAGCACCATCACGACCTCGTATACGGAGCAAGGCATCATGGTTGCCGCTTTGCAAATTGAGAACAGCCACATATAAAAAACCCAGCACAGCCGCAGCAATCAGCACTTCGACAATGCCAAAGCCCCGCTTATGATTCGGTTTCAATTCACCCTTCAAATGTTCACGCACCTTCACCATAACACCACCTACGCTCTACAACTCCGTCCAATTACTCCAATTTCCGTTCTGCGTAAAGTCGTTTCCAACCTTCCACATAGGAATCACTTTATTTATCTTTTTATCCTTACGAACTGCACCATAAACATCAGAATCACCATATTGGATACACACCCCACCTTCGGGAGGCGCGGCGGACAAACCTATACGGGGCTTAAAAACATGGTTATTCCCGCCAAACCAATCAACCATACTTGTCGGACAGCCTTGACTTTTCGACACATACTTTGCAGGCGCTTCTATTGAAAATTCATCAACAACGCCCCCATTAGGAGCCGCACAATTTTTAGTGGTTACATCTTTGACAACAATAATCGTTTGGGGTTTCCCCGGATCAATTTTCAAGCACAAAACAGCCGAAAGCCTACTTGATTCATTCGCAACGCGTTCTATGAACGCGGCTGTATTGACAGCGGCATCCTTTATGCGGGCGTTTGCGACAGCTCGCTGCAAGCCAGCAACCCCAACAGTCGAAAGAACGCCCATGATGATTACTACCACCAGGACTTCGACCAAGGTATAACCGGACTTTGCACCGCGGCTAACGAGCTTTGCAAATACCATAAAAAACCTCACACAACTTCAAATCAAAAATAGAACAAAGCATCGGCCACGTCCAAACAAGAACGTTTCCGACAGACCTTTTCTAAAATAACTTATTTTTTTACAAAACGCTCAGAAAAAATGAAAAAATGGCGAAATAATGCAAAATTCGCCTTTTTTTTGTAAATTTTCGCATCAAATTTGTGATTTTCGCCACAATATTCCAAATTGGAAAGAAAAGGGCCGTAGCGAGTGCTACGGCCAATATTTTTGAATCGCTTCAGACCTTATGACTTAACGGTCGTAAAGCTGAATGCTTCGCCGTCAGCGTCGTTGGCTTCGAGGCCATCGGCGGCGGCAGCCCACTTGATAGCGACAGCCTGAGTCTCGCCGGCGATGTAAGCTTCATTCTCCGCGACGGCCTGCTTGAAGACGTCGCTTGCAGAGAACAAGGTCACTTCGATCTTGTCGGTGATGGCGTAGTCCTGGTCCTTACGGCGGTTCTGGATGCGGTTCACGAGTTCGCGAGCCACGCAGGCGCGGCGCAGGTCATCGGTAATCTTCAAGTCCAGAGCCACAGTGAAGTGCTGGTTTGCTTCAACAGCGAGGCCTTCCGGCACGATGCGGCTGAGCATCAAGCAGTCAGCACCGACTTCACCGAAGTCGAACTTGATGGTTTCGCCAGCCTGCAG
>JAFZOV010000081.1 GCA_017550445.1 Fibrobacter sp.
GCTGGAACTCGAAATGCACCGTGCCGTCTTCGCTGTCGAGGCTGTAGGTATGGAAGGCATGGCCACCCAGGTATTCCTCGGGCACATGCATGCGTTCCATCTGTTCCTTCTCATTGCGCACCTTCTCGATGTCATCCACAGAGAAGTCAAAACCCATCTTCTGGAAGTCACCCACCACGGCCTTCGCCGTACCGCTCGTATCAGCCTTCGTCTTCTGGTGGCTTTCCACCACGGAGAGCTTATAGCCGTTGAACGCCGTCGGGAATTCCTTGGCCAAGAACTCGATCATCATCTGGAAGGCAACAATCTGCTTCGCCATGTTCGGGGCAATCACGCTCGGGTGGTTTGCATCAGCAACGAGCTTTGCAAGCGCTTCGCGGTCACCGCCGGTCGTGCCCATCACAAACGGGATCTTGTGCTTCACATAGAAAGCGGCATTATCATTCACTGCCGTCGGGTGCGTGTAATCAATGCAAATCAAGTTCGGGTACTTTTCAAGCACTTCGCCAATACGCGCTTCGCGATTAGAGGGCTTCAAAAGTTGGATAGTCTTCCCCGCCACTTCGGATTCATTTTCCACAATAATCTCGCCCGTCAAAGAATACGGGACAAGTTCCAAGCCGCGAGCCACGCATGTTTCGGCCACAATGCGGCCCATGTTGCCCGGAATACCATTAACCATTACCTGTACAGACATAAAATCTCCTGTTTTTGCCCGAAGATAGAAAAAAAAATATCGTACGCTTTTTTTCATAAAAAAAAAGCCTCTTTTTAGCGTCAAAAACATTGTCAAATGTTTACATTTGCGCCTGAAAATAGAAAATATATGGTTTCACGGCCACAATCTCTTTTTTCTTAAAATCGTTCCATCATGAAATTGAAAAGCGATGAAGAAAAAGCGTTTGATATAGCACTCTCCAAAATACTGAAAACAAGAAGAGATAAACTAAAACTTTCCCAAGAATTCATTAGTTTCCATTCCGGTGTCACCCGCATTACCATCGGCAAATGGGAACGTGGCGTAAAAACGCCCATATCATTCGACCTCTACAATGTTTTGAAAGTCCTCTACAAGGAGCCTTCCGAATTCTGGACCGAATTCTACAAGGAATACGAAGCCATTGTAGCCCCGATACACGAAGCCGCCGAAAAGGAAAAACTGCTCAAGTATTTCGAGCAATCCCGCAAGAAACGGAACGCCGGCGGCTAACCGTTTTCGTCTAGCCACCTTTGGAGAATTATGGCGGCGGCCAGCTGGTCGATAACCGCCTTATTTTTTTGCTTTTTCTTCTTGCTGAAATACGCCGTTTTCTCTTGCGCCTGTACGCTGGAATACGATTCGTCCTGCGTGTACACGGGAAGCCCTGGGAAACGAAGTTTCAAATCCTCGACAAACTTTTCCACCACCACGTTCTTGCCGTCGGTACGTCCATCGGGATGGTACGGCATGCCCACAACGAAGGCATCGATCTTGTTGATTTTTACCAGTTCGTCGAGTCTTACAAACAAATTAGTAGTCTTCTGGTCGATGGTCTCGCGCGAGAACGCCATGCGCAGTTCGGAATCGGCAAAAGCGACTCCTACGCGATGTTCACCGTAATCAAGGGCCAGGTAGTTCATCAATCAGGATCCTTGATGCAACGGACCGAGAACGCATGGCCCTTTTGAAAATCAGACATATTCGCCCACGAGTTGCCGTACATAAAGTTCATGTGCCAAGCACTATATTCATCATACGCCGTAGCACTCCAGAAGAAAGCCACGTCCCCCTCGTAACGGTATTCGCCATATTTATCGCCCGCCGGCAACGCGGAGAAACCAAAGGCATCCGTACCATTACTGCCATCATCCCAGCCACTAGTCGCTTTGAGAAACTTTGCCGCACTATTTTCCCCGCCCGCAGCCGCAAGCAATATTTCAAATTCCGCCTTTGACGGCAAATGCCAGTTTTCAGGACAGACACCCCGCACACGGCCATTTATACAATTTATGTAGTGGGCTCTATAGCCACATCCTTTACCCGAGGTGGAAAATCTCCCAGCGCTGTCCATGGCCGCATTCCACATATATTGGCGTCCATATTTCTCACAATTTTCGGGAGAGCCGTCAACGCAATAACTTGTGGAATCCATAGTCTTTGTCGGATGGAGGTAACGGAAATTGAGGTTTTCGGCCATCCACCACTGTTCACCGATTTTCACGGTCTTATAGGTTTTGCCGTCACGATCGTCCGTCAAGGTTCCGTATTCGCACGTGTCCGTTTCGTCAGTCTTGCAGGGTTCCGCCGGAGTTACCGAACTGGAAGATTCAACCGAACTGCTGCTGACGCTAGAACTGCTTGGCACGCTAGAAGAGGACTTCACAGAACTAGAAGAAGACTTCGCGGAGCTGCTCGATGAGGTTTCGCCCCCATTGCCATTGTTAGAACTGAGCGGAGCCGATGTTGAACTCGAAGAGTTCGTGGCAATCTCCTTGCTACTACTGGACGCGCTTGTCTCGCTAGAACTCGACCGCGACGTTTCACCAGCAACATCGCTGCTACTCAATAACGACTCTTCGGAATCCCGTGCAATAAAGCCATTGTCGTCATCACTGCAGGCGACAAAAAACAATGCAAACACAAGAAAAAGCGGGGCAACATTTTTTTTCATAACCGAATCTCCTTCACTTCCATTTTCGCTAAATATAGCAAGGTTTCCAGAAGTCATCAAAAAATTCATTTCATCTCTGAAAAAGCGATTTCTGTTTTTCAGCAAAATATCTCTTTTTTCGTTCATTTTATCGTTTTTTCCAGGATCCAAGCACTGATTTCAATGCTCTATTTTTCTAAATTTAGCCCCACTATGAGCAATATGAAGAACGATTTATGGGTCGGCGTGGACGTAGGTTCCACCACCGTGAAGATTGCGGTTGTCGATCCAGAGACCAACAAGCTTTTGCATTACACGTACCAGCGCCACAACGCCATGCAGGCGCAAAAAGTTTTTGAGGTGCTGCGTGAAGCCCACGGGCTCTTCCCGGGCAAGAATTTCAGAGTTGCCTTCTGCGGTAGCGGAGGCCAGCCCTTCGCCGAGGCCACGCACGCCTTCTTCGTGCAAGAAGTGGTTGCAAACGCCCTCGCCGTGCGTGCCACCTACCCCGAATCCAGGGTAGCCATCGAACTCGGCGGCCAAGACGCAAAAGTCGTGTTCTTTGAGAAAGACAAGACCACCGGCAAGCTGATTGCATCCGACATGCGCATGAACGGAGTGTGTGCCGGCGGTACGGGCGCGTTTATCGACCAGGTGGCAGAACTCCTGCGCATCAAGACCGAAGCCTTCGAGGGCTTTGCCAAACGCGGCCAGAAGGTCTACGAGATTTCGGGCCGTTGCGGCGTGTTCGCGAAGACCGACATCCAGCCCATGCTCAACAACGGCGTGGCCAAGGAAGATATCGCGCTATCGAGCTTCCACGCCATCGCGAAGCAGACCATCGGTGGTCTCGCCCAGGGCATGGAAATCAAGCCGCCCGTGATTTTCGAGGGTGGCCCTTTGACGTTTAACCCGACTCTTGTCCGTGCCTTCAAGGAACGCCTGGGCATCAGTGACGAACAGGCGATTGTGCCAGAACACTCCGAAGTGCTCGTGGCCATGGGTGCAGCCCTATCGCTCGGGTCCATGTTCGCAAACCAGGAATGCATGTACCGCATGGAAGGCTCGCTCGACGCCCTCGTGCATTTCAACGAAGTGCGCCAGGCCGAAAACAAGGCGAAGGCCGCTGCCGACCTCTTCTTCAAGAACGAGGCCGAATACAAGATGTTCCTCGAGGAACACAAAATGGCCGACAACCACTACCCGCAGCCCGCCTCGGGTTCGACCATCAATGCCTACCTGGGTATCGACGCGGGTTCCACCACCACGAAGTTCGTGCTCCTCGACGAGCAGGACAACGTGATTGACGGGTTCTACGCCAGCAACAACGGCGAACCTTTACAGGTTCTGAAAAACGCCCTCAACGAACTCAGCGACCGTTACGAAGAATACGGCTGCAAGCTCAACATTCTGGGCGTGGGTACCACCGGCTACGGTGAACAGCTGTTTGCGAAGGCAGTGCATGCTGACTACCATACGGTCGAGACCGTCGCACACGCGAACGCAGCCCAGAAGATTTGCCCCGACGTAAGTTTCATCTTGGACATCGGCGGCCAGGACATGAAGGCCATCTCCGTGCAAGATGGCGTTGTCACCGGCATTATCCTGAACGAAGCCTGTTCCTCGGGTTGCGGTTCTTTCATCGAGACCTACGCCCGCAGCCTTGGCATCCCGATGGAAAAGATTGCCGAACTCGCTTTCAACGCGAAAAGCCCTTCCCAGCTGGGAAGCCGCTGTACCGTGTTCATGAACAGTTCCATCATCACGGAACAGCGCGACGGCAAGCAGCCCGAAGACATCATCGCGGGTATCTGCCGCTCCATCATCAACAACGTGTTTACGAAGGTCATCCGCATCCGTAACCTCAACACCCTCGGCAAGAAGGTCGTTGTGCAGGGTGGCACCTTCAAGAACAACGCGGTCCTCCGCGCATTCGAACAGTACACTGGCCTCAAGCCCATCCGTCCCGAACGTCCGGGCGAAATGGGTGCCATCGGTATCGCGCTCCTCACCCGCAAGTACATGGAAGAGAAGCGCAAGGAGAACCCGGAACTCAAGTCAAGCTTTATCGGGCTCGAAGCCATGAAGACCTTCAGCTGGCACAACCAGCCGGGCCAGCTCTGCCAGTACTGCACCAACCACTGCTCCCGCAC
>JAFZOV010000082.1 GCA_017550445.1 Fibrobacter sp.
CAACGGGGACGGTACCAAGGGCCGCCCGCTCGTGTACTACTCGCTCTTGACAAACGACGGAACCATCGAATACGACCAGGTATTCTTCAACTACGCGAATAAGGACTTTACCGACCTCGAAGGCGACCCCGTTCATTTCTTTGACCGCGGCAAGTCCACCATCGACATGGATATCGTCTACAATCCGATCGATAAGTATTACCACGCCTTCTATAAGAATGAAGGCGATGGCGGCATCTGCAAGGTGAAGGCACAGACGCTGACCAAGGAAAACGGCACGAAGGCCCCCTCGTGGTTCAGCCAGTGCAAGAAGGCCCTGCAACAGACGACCGAAGCGGTCGAAGGTGCAGGCGTATTCAAGCTCATCAACCAGAATTCCTGGGTACTCATGTACGACTGCTACATGAACGGGCATTATCAATTCACCAGCAGTTCCGACCTCGAAAGCTTCAAGTTCGTGCAAGACACCAAGACGAGCGGCGCATTCACTCCCCGCCACGGAACCATTCTCCCGATTACCGCCCAAGAAACGGCAGCCCTCATGAAGGCTTTCCCCACCGACTTCGAGCCCAGAGTCATCGACATTCCGGATTCTATTGGCGTGTGCGACGGCAAGAAGGTAGTTGCCCCGTGCAGCGGCACCAAGATTATTCCTTACATTAAAATCGGCGACGGCAGCTGGAACGAGTCTACCGACCTGAAGGTCACAAAAGGCGCAACACTTACGCTGGGTCCGCACCCTTGGGACGGCAAAATCTGGAACTGGGAAGGCCCGAACGGTTTCAAGTCAACCGACCGCGAAAATACGCTCAAGAATGTGGATGGCGACTTTAGCGGCTATTACACCGTAACTTACACGAACGAAACCGGCTGCAAGAGCACTGCCAAAATCAAGATTGTGGTAGATGACCCCGCCAAGCCCTTCAAGGATACCACGGGCACCACCGTTATCGCCAAGGACTACCGCGATTACAGCAAACCCATGCGCCTGAACAAAGCGCCGGTTTACTTTGATTTGCTCGGCAACAGGCTTAAGGGCAAACCGAGAAACGCGGTTTATATTCAAAGGTAAAAGCGACGAAAAATGTGGAATGTGAGATGTGGAATGTGTAATTTCCTCATAGAGGATAACTCTACTAAGGTGCCAAAGCACCAAGTATCGTTTAAGTCATTTCACATTAGTCACTACACATTCCATTTATAGATCTATTTAACTTTATAAACGCATTCACCGGGTCGGCGTAGTTCCAGACCCCACCCAAGATAGAAACACCCTGAATAGGGAGTTTTTTGATTTCATCCAAATTTTCGTGGTCGATGCCACCAAAGGCAATCACCTGGGGAATTCTAGGAGCGTCCACTCCGGACAGTTCGCTTAATTTATTTGAAACAACCTCGATCCCGTGAAAATTCACCGGTTCAAAGACCGATTGAGGCTGGTATACGGGGCCAATTAAAGCGCCCGCCACCCATTCAGGGAGATTTTCAAGCTGCTCTAGGCTGCGGCAAAAGGCAACACAATTCACCCGTTTCCAACTTTCAGGAACATCACCCATCAGCGAACCCGCTTCGGCAACACAGCCGCGAACATCCAAACGTTCCGCCAAATCCGGTGTGCCACGCACCCAAATACGGTCGCGGCATTCCATCGGGAGCGCCATCAGCCAGCGTTCGTAATCATTTTCCGTTGCATATGGCGAACCGCCTCTCCCCCGCTTCGAGAGAATCAACCTCGAAAGCCCGCGGGAAAACATCTGTTCAATATCGTCAAATTCCGAAGCAAAGTCGTCAGGAGAAGTCGTAAGCCAAAGTCGCATGGTCGAAATATAACATTTCCGCCCTTTTTTTGTCTAGGAAAATCATTTATCCTCTTTTTTACAATTTTCGTCGAAAACGCCCTAAATTTTACTTACAAAAACAACCCAAATTTCTAAATTTACGCCCACTATGAGCAATATGAAGAACGATTTATGGGTCGGCGTGGACGTAGGTTCCACCACCGTTAAGATTGCGGTCGTCGATCCAGAGACCAACAAGCTTTTGCATTATACTTACCAGCGCCACAATGCCATGCAGGCACAAAAAGTTTTCGAGGTGCTGCGTGAGGCCCATGGACTTTTCCCCGATAAGAATTTCAGAGTCGCCTTCTGCGGCAGTGGCGGTCAGCCCTTCGCCGAAGCCACTCACGCATTCTTTGTGCAAGAAGTCGTAGCGAACGCACTTGCCGTACGTGCAACCTACCCCGAATCCCGAGTGGCAATTGAACTCGGCGGCCAGGACGCCAAGGTCGTCTTCTTCGAAAAAGACAAGACCACCGGCAAGCTCATTGCCTCTGACATGCGCATGAACGGTGTCTGCGCTGGCGGTACCGGAGCATTTATTGACCAGGTTGCCGAACTTTTGCGCATCAAGACCGAAGCCTTCGAAGGCTTTGCCAAGCGCGGTCAGAAGGTCTACGAAATTTCGGGCCGTTGCGGCGTGTTCGCCAAGACCGACATTCAGCCGATGCTGAACAACGGCATCGCCAAGGAAGACATCGCCCTTTCCAGTTTCCATGCCATTGCCAAGCAGACCATCGGTGGTCTTGCCCAAGGTATGGAAATCAAGCCGCCCGTAATTTTCGAAGGTGGCCCGCTCACGTTTAACCCGACCCTCGTTCGCGCCTTCAAGGAACGCCTCGGCATTTCTGACGAACAGGCGATCGTGCCGGAACACTCCGAAGTGCTGGTGGCCATGGGTGCCGCCCTCTCGCTGGGCTCCATGTTCGCTGACCAGGAATGTTTCTACCGCAAGGAAGGTTCCCTCGACGCGCTCGTTCACTTTAACGAGACCCGCCAGGCCGAAAACAAGGCCAAGGCCGCAGCCGACTTGTTCTTCAAGAACGACACCGAATACCAGATGTTCCTCGAAGAACACAAGATGGCCGGAAACCACTACCCGCAGCCCGTATCGGGCTCTACCCTCAATGTTTACTTGGGTATCGACGCCGGTTCTACCACCACGAAGTTCGTGCTCATGGACGAGCAGGAAAATGTGGTCGATGGTTTCTACGCGAGCAACAACGGCGAACCGCTGCAGGTGCTCAAGAACGCCTTGAACGAACTCAGCGACCGCTATGAGGAATACGGCTGCAAGCTGAACATTCTCGGTGTAGGTACTACCGGTTACGGTGAACAGCTCTTTGCGAAGGCTGTACATGCCGACTACCATACGGTGGAAACGGTCGCCCACGCGAACGCCGCCCAGAAGATTTGCCCCGACGTAAGCTTCATCTTGGACATCGGAGGCCAGGACATGAAGGCCATCTCCGTG
>JAFZOV010000083.1 GCA_017550445.1 Fibrobacter sp.
CACGCACGAAGCATTCGTTCGCCGCATCAACAGCGACCTCGCCAACGACCTCGGCAACGTGCTGAACCGCGTACACCGCCTGGTGCTCAACAACTTTGAAGGCAAGCTCCCAACCGCTACCGCCATTGGCGATGCAGAAAAGGAAGTCATCGACCTTGCAAACAAGGTGATTGCCGAAATCAAGGAAGGCCTGCCACAGGCTCGCCTCTCCCAGTCTATCGAAACCATCATGTCGCTCGTTCGTAGCATCAACCGCTACCTCGAAGTCAAGGCTCCGTGGAAGCTCGCCAAGGACCCGGCCTTGAAGGACGAACTCGCAACAGTTCTCTACGTTTCTGCCGAAGCCGTGCGCCTGTCTCTCTGCCTCCTGTGGCCGGTGATTCCGACCAAGGCCGAAGAAGGTCTCGCCATGCTCGGTTGCAAGTTCCAGAGCGCCGACGACCTCGCTTGGGGCATTCTCAAGGGTGGCGAAGCGTTCGGCGAAGGCAAGCCGCTCTTCCCGCGTATCGAAGAAGAAGTCAAGAAGCAGGAACCGCAGCAGAAGCCCAAGCAGAACAAGCCGCTGATGGCCGCCGATGTGCCCGCCGCTATGGACATGCGCGTGGCTCAGATTGTTGAAGTCGCCGACCATCCGGATGCAACGAGCCTCTACGTGCTTAAGGTTGACGCTGGTGAAGGCGAACCGCGTACCATCTGCAGCGGCCTCAAGAACAGCTACAAGGCCGAAGAACTGAAGGACAAGAAGATTCTCCTGTTCGCGAACCTCAAGCCGAATGCCCTCCGCGGCATCATGAGCCAGGGCATGCTCTTTGCAGGCGACCTCAATGCGGAAGCCCATACTTGCCGCCTCGTGGCTGTGCCTGAAGACGCAAAGCCCGGTGACCGCGCCCTGTTCAAGGGTGTTGCCCCGAGCGAACCGCGCGAGCTCAAGATCAAGGACTTCGAAAAGATTGCCCTCAGCGTTAAGGGTGGCGCCGTGTTCTGCGACGCACTCGCTCTCGAAGTGAACGGCAAGCCAGTCACCTGCGATGTCGCCGACGGCAACGGGGTTCATTAAGGCAATTCAACAAGCTCAAGGTGGAGATGTTCCATCTCCCCTTTTTCCCAGAGCACCTTGAAGCGTTCTCCAAGGCGTTCTTGCGCCATTTCTACTACTTGGCGGCGCTTGTTCAGGGGCATGTCCACGATGCGGAAATCCATGGCCGCATTCTGGTAATGCTTTGACTCGCGCATGTGGTAAGGGTAATCGTTACCGCTAGTTATCACGGGTACGTAATCGTCGCCCATGACCACGTGGTAGCAATGAATGATTTCTATTCCGGCCGTATCCATGGCCGGGAGCAGGCTTTCCAGATAAACTCCCGGTTTTTGCCGAGTGCGTTTGAGCAACAGTTTGTGGACCTCGCCCTGGTTAAAGGGTTTCAGGTTCAAATGTCGCATGTATTCTTCGGCAGACCAGGTTTCTTCGACCTGCTTGGGTTCGTACTTCGGAATGGGCCTATCATTCGCTTTTATGAGCAAATAGACGCCACCCAAGATGGCGATTGCAAAAATCGGGGCCAACAAGTACAAATGTTTAACAAAAAATTGCATTTTTTCGCCATCAAAAATACTATTTTAAAGACATGAAAAAAGCACTTTTTATCTCTGCCTCTCTTATTTCTTCGATGTTCCTTTTCGGCTGCGGCGACAACGCCAACTACACCGGTTGCTGGAAGGGCGAAGCCAATATGATTTTTGAAGTCCTGACCGAAAACAACCAGGATTACACGATTCGCAACGTGAACGGCGACCTCTCCGCCACCATTCAAGAAGGCAAGCTTTGCGGCAAGAACTCTTTGGACATGCCCTACTGCATGAGCGTCAAGGGCGACTCCGCCTACTATGAATTCGGCGGCATCACCACCGGTTACGCCCGCATCAGCAAAGAAGAATACGAAGACATCTTTGCTTCCCAGAAAAAAGCGTCGGTTGAATAACAACCGACTCTACATTAGTTGATTACATCTTTCAGGATCTGCTCGATCATGTACTCAGTCGGAGCACCGCTCCAGACTCGCTTGATGTAGCCGTCCTTGTCTAGCAGCATGAGTGTCGGAACAGCGTGGATGCCATAGCGCATCCACATTTCTTTTTTAGCATCGCGATAAAGCGGATACGGCGAGGCATGCTGGTGCGCATAGAAATCGTTCAGCGTTTCAACCGGTTCATCTGCGATTCCGATAACTTCGACACCTTTGTCACTGTACTTTTTGTAGATATTCGCCAGAACGGGAAGCGTCTTGCGGCAAGGGCCGCACCAGGTCGCCCAGAAGTCCAGGAGTGTCGCCTTCGGTTTATCCTTGCGCTTTTCGCCGTTCTTGTAGAAGTTCTCGCCGAACTTGGCAATCTTACTGCCGATAGCAGAACCCGTAAGGCTGCTGATGTCATCGGGGCGTTCGGTCAAGGCCACATTCAAGGTCTGCTTCTTACCTTCGCGGGCAATTTCGATTTTCACCTTCTGCCCCGCCTTGTGGCTCGTAACCGCAGACTGAATCTGGCTCATGTCCGTGAGCGGACTCCCCTGCACACCAATAATCTGGTCGCCGGCAACCATGCCCGCCGTAAAACAGCCCGACTCCGGGTGAACGCCGATGACGTTTAAAGCAAGGTGGTTTTCGAAGGTGGACTTTTTAAAGGTGACGCCCAGCCAAGGAACGGCAAAAGAGGCACCCGCCGCAAGAAACAAGAAAAATAAGGTTTTACGAGAAAGAAGTAACTGTTTCATTTTATGAGAGATGTGGAATGTGTGATGAGAAATTAATTTCACATTACACATTTCACATTACAAATTACACAAGTCTTGAGTGAATCTAAACAGCCTTAGTTTGCTTGGGGTTGTGGTCGTCGTAGTCAGCAAGCGTCTTGTACCCCGTTTCAAGGAGAGCCGCTTCCAGTTCCTTACGCATAGCATGCGCCGCCATCCAGCGGAAGGCCACCACCGAGTAGCATTCCACCGCATCGACCCCGAGTTTAATCAGGTCAAAAATCTTGAAACCGTGGTCGATACCGCCGCAGGCAATCACGCTGATTTGCGGATAATGCTTGCGAATGTAGGTCACGTTCCACATCATGTTTTCATAAAGCGGACGCCCGGACATACCGCCGCAATCACCGTCGGCACGTAGCGGAGTCAAGTCTTCGAGCTTTGCCTCTACCGGGAGTTCACTCATCTTCTTGGTCGGGTAAGTGTTCCCAACCACCACGCCGTTCACGCCCGTACGCACGATCATGTCCATGACATTCACCAAGTGGCGTTCCGAAAGGTCGGGGCTAATCTTGGCATACACCGCCTTGCGAATCGCCTGGGCATTGCGGTACTTCATGATTTCGCCAAAGATGCGTTCGGTGAGCGACAAGTCCATGTCCACGCGGGATTCGCCGGTATTGGGGCAGCTCAGGTTGATTTCGATAAAGTCGCCCGCCTTGTAGGCGATTGCGAAACTTTCGAGCAAGTCCTTCAGTTTTTCTTCGTCATCGGTGAGACCCGGGGTTTCTGCCACGGACACGCCTACGCAAAGTCCCACCTTGTGAGCCTTGGTCAGCTGTTCGTCGGCGCGACGGGCAATGACCTCGACACCTTCGTTATTGAGCCCCATACTGTTATGAATGGCACGGTCCTTTTCCAAAAAACCGATACGGGGGCGGTGCGTATTGCCTTCGCGGAACTTGCGGGTGGCTGTTCCCACGCTAATGCCACCAAAGCCCATATTGGCGTAGTCACAGATGCGCTTTGCAGTCTTGTTCGCACCGGCGGCCAAAATGATGGGGCAACCCAGGTACAGGGAATTGCTGTGATCCGGGAAAGTAATAACGCGCTTGAGCGTCTTGCTCAGGTCGGGGCGGCCACCCAAAAACGGAATGTAGGGGGCAAACCGGGCAACATGCTTCAAGGAATCATGACGGAATTCCGGGTTATTGTGAAAAATGCGGCGGATAAGCGCCAAAACACGGTCGCCGAAATTCAGGTAATACTCGTGGTTTACACAATTAAAAGACATGGGTATTCCTTTTGCCTAAACTTACACCCTAAAAAATAGAAAATATACCCCTCCTGGGACAATTTTACAATTCGTTTTCTATTTTGTTTAATGAATATGGAACAGAAAACAATCGATTTAGTCGTCAAGGCCATCCGCGAAAAGATGCCCGCCTATATCCAGACCCTAAGCGATCTGGTGAAAATTCCGTCTATCAGTTTTGATAACTTTGACCAGAAATATGTTCTGGAATCCGCCGAAAAGGTGAAGGAGCTCTTTTTGCAGGCTGGGCTCACCAACGTGCAGTTTTTGCTGCCACCCAGCGGACGCCCGTCGGTATACGGCGAAAGCTTGACGAGCCCCGACAAGCCCACGGTGCTTTTGTACGCCCACCACGACGTGCAGCCCCCCATGCGCGAAGCCCTCTGGAACACCAAGCCTTTTGAAGCTAGCCACCAAGGCGACCGACTCTATGGCCGCGGCACCGCCGACGACAAGGCCGGTATCGTGACACACTTGGCAGCATTGGAACAGGTGCGTGCCCTTAAGAAGAACGACGGTCCTAACCTCAAGTTCCTGATTGAAGGCGAAGAAGAATCCGGAAGCGCCGGATTTGAAACCATCTTGAAAAAGAACGCCGAACTATTGAAGTGCGATGCCGTGATTGTGGCTGACCTCGGCAACTTCGCCAAGGGAACCCCCTCGATTACCACGACGCTCCGCGGCATGAGTGCCGTGAACGTGGAACTTAAGGCCACCAAGGCCCCGCTCCATTCGGGGAGCTGGTCTGGCCCGATTCCTGACCCCGGTCAGGTTCTTTGCCGCATGATTTCAAGCCTTTCTGATGGCAAGGGCAACATCCTGATTCCGCATTTCGAAGACACCTTGGTGCCACCCACCGAAGCAGAGCTAGCCTCTTACAAGAGCCTGGGCATGACCGAGAAGATTTTCCGCAACGACGGCGGAATCTTGGAAAGCGTCAAGCTGAAAGTTCCCGAAGACGAAATTCTCCTGTCGCTGTGGCGCAGGCCATCGATTGTGGTGACCGCCATGGAAGTCGGTAGCCGCACCAACGCCGGTAACGTGCTGCAAAACTGCGCCTACGCTCGCATCGGCATTCGCCTTGCCCCCGGCATGGACGCAGATGTCGCCACGCAGCAGCTGGTGGAATTCTTGCAGGCACAAGTCCCCTACGGTCTGCAATGCAGCATCGCAACTGAAGACGGCGCCAATCCCTTCGTCACCGACACGACTCACCCCTTCTTCCAGAAGATGAGCGACGCCATGTCGAAAGCCTATGGAGCCGAAACAAAGTTCATTGGCTGTGGCGCAAGCATTCCCGGCGCAGAACTATTCCGCAACACCTTCGGCGACATTCCCATTTTGCTCACGGGTCTCGAAGATCCCGAATGCAACGCCCACGGCGAAAACGAAAGCCTTTACCTGCCCGATTTTGAACACGGCATCGTGGCAGAAACCCTGTTCTTTGGAGAAATCTGCTAATGAGTACCACCAAATTTCCTAGACTCGTTGTATTGACCGGTGCCGGTATCAGTGCAGAATCGGGGCTTCGCACATTCCGCGGTAATGACGGCATGTGGGAACACGAAAACATCGATGACGTGTGTACGCCCGAAGGCTACTACCGCGACAAGAAGCGCGTGAAAGATTTCTACAACTTCTTGCGCAAGGGTCTCAAGGAACATGAGCCGAATGCAGCACACTTCGCTCTCGCCGAACTAGAAAAGCGTCTGGGCAACGACTTCTTGCTCGTGACGCAGAATGTGGACAATTTGCATGAACGTGCGGGATCCAAGCGGGTACTGCACATGCACGGCGACTTGATGCGCCTAACCTGCGAACACAACCCGAAGCATGAATTCCTGTTCGACGGCGACGAAACTTTAGAGACTCGCTGCCCGTTCTGTGGAGCCATGAGCCGCCCGGACATCGTGTTCTTCGGCGAACAGCCGCTGTACATGGAAGAAATTCAAGATGCCTTAAGACATTGCAAGGAATTCGTGTACATCGGCACGAGCAGCGTGGTCTACCCCGCCGCGGGCTTCAAGAGTTTCGCCAAGAGCTTCGGCGCAAAGGTCACCTGCCTGAATCTGGAAGTACCTACCAGCGACCCCTACACCGACGTGTTCGTGGAAGGCAAGGCAACGGATATCGTTCCCAAGTGGTGCGAGGAATTTAAGTAATTATAAGCCAAAACAATCAGCTTCGTGCTTTTCAGAATCCCCTGCGGCAACTCGCGGGGGCATTTCTTTCGACAAACATTTCGCGCGAATTTCAGGCGATGCATTGGCGCATTTTTCGCAGCGGTCTGCAAAGCGACACCCCTGCACAAAATCCTTCGGATGCGGCACAGACCCCGGAATCGATTTCATCGTACGCATGTCGCTGTGATTTTCAGGAATTGCAGCAAGCAACCCCTGCGTATACGGATGCATCGGATTGTCAATCACATCGCGCACGGGGCCAGTTTCTACAATGCGGCCCGCATACATCACCGCCACGCGATCCGCGTACTGCGACACAATTCCCATGTTGTGGGTAATCAACAGCACCGCCGTTCCCATGCGGCTCGCCATATCCTTCAGCACCGCAAGCACCTGCGCCTGCACAGTGACATCCAGCGCCGTCGTCGGTTCATCGGCGATAATCAACCTCGGCTTAGAAAGCAGCGCCATCACAATGCACACGCGCTGCAACATACCGCCCGAAAGTTCATGCGGATAAGATTCCAGAACGCGATTCACATCCTTAAAGCCCGCAAGAACAAGCATCTCACGAATCACCGTCATGAAGCCGCCCTTGGAATGCTTGCAGAACTTGAACACTTCCATCAACTGTTTCTTGATGGCCACCACCGGATTCAGAGCCTGCATGGGCTCCTGGAAAATGCATGCAATTTCGGCTCCGCGGACCTTCTGCAAATCGGCCAGAGGCAACTTTGCCAAATCGACCGGAGCAGCATCGTCGCTTTCCTTGTAAAGCACCGAGCCCTCTACAATCTGCGCACTAGGCTGCGGCAACAGGCGCAAAACGCTCATGGCGGTCACGCTCTTTCCGCAACCGGACTCCCCCACCAGCGCAAAGAATTCGCCGGCATGAATGTCGAAGGAAACGCGGTCCGTCACCTGCAGCGGCTTAATGCCGTCGCGAGGTTTGCCGTTCTTATCGAAGCCGAACGCCACCGAGAGATTATTTACTTGAAGTACAGGCTGCATATTTAGATCCTTCGGCTCCGCTCAGGATGACACAACTCCGAATTCTGAACTCCGAATTCCAAATTATACATATCTATCTCCCGACTTCGGGTCCATCGCATCGCGAACGCCTTCGCCCACGAACGTAGTCAACAGGAGCGTCACAAATAACGCAGCGACCGTACTTACAGAAATCCACGGCGCATAAAGATTGTTGAGGCCCTGGCTCATGAGCTCGCCCCAGCTCGGAGTCGGCGGTTGCAGACCAAAGCCCAAAAAGTCAAGCGACGTAAGGCTGCCGATACCGCCAATCAGCGTAAACGGGAACAGCGTCACCACGGGAGTCATCGCATTCGGCAAAATTTCCTTGAAGAAAATGTGTCGATGTCCCATGCCTAAGACCTTGGCAGACTGCACATAAGTCATGCCGCGCAGCTTCAAGAATTCCGCGCGCATGTAGTAACTCAGCGAAATCCAGTTGAAAGCGGCCATAATCAAAATCAAAAGCCAGAAACTGCGCCCGTAAATGCTACCGATTAGAATCACCACGTAAAGCATCGGGAGCGACGACCAGATTTCAATAAAACGCTGCATGCCCGTATCCCAGAATTTGCCAAGGTAACCTTGGATACCGCCAATCACAATGCCGAGGAAAGTCCCCAGCACCGTCAACAGCAGGCTAAAGCTAATGCAAATTCTAAAGCCATGAATCAGGCGGGCAAGCACATCGCGACCATTACTATCGGTCCCAAGCCAATGCCTTGCACTCGGCGCAAAAGGCGGCGTTCCGTCTTCGCTCAAGTCCGCCTTCAAAGGGTCATGAGCAATCGGGGGCATAATCGCCCAAATTTCGGGGCAGCCACCGGCTCGCGTAAAACCTTCGGCAGCATCTTCTTCGCACTCCTGCGCCACAGCAAAGAGTTTACCGTAGTCCTGCTCCGTCTGGTATTCTCCGCCAAAGTCCCTTTCGCTGTAGCGCACAAACGCCGGGAAATAAGACTTGCCTTCGTAGCTCAAGTATAGCGGTTCATCGTTTACCATCCATGGGCTAGTAAGCGATAACAGATACGCCACCACAAGCACCACCAGCGACCAAAACGCCCGCTTATTCTTGCGGAAGCGTTTTAGCCTATTCAAGGTTTCTTGTGTCAAGCGGAGTTTCATGAGCTATTCTATTTAAGCAGTTTCGCTATCAAATCTAGCAATTCGGTAAAGTCAATAGGCTTAGCGATATGCCCATTTACACCAGCTTCGTAAGCGGCCTTCTTTTCTTCGTCAAAGGCGCTAGCCGACAAGGCCACAATAGGTATTCTAGCCTTACGCGGACTATCCAATTTACGAATCAGGGCCGTCGTTTCAAAGCCATCGCCTCGTGGCATTTTCAAATCCATCAAAATCAAGTCAAAGGACCCGGCAGGCGACATATCCACCCGGCGGTAACATTCATTACCGTTTTCCACACAAACGATATCGGCACCGACACTCTTCAACAAGTTCGAAACGATTTCGCAAGTCTGCGGATCGTCATCCGCCATCAAAATAGACTTGCCAGAAAGACTCTTCTTAAAGGATTGCACACTGGCCGGCGGCTCCACAAAATCGTCTTCGGCAATTCGGTGAGGCGTCACTATAATGACGCGAGTACCTTCACCCACTCGGCTGGTGATATTGATTGTACCGTGCATCAGGTCAACCAGTTTCTTGACGATACTGAGTCCAAGGCCCGTACCTTCAATTCCGCGGGTCAGGGCAGTCTGTTCACGTTCAAAGACATCAAACACCCTGGGCAAGAATTCTTCAGAAATGCCCACGCCCGTATCTTCAACCACCAATTCAATATTGCACTTGTCCAAGGATTCATTAGGCAAATCCCGCATAGAGATTCGCACAAGCCCACCACCACGGGTATACTTGATGGCGTTACTTACCACGTTCATCAAGATCTGGTGGTATTTCACCTTATCCACATAAACGCAACGGGTCTTGATGTTTCTTGAAATCTGCAACATAATATTCTTCTGTCTTGCAGACTGTTCAAAAGTCGTCACCAAGTCTTCGCTCAAGGCTGCGGTAAGCACTGCCGTTTCTTCAAGTTTTTCATAACCCGATTCAATAGAGGTAATGCTCAGAACCGAATTGATTACATTGAGCAAAAGCTTTCCCGCAGACTGGATCCCGTTCATGTAATACTGCAGCATAGAGACTTCCGCTTCGGGCAGATTCACGTTCTGCAAATATTTTTGAGCCAGCGTATCGTAACCGAGAATTGCATTCATAGGAGTACGGATATCGTGGCTAATGCTGAACAAGAAATTGGACTTGGCCTTGTCGGCACGCTGGGCACGGTCAAGAGCCTTCACAAGGGCAACACGCTGGTCGTTCAATTCCCTGCGTTTATCAAGCTCGGCATTCATGGATTCATCCACAAGCTTAATACCCATGACAATTTCGGGGCGGTCCTTAGAGGGCTTTACGAAGTGGATTTGCATGTAATGAATTGCGCCACCCTTCGAAATGCGGTAAATAAATTCAAACCGACTACGCTTCAAGAATTCCCGGTTCAAACGTTCCAAGGTCAAAACCTTGTCAAACAGCGGGCGGTCTTCGAGAAGCACCACGCGATTCACGTACAAAGACGTAATCTGATCGTAATGAGGACTTTTATCAAAGGCATCTTGCATAAAGCGCATCGCCATGGGGTCAATGCTGTAGCTTTCGCTTAAGCCAGTCCTAGAATCAATCACAAAGGCACTGCCATAAGAATCCGTCAAGGCATTAATGACGTTCAAATGCTTGCCTTCCATTTCATTTTGCAAGCGGCTGTTCGTACGGTAAACGGAATGGATGTAAATCACAAAGAAAAGCACCACCAGGAACAGCGCCAAAACCGCCTTGATGGCCACAAGCCTCGTCACGTTAATCAGCACATGGTACGGAACCATTTGCACCACGAACCAACCCAATTCGTTAACGGACATGATACAGGCTATAGAAGTTCCGACTTCAGAAGTCACCCTGAACGCCTTGGCTTCATTGAGCATGGCGTTTTTCCTAAACACGCTCACTATTTCGGCCGGGAAAAAATCCTGGGCACGCTGTTCAAAATTTACACCATAATCGTTATCGACAAAACTCGATGCGACAATATTCAATTCATGGTCGCACAACAGGCCAATGGTCTGTTCCCCGTTAACCGTATACCGAAGCATGGGGGCAATATCCTTTTGGCCCCCCAAGATGCCCGAAATCACGCCAACGACTTTTTCTCCGTAATACAAGGGAGTATACACGTTAATACGCGCTTCGCCATACTTTTTCCCCGTATAGTCAATCCAGATACCGGACTTACCGGCCATACCCTGTCGAAAAAAGGCACTTTCAGAAACATCAACCGGTTCGTCGTCATAGGAGAGCTTCAGGCCGTCTTTACGAATATATTCAATCTTCGAAAAAGGAACATCGTCCTTCATCGAAAGAAACAGAGATTCCGACCGACGCAATTCGGGACCGTCCATCTTTTTCGACACCGATTGCGACACTAGCTTGATACTGCTCCGTCCGTAATTCACCGTTTTGGTCAAGTCGGCCGAAAGTCGCAGCGTTTCTTGAGTAACAGCTTCTTCAATCTGCTTAAAATACGATTCTCTTGCCCAAAGAGCATACAGCACCACAAGCACCACAACCGCGGCTGCAACCCCGAAGATGGCGGGGTTCAAGGGCATCCAACGTTTTAATTTAATCTTTTTCATAACTATTTAAAATATATAGCGCAATAATAAAAAAAACATTTTCTAATATGTAGCTCGTATGAAAGATTTTGCTATTGAACACAAGCCAAAGAAGGAACGCTGCATTCTTGTGGGTATTTCGACACCCAAGGTGCGTCCCTGGCTTGCCACCGAACAACTTGCTGAACTAGGCCGGCTTGCAGAAACCGCAGGCGCCGAAGTGGTACAGAGTTTTTTGCAACGGGTACAGAACTTTAGTCCGGCAACCCTTATTGGCGAGGGCAAGGTAAACGAGGTCAAACGCGCCCTAGAAGAACTGGATGCCAAAATGGTAGTGTTCGACGACGATCTTTCGGGTTCACAGGTCAGGAACCTGGAACAGCGACTCCCGGGAATCAAGGTTCTTGACAGAACAGGTCTTATTCTGGATATTTTTGCAAAACACGCCGTTACAGCAGAAAGCCGACTCATGGTAGAAGTGGCACAGCTCCAGTACATGATGCCCCGCCTTACCGGCGCCTGGACCCACCTTTGCCGCCAGCATAACGGCGGTATCGGCACAAAGGGCCCCGGCGAAACCCAGCTGGAAACCGACCGACGCATGATCCGCAAGCGAATCCAGGAACTTAAAAAGAAGCTGGAAAAAATCGAAGACGCCCGAGAAAGCCAGGCCGACAACCGAAACGACATTTTCCATATCGGTATCGTGGGCTACACCAACGCAGGCAAATCCACACTAACCAATCGCCTAACCGGCGCCGACGTCTACGTAGAAGACAAGCTTTTCGCAACGCTCGACAGCACCACCCGAAAGCTCTACCTGGATGGCGAAAACATCATCCTGTCCGACACCGTGGGCTTTATACGCAAGCTCCCCCACAACCTGATCGAGACATTCAAAAGCACACTGGGCGTAGCAGCCCATGCCGACTGCATTTTAGAGGTAGTTGACGGTTCTGCCCCCGACTACCGCGAACACCTCGAAGTCACCCATAAAACCCTGGAAGGCATTATAAGCGCCGAGACCCCGAGAATCCGCGTATTCAACAAGGCTGAAGTTTGCGACGAAGCCCGCCGTACGGAACTCCGCGAAAACTACCCCGAGGCAATCCAGGTGAGCGCCCGCGAAAACATCGGCATGGAACTCTTGCGCAAGGCCTTCAAGGAGCAACTTGCCATCTGGCATGAAAAACGTGACGTTCATCAGCAAAAAATGAAAGAACTTGCCGAAGCCCCCTGGAAAGACCTATAGTTTTTTTAAATTTGTGCACAATGGAAGGAAGAACTATCACACTCCCCGCCGCACTCACAGCGACTAGCAGCAGGAACTTGCTGCGGGAATGTAGGCGCACACTCAAAAACGGCCCCCTTTGCCTGGACGGTTCTTCTCTTACACGCATGGATTACAGCGGCGACGCCTTTTTTGCCCTTCTGGCCGATTTAAGCGAAAAGACGGGTCACCGACTCACGCTCGCCCACTTTAACGAAGAAATTAAGGCACAGCTCAGGGCCCTTAAAAAAGAAAAAATCCCAGAAAAGCCAAAACACGGCTACAACAGCACCCTGGAAGCCATCGGGGCCAAGACCATCGTGGTGGCCAAGGGCTTTGCCGAAGTGTTCATCTTATTGAACATGTGCATTTACTGGACAATTTGCGGGCCCTTCGACAAAGGCCGGAGCAAATTTGGCGGTACAGCCAAGCAAGTCTACATGCTGGGAACCGAAGCCACCGGAATCTGTTTCTTGATGGTGGCCCTCATCTGCTTTACCATGGCGCTTCAGAGTTCCTTTATGCTAAAGGCCGTGGGCGGCGGCACTTACCTGGCTTCGGGCCTCGGCTACCTGATTTTTGCCGAAATCAGCCCACTCCTCACGACTATTATCTTGGCGGGCCGCTCCGGCAGTTCCATCGCCGCAGAAATCGCAAACATGTCCGTCTGCGAAGAAATCAAGGCCATCAAGACCATGGCCATTTCGCCGGTGCAGTACCTGGTAGTCCCTCGCTTTATCGCCATGACCATCTGCACGCCGATCCTTTCGTTCTGTGCCGGCATTGCGGGCTGCCTCGCCGGTTTCCTGATTGCATTCTTCTTTTTCGACATTTCTTTCGCCAACTACTTCCAGTCTATCCGCGATGGAATTCCGCCAATTCTCTTCCTCAAGAGTACCGTCAAATCCATTGTGTTCGGCTGGCTTGTCACGCTGATTTCGTGCAACAAGGGCCTGAACGCCGAAGGCGGTGCCGAGGCGGTAGGCCTTGCGACAACTTCTAGCGTCGTAATTTCGATTTCGGCCATCATCATCGCGGACTGCGCGTTCAGTTTCATTTTCTACTAGGAGCAACAATGGAAGACATTACACTCAAAGTAGATCACTTGAAAGCCGGTTACGACGGAAAGACCGTCTTGAACGATATTTCCTTCGATGTCAAGAAGGGCGAAATCCGCATGATTTTGGGAAGCTCCGGTTGCGGCAAGTCCACGTTGATGAACAACATCCTCAAGCTCTACAAATCCGAAAGCGGAACCATCACCTTCTTCGGAAAGCCGTTTGGCGCCAAGGAAGGCCTGGATTTCGAAACCCGCCTTCGAACGGGCGTACTCTTCCAAAACGGAGCGCTCCTTTCGGACTTGACCGTTGCCGAAAACGCCATGTTGCCGCTAATCCGCAGCATGCCCTACATGCCCAAGAGCCAGATGGAAGCAATCGTAGCCGATAGGCTTGAAAAGGTGCACCTGTTGCACGCCTTCCACAAGTACCCCTCGGAACTTTCGGGCGGCATGAAGCGCCGCGCGGCACTCGCCCGCGCCATCGCCCTGAAGCCGGAACTGCTGTTCTGCGATGAACCTTCCACCGGTCTTGACCCCGTTACCGCCCGCTCGCTCGATGAACTTTTGCTTGAACTCCGCGACACCCTGGGCGTTTCGATGGTGATTGTGAGCCACGAACTCGAAAGCATCAAAATCGTATGCGACCGTTTTATCTACCTTAAAGACGGATACGTGCTGATGGACGGGACACTCAAGCAGGGGCTTGAAAGCGAAGACCCCATTTTGAAGCACTTCTTTAACAGGCAATGTCCTAAAGAAGAAGACAACAAAGAATATTACCAATTCGACTTTATTGATTGATCTGGAGAAAATATGGAAACCACACGAGCCGAACGTATCAAGATAGGCGCATTCATGCTCCTTTGCGGAGTGATGATTTGCGTATTCTTGGGCTATGTGCTTTCGCGTTTTTTGAACAAGGAATTCGACAACTATTACACGGTATTCAGCGAATCGGTCATCGGCCTTTATAACGATGCACAGGTCAAGCTGAACGGCATTGACGTGGGCAATGTGACCGGGATAGAAATCGACTCTTCAAACCTGAGCCAGGTGATTGTTCGTTTTCGCGTCAACAAGGGGACCCCCATCAAAATCGGCACCCGCGCCGGCATGACCCACGGCATTTCGCTTACCGGCGAAAAGCAGATTGTTCTTTCGGGCGGACGCTTTGACGAGCCCGATGTGCAGGAGGGCGGATTCGTCCCTGCCGAAAAGACGGCCTTCGACGCCATTGCCAACAAGGCTACGGATATTATCGGTCACGTAGATTCCCTCATGACCAACCTGAACCGCGTATTCTCCGAAGAAAACGCCAGCAGCATCAGCAATTCGCTCAAGAATTTCGAAAGTGCAACAAACAACTTAAATAAGCTGACACAGAACCTGAACAAGCCCATCGACAACATTTCTAACGCAGCCACCTCCATGAAAAACGTGCTGGCCGAAATCGAAGAGGCTAAGATTGCCGCGAAGACCAGCGAAAACATGGACCTTGTCAAGCAGAAACTCGAAGCCATCGACACGAAGGCCATGAACGAGAACCTGACCCAGGCCATGGAATCCATCAAGCAACTGACCCAGCGGCTTGACCAGGTCGTCTACAAGAATCAGGACCAGGTGGGCGAAGCCATTATGGAGCTCAACGCCGTGCTTGAAAACCTTGAAGAATTCTCACAGAAGATTAAGAATAACCCGTCGGCGCTGATCCGCTCCGAAAACAAGAGCAGGAGAAAATAAACGCTTATGTCATCCCCGCGAAGGCGGGGATCCCCTTTTCGACTTAAAAGAGTTTAATATGAAAAAATCATCTATAGATTGCTTCGTCGCGCAAAGCGTTCCTCGCAATGACGTCAAGAGGAAAATTGCCTTTATTGCAATTGCAACCTTATTGGCGTTCACACTCACCGCATGCCTTGGCGGCGGCACCACGGAACCGACGCGCTACTACACCATCGCCATCGAAAATATCCAGAATCCTTCGACGAACGCTTTCAAGGACAAACGCCTGCAGGTACGCAAGTTCACCATTGAACCGGCCTACCAGCGCACCAATATCGTTTACCGCGAATCGGCCTACGACTTCATGTTCTATGACCTGGATCTCTGGGCTAGCCGCCCCGAACACATGCTTGCCCAGGCTGCAGGCGAATACCTGACCAAGGCAGCTCTTTTCAAGAGCGTCGAAACCAAAAGCAACGGCAAGCCCGACTATGAACTTCTCGGAAACATCATCGCCATCGAAGAAATCGACGAAGGTAGTTCCCAATACGCCCACCTGGCCATTCAGCTGACCTTCCGCAAGACCGAAAGCGACGAAGCCCTTTGGGAGAAGACTTTCGATCAAAAGAAGAGTATGGACAACCGTGAACCGCGAACAACCGCTGAAACGATATCCAAACTCTTCAGCAAATATATGGAAGATGCCCTCAACGAAATTTCTTCCCGGAATTAATAACAAATTCTAAAAAGGAGCAACAAATGAAATCCATGAAACTGTCCGCAATCGTGCTCGGCCTCGCCGCCAGCGCATTTGCCCAAGCAGCACCGGCCGCAGCCCCTGCAGCCCAGCCTGCCGAACAACCTGCCGCCGCTGCACCTGCAGCTGAACCGGCAGCAACTCCCGCCGCTCAGCCCGCTGCCGAAGCTCCCGCCAAGGCAGAAGAAGTCCAACAGCCCGCCGCTCCGGCCGCCGACGCCGCAGTAGCCCCGAAGGCCGAAGAAACCAAGGTCGCCGAGGAACCCAAGGCTGCTGAACCCCAAAAGGAAGAAGTTGCCAAGGTAGAAGAACCCAAGGCAGAAGAAAAGAAAGAAGAAGTTAAGCCGGAACCGACCCCGATTCCTTTGGCCGAACGCCTGAACATTTCCAAGGCAGATGCCGCCCCCGAAAGCAAGAAGGCTACGGAATTCAAGATTTCCGGCCAGGCTGAATTCGACACCTATGCCAACTGGAAGAACGACGACGAACAGGACCTCTATCATGATTTTTGGTCTACCTTTGACCTTGATTTCCAGGTAATATTTAACGAAAAATGGTCGGCACAGGTTGAAATCGAAGCCGACGGTGATGGTTCATCTCCCTATGTTCGTTACAACGGCGCATTCATTCAATACCAGCGTAACGAAAACTTGGCCATCAAGCTCGGCGACATGACCTATTCTGAAGGCGCTTTCAACTACTACGACTATATCGACCCGGCAGACTACGCTGCCGGCATGAGTGAACACGATGTCCGTGGTATCGAACTTGATCTCTATGGCCTGCAACTCGCCATCGGTTTTACAAGAAACTCTATCGACATGACCTGCAGTAGACAGTATTATACAACAGACGGAAATCCGATACCGCCTCAGGATGTGTGCAAAAGTTACGACATTCATGGTGCATACCAGTTTGAATTCGCCGGCCAGACGCTGCGTCCGTTCGTTCATTACCAGAACTGGCAGCATGGTGAGCAAAACGAATTCCACGCCGGTTTGGACGCGGCCCTCGAATTCGGCCCCTTTGCAATCCACGCCGTTTACGGTTTGCATAAAGACGATATTTCTAAAAGCTGGCCCGAAATCACCCACGCCTTCTTAGTAGAACCCAGCTTCAAGATTGCCAACGTGAATATCAGGGGCACATTCTTCTACGCCAAGTTTGACGACAACTTGTTTGACGCCACTATTCATACCCCCGAAATTCCTGAATACATGTTTGCCTACGGTGAAGGCATTATCAAGTTAAGCGACGCCATTGCCCTCGGTGCGGTTGGCGAACTGCACACAAACTCTCTT
This sequence comes from Fibrobacter sp., assembly GCA_017550445.1. The sequence continues at coordinate 17,073 of JAFZOV010000083.1, forward strand.
GACGTGAACACCGACCTCGGCTCCTTGAACTTCGGCCTCCGTTCCTACTTCACTCCGGTTGACGGCCTTGACATAACCGGTTTCGTCATGGCCATTCTCCCCATGGGCGACGACTGGGAAAAGGCCGGTCACGAATACAATGTTTCTACGGTTGATTACGGCGAAGACGTGAACCTCAAGTTCGGTGTTGAAGCCGTCTTCAGCTTCTAAGTAAAAATAAATTTTAGTTTATTTCAAATCCTCCGGCTTAGCCGGAGGATTTTTCTTAATTTGGCATGAAAATTCCTGCCTTTCCTTGAAATAACGCGTACAAACGAACGTTTTCCGAAAATTTTGTATATATTTATAACATAATGGACAACATTTGTACGTATTTTCGTTTATAAGTTAATCTATGCAATTTGTACAACGCGAAAAAGAAAAAAAGAAACTGATGGATGCGTATCAGGCCATGCAACAGTCCGGCCGGCAGCAACTAAGATTCGTCATTGGCGAGGCTGGAGCCGGGAAAACAGTCCTGATTAACCAATTCCTCGATGATATTTCAGCTACAACGGACCAGACGCTTGTTGTTTCAAGCAGCTGCAATGTACAGTCCGACTACAATATACCCTACCAGCCGTTCAAGGAACTGCTCAAGCAGCTGCTGAAAGATGTCGACGAAGAAGACTCCAAGGATTCTGGAAAGGAAAAATTCAAGGAGGTCTGCCGTTTCTGCGCTAGGACGGTATTCGAGCATGCTCCCGACCTGCTGGGGAACTTCATTCCCGGGGCGTCCATAATTTCTGCGATAGGCCTGAACCTACTCCAGGAAAAAGAGAAAGAGCCTGCACGCTCCATAGACGAGTCAAAAATTATAGTGCAATACGTCGATGCAATACGCTCCATTGCCGAGAAATACCGTTTGGTATTAATAGTGGACAATCTTCAATGGATAGACCCGTCCTCCGTTAATCTGCTCTACCAACTCATAATCGGCCTCAAGAACAGCCCAGTGATGATAATCGGCAGCTACCGAAGTACGGACATCGACATTATCGTAGGCGGGGAAAAGCACCTGTTGAGCAAGCTGATTACGGAAGTGAAAATCAGCTTGGGCAATGTCTTTGTGGACCTGGACAAAGTCTCCGAAGGCGATCGTCGCGAACTAATGGAAAAGATGCTGAATTCGAATAGGAACATTTTCGATGATTATTTCCGTGACAAACTTTTCGAGCGTACCAATGGCAACCCTCTTTTCATAAGCGAACTCATGAACCTGTTGATTGAAAAGGGGATGGTCATCTCCAACAATGACGGGGTATGGTCGAACAACGCGAACCTTGATTGGGATTCCTATCCCGTCCGCATAGAAGGCATCATCCAGGAGCGAATTGGTCGTCTGGAGGATTCTCTTGTGGAGGTTCTTTCGTATGCAAGCGTCCAGGGGCACACATTCATAGCGCAGGTCCTTTCCAAGACCATGGATATGCCTGAACGCAGCATTCTCATGACACTTTCAAAAATTCTGCAAAAACAACACCATCTGGTAACCGAGAGCGACTGTATCCGTTGCAGCCAGGGAATTGTCTCGAAATTCAATTTCTCGAACTACATTTTCCAGCAGTATCTCTATCAAGAACTGAGCCAAACCCAGCGAATGATGCTCCATAGTGACATCGCGCGCATTCTCGAGGACTACTTTAAGAATAACATTGAAGAGGCCGCTGGAGACATCGCACGTCATTACGAGATGTCCGAGGAATACGATAAGGCGGTAAAATACATTAGGATAACCGTCGACAGCATGATGCGCCTTTCCGCTTATGGCAAGGCCGCCACGCTGATAAAAAAAGCCCTGGGCTTCCTGAAGGACATGCCCCAAAGTAGCGAAACGCGACGTGAAACCTTATATTTCACAATCCGTCTCTGTATCTGCTACAGAGACATAAAAGGATGGGGCGATCCGGAAGTGGAATGGCTCTACGACCAGGCCTTGGACCTTTGTGTAGAAAAACAGGACTTCGAAAACATCGACATCATCATCGTACTTTTCGGCAAATGGACAATTTATCTCACAAAACTTGAACTGGACCGGTGCCTGCAACAAGTGCAAAAGAATCTTGAGATTGCAGACAAGTACAGTAACCACAATCTGCACCTGAACGCGCTCATATCCGCAGCGAATACCTATTTCTGGCTGGGGGACCTCGAGAAGACTTGTGAATACGGCGAGTTGTTTTTGAGCGAAGCTGCAATGGACGGTGCGGGCGACGGCACTCCGGATCTTGACAGCCTGTTTGCCAACATGTTCCTGATGCTGGCGGAGCAGTTGCAAGGGAAAAAGGAAGAGGCGGAATTGCGCTATCTCCAGATACAAGGCGACAAGGCCAAAAACAAGGATGCATTCTACCAGGTCGTGGCGGGGCAGGCGCTCTGCTGGTACAACTGGGGCGAGGATAACTGGGATGCCCTCTATGGGCAGGCCAGCGAACTGATGCAAACTGCGGAAAAGTACAATTTCCGTTTCTATCTCGGAATCGGAAAAGTGTTCTACGGCGCAGCTCTTTACGAAAAATGCGTCGACGAAGTAAATGCTGAAAATATCATAAAGGACGGTTATCGGATATTGACTGAATCCAGCAAGTCGTCCCCGACCGCGATGCATTCACTTTACGGCCTGATCCTCGGCGAGTTCTACCGCAAAAGCGGCAACAGGAACGAGTTCGAAACCTTTATCGACACCGTGATTCAAACAGCCGAGGAGCACAACGAACGTGTTTACCTAGAAAAACTGCATAAACTAAAGGAGTGCAGTCATGACTGAATATGATGTCGGAAGTTTGCCGTATGAACTGCAGAATATTGCTTTGGGGGCTTGCTTTCTTGGCAGTGGCGGTGGTGGGAAACTCAAAACCAGCTTCGATTTCATAGATGATTATTTTTCCAACAACAAGAAATTTCAGGATTTCCAAATAACGGATTTAATAACCGGCTTGGAGGAGGCCAAGCCAAATGGATCCGGGATTGTCGTGGCCTATATGGGGGCTCCACAGAAAATGGGCGGCGTAAAATGCCCCGATGCCGTATGCGAAGGTATCGAAAAATTCAAGGAAGCCAAGGGAAATAATTACATAGAGTATATCATACCCGTCGAAATAGGTCCTGTATCTATGATTACGGCCTGCCTGACCGCCCTTGAAAAGAGCATGCGCGTGCTGAATGTAGATGGTGCCGGCCGAGCTGTCCCCACCTTGGACCTTATCACCTACGCCACGAAGGCCTCTGTGAACCCCACCATTCTCTGCAGCGAAAATCTGAATCCGGATAAAAGCAAAGACCCGATTTACCACCAGATAAAGCTTGAAATTTTAGGTGACAAGGATAAGTTGGATGCCGCCTCAAAAATGGAATCCCTGGCAAGGCCCGTGCTCAACTTGGCCGAATTCGACCAGAAAGCCGGACTAGTCATGTGGTATTTTAAAGACGTAACCGAGCTGCTTACGGACAACGCATGTGTGCCGGGAACATTGACGTTCTGCCAGACACTAGGGGGTGCCATACGGTCAATGCAAGGGAAAAATTGGGATTTTCCCGAAATTGAAGAATTGTTCAAAAGTCAGTTGATTTATCCCGCCATAAACGAAAATTACCCTGCCATAAAAGAAATGTGCCGTGGGAAATTGCACAGTGCAACGATTTCGACTGCGGGTGGTTTTGACGTTGGGGTTATCTCCATAGAAGACGAAAACAATTCCGAGCGTCACTACACAATTATTTTCCAAAACGAAAGCCTTATCCTGTGGGATTCGAGCCATGCTACTCCCTTGATTACGGCCCCGGATCTCATTAGCTATATGATTGAAGATGACCAAAAGCAATATGTCTTTACCAATGGCGATATCATGGATAACGGCGCATTGAAAGAAGATCTTAACGAAAAGGAAATTGTCGTTTACGGAATTGCTGCGCCCAATGCATTGAGGAATCCCGAGTCCAATACGATAAAACCCGAGATGCTCAAGCCGTATATGAGTGTCTTGAATTCTCTGGACTATTACGGAACATACGAGCCGTTGGTAAAAGAAAAGGGATAGTAATACATTCCTTGGCTATTTTTGCCCCTTTGTGCAGTAGTGTCAATTTTTTGACACTACTTTTTTTTATATTGTATGCCGTTAGTTGAATTTCACGATTTTTAAAGCATTTTTTGAATATGAGCGAAGAAACTAAAGATTCGACCCTTGGACTTTCGAACGTAAGCCATCTTGAAAAACTCTACGACGGATGGTTTTTGGACTACGCCAGCTACGTGATTCTGGACCGCGCCGTTCCGTACTACGAGGACGGACTTAAGCCGGTACAGCGCCGCATTCTGCACTCGCTTTTTGAAAACCACGACGGCCGCTACCAGAAGGTGGCCACCATCGTGGGCCGCACCATGGCCTACCACCCGCACGGCGACGCCTCCATTGGCGATGCCCTCGTCGGTCTCGGCCAGAAGAATTTGCTGATTGACACCCAGGGTAACTGGGGTAACCCCTTCACGGGCGACAGCGCTGCTGCCCCGCGTTACATTGAAGGCCGCCTCACGCCGTTCGCCGTGGATGTCGTATTCAACGCCGAAACCACCGAATGGATTCCGAGCTACGACGGCCGCAGCCAGGAACCGGTAACGCTCCCCGTCAAGTTCCCGCTGCTTTTGGCACAGGGTGTAGACGGCATTGCCGTGGGTCTTTCCACCTCGATTCTCCCCCACAACTTCCGCGAACTCTGCGAAGCAAGCATCGCGATTTTGAAGGGCAAAAAGTTTACGCTTTACCCGGATTTCTTTACCGGCGGTATCATCGACGTGAGCGACTACAACGACGGTCAGCGTGGCGGCAAGGTCCGCGTGCGCGCGAAGATTGAAAAGGTCGACAACAAGACGCTCGCCATCCGCGAAATTCCGTACGGCACCACGACCGTAAGCCTTATCGAAAGCATCGTGAAGGCGAACGACAAGGGTAAAATCAAGATTAAGCATGTGGATGACAACACGAGTAAAGAAGTCGAAATTCTCGTGCACCTGCTGCCGGGCACCGACCCGCAGGTGGCCATCAACGCGCTTTATACCTTTACCGATTGCGAAAAGTCGATTTCACCCTGCACTTGCGTGATTGTCGACAAGCACCCGAAATTCCTCGGCGTTTCCGAAATTCTCCGCATGAATACGGAGCACACCGTCCACCTGCTGGAATGGGAACTCAGGAACGAACTCAAGCACCTCGAAGACAAGTGGCACATGACCACGCTCGAAAAAATCTTTATCGAGAAAGAAGTCTACGAAGTCATCAAGAAGGCAAAGGACCGCGAACAAATTATCAACCTTGTTCGTGAAGGACTCACGCCTTACCTCAAGCGCCTGCACCGCAAGGAAGTCACGGACGAAGAAATCGGCAAACTCATTGAAATTCCGATCCGCCGCATAAGCCATTACGACCGCGAAAAGGCCGACCAGCTTTTGAAGGAATTGGAAGACAGCATCGCGACCTGCAAGTACAATCAGGAACACATCACCGATTACACCATCGATCACTTCAAGAATATCCTCAAGAAGTACGGCGAAGGCAAGGAACGCCGCACGCAGATTGCGGAATTCGGCAAGGTGGAAGCCGTGCATGTGGCCCTCGCCAACCAGAAGCTTTACGTGAACCGCAAGGAAGGCTTCCTCGGCACCGGCATGAAGAAGGAAGAATACCTCTTCGACGTGTCTGAATACGACGACTTGATCGTGTTCAAGGCCGACGGCAGTTTCAAGGTGGTCAAGGTCAGCGACAAGGACTTTGTGGGCAAGAACATCTTGCTTGTTGAAAAGTTCAAGAAAGACGACGACCGCCATATTTACAACGTGATTCACCAGGACGGCAAGGACGGCGCTTACTACATCAAGCGATTCAACGTGGGTGGCGTCACCCGCGACAAGGATTACTTCATGGGCAAGGGCACACCGGGCAGCAAGATTCTGTACATGTCCAGCAACCTGAACGGAGAAGCCGAAGTCGTAGAAGTCACGCTCAAGCCGCGTCCGCGCACCAAGCTGAACTTCGAAGTGGACTTTAGCTCCATTGACGTGAAGGGCCGTGGTGCCATGGGTAACATTGTGACCAAGTATCCGGTCAAGAGCATCAAGCGCGTCCGTAAGGGTGTGAGCACCTTGGGCGCCCGCGTACTCTACTTTGACGCACTCGCTGGCATCATCAGCACGCAGAAGAAGGGAGACCGCATCGGCGAATTTGGCGAAAAGGACAAGATCCTGATTGTCAAGGAAAACGGTACGGCCCGCGTACACGATATGGCAGACCCGATTCTCGTGGGTACAGGCGTCAAATACGTTCACAAGTTCGACCCCGCACAGGTATTTACGGTGCTGTACTTTGAAGGCGGAAACTTCAACTACATGGTGAAGCGCTTCAACCTGGAAGGCTGCCCGATGACAACTGAATTCAGCATCGTGTCCGACCATAAGGATACGCAGATGATTGAATTCTTCGCCACTGAAGACGCACGCGAACTCATGGAATACCAGGTGGGCCGCGAAGTCCAGAAGGAAGAACTCGACCTGACCGAAGTTGCCGAAATCAAGAGCTACAAGGCATTGGGTAGCAAGTTCACCGCCAAGAAGGTGAAACGCGCCACCCGCATTACCCCGCCCGACAGTTTCGACGACGGTTCCAGCGAGGACGAAGGCTCCGACGAATCCGACCCGGAACTGTTTAACTAAAACAAACGTCACCCATTCCTAATTGTCATGCCCGCGCAGGCGGGCATCTCCTTTTATACGCATTTCTGCTATATTATACGCTTTGTATAATTTACAGAATTTTCTTTAATTTTTATTCAGATTTTTCTCATTTTTATTCAATTTTCTTCATTTTTGTATAATTAAATATTTGACTTACGTTTAAAATTAAGGTATATTCTTTAGTATGAAATCGGTACTTGAATACAAAGACTACCACCTCTTTATGCAGGACTATTACGACGAACGCAAGCGTCTCGGAGCGTTCTCGTGGCGGGAGTTCTGCAAAAGCGCCGGCTTTTCTTCGCCGAACTTTTTAAAGCTGGTGTGCATGGGCCAGAGCAATTTAAGCCGCCCCAAAATTGCAGACGTGGCCAAGGCCATGGGCCTTGCCGATTTCGAAGCAGACTATTTCCGCGAGATGGTCACCTTCTGCAACGCCGAAAAAGATTCCGTCAAGAAGGCCGCCTTGCTAGAAATGCAAAAGATTGCGTTGGAGCACAAGGTCCGCGTAGTCGACAGCGACGCCTTCCAGTATTATGAATCCTGGAAGGACCCGGTTCTCAGGGAACTGGCCCCCATGATGCCCGGCGCCAACCCGCGGGACATGGCCGACGAATGCAAGGAACACGTATCCGCCGAAGAAGTCCGCGACATTCTGACCTTCTTGGTGAAGGCCGGGTTCCTCAAAAAAGACGGAGACAAGGTTTACTCCCAGACAGAACAGACCGTCATCGGTTCCAAGGAAGCCTTGCCCATCGCCATCCGCGCCATGCACAAAGAAATGGCAAACATGGCCGCCCGCGCCGTAGACCGCTACTCGGCCACAGAGCGTTACTTTACCGGAGTCACACTCAGCGTTTGCCAAGAAGCCAAAGACAGAATCGAAAAAGAACTGGACGACTGCTGCAGAAAGGTTCTTTCTATCGCCAATTCGTACAAAGACTCGGATCAGGTTTGCAGAATCAATTTTCAATTTTTCCCGGTCACCGAAAAAATAGAGGAACCGCACCATGCTTAAGAAGTTTTTGCTCTTTACCGGATGTTTTTCGCTGATCGCAATGATCGCCTGTTCCAGCAACGATGTGGCCGGTGGCACCATCGACCCCAATACCCTTGCCGCGGCCAGCAGTTCCTCGATTGCAGAAAACAAGAGTTCTTCGTCAACAAAAAACAATGCCGATGAGGGACCCGATATCAAAACAGAATCTAGTTCCGACAGCGACATTTATCCAGACAATCCATTTTACAGCTCTTCAAGCAACAAGGGCATCTACATTGAATCTAGGAATTTCGACATCAAATATAACGGCCCAGACACAGAAGATGGAGTATACATCCAACCCGTCCCTTCCGCTGCGGCATACAAGTCGATCGAAGGTGATTCCGTAAGCGTAACACTGCAAAATGTCAGCTTGGCGAGCCCTTGCGAAACAGACATGCTAGAATCCTTCGTAGAATTCGTCAATTCCAAGGGAG
>JAFZOV010000084.1 GCA_017550445.1 Fibrobacter sp.
ACAAAGAAGCCGACAGGCTTCTACTTCGAATAATTGCCAGCAGGACGCGCCCAACATGGGCGCGTTCTCCCGTGCGTTCGAAGTAGGCCTGTGGTAGGGCTTCCAGTCAGGGCATGGATTGAGAACGCGCTCTTTTCATGCAGTTGCGATGCGGTCGCATCACAACCATGAAGAAGAAACAAACGAAGGCCACAAGGCGGCCCCCTCAGCGTGAGACTGATGCACCGCCAGCGAAATCTCAACGTTATGTGCTTGTCGGCACGTACAAGGGCGACCAACTGACCAAATGGCGCGGCTGGTACAACTATCCCATTTCTGAAGGTGACAAGATCGGCGCGGAAGACGCGGCGATGATAACGGAACTTTGGCTTTTCAATGGCAAGAAGGATCAGCGTACTTACAAGGCGCAGTTTGTTGGCATCAAGACACGCGCTGAGTTGATTCGTGACTACGGCTATCCCGCAAAGGGCAGGGCGCACGGCGAGAAGTACCTTCTCTTCAAGACGGATTTGAAGTACATCCACAAACTCGACGTTCCCGAAGACGCAGAGCGCGTCATCATCCGAACGGCAGATTTCGCAACCGCACCCAAGGTGCGTAAACAGCTCAAGGCGTATCTTGAATCGCCAGACCGCCGCGACCCCGGCCTTGCAAAGCGGCTGCCCGAAATCATCACCAGACTCCGCCCAGAACAGTTGCGCGTTTGCGAAGCAGCGGTTCAGTTGGATTTTTTCGATGAGATTGTCCCGCAAGTAATCAAGCGTGTAAAACGAAACTCAACAGAAGGTTGTAAATTTGCGTTGGCGACTGTATTCAGCGGGATAGGCGCGATTGAGCAAGCATTGTTACGGAAGCACATAGACCATGAAATTGTTTTTGCTTGTGACAATGGAGATCAAACCCCATTTCAATGCAAGGCAGTAGAGTGGAAAGAATGCGAAGATGAGTTTAACCGCTTGAGCAAATTTGTTGATGCGATGCACCCAACAACGGAAAGCCAACAAAGCGCGGCAGAAATTGTTAGGGCGCAAAGAGATTCGATAAAAATGCTATTGGATGGTGCGCCAGCGACAAGCAAACGCCCCGAAAGGGAGTTGAAAGATCGTGTTCATATGTTGTATGAAGCGGTTGGGTTCTACAAGTTCCGTGTTACATGGGAAAACGAACCTGACTGGAAAGCGCGCAAGCATTTGGTCGATATGCTTTATCGTCCGCTCTTGAATCGTAACAATGTTCGCAAGTCATACGTCGCAAATTATGATGTGGACGACGAGCGATTTCATTGGAATGTTTCGTTCTTGGAAGGACGCCCCTATCGGAATAAGGTAGATTTGTTTGTTGGCGGAAGTCCTTGCCAATCGTTCAGTCTGGTAGGCAAACAGATGGGGTTGTCCGACACACGCGGCACTTTGTTTTATGAGTATGCGCGACTTGTTTCCGAAATTCGGCCTAAGTGTTTTATCTACGAGAATGTTCGTGCCTTGTTGAGCAATGACAATGGTAGGACATGGGCAACCGTGTCTCGTGTCTTTACAGATTTGGGGTATGATTGGAAGTATGCCGTCCTAAATGCCAAAGACTATGGAATGCCGCAAAATAGGGAGCGGGTTTTTGTTGTTGGATTTCGTAAGGATCTTAAAGTTGGCGATTCGTTTCAGTTCCCTAAGCCGGTTGAACTAACGCTCACGATGCAAGATTTCCTGCTTGATGTCGTCCCTGGCAAATACTATCTGCCGGAGAAAGGCGTAGAGTTCGTCTTGGACGAAGGAAATCTTACGAAGCGATATACGCAAATAGACGGGGCGGTTCAATTGTGCCAAAAAAAGAATCAGCAGTTCAACTGGCATGGAGATTTTGTCTTTGTTGACGAGGAGACAGCGTCTCGCCTTGGGATGCCAGAAATGGAGAAATATTATCTTGCCTATAACTTGATTTCATGCTGCGAAAATTCCGAGTTCCTTGGCACTTATGCCTAGTTTTAAGATTTTCTTTTTCATTGATTTGATCGTCCTTTCTCTTGTGCGTTCGAGATACGCCTGTTCTCCTTCATCAACAT
>JAFZOV010000012.1 GCA_017550445.1 Fibrobacter sp.
AGGTGATCAGGTTCAGGTCTTCGCCTTCGGCGCGGCCGAGGAGCTTATCCACCGTCTTGATGACGACCTTGATAATGTCGATGTTCTTCCATTCGTTGAAACCGCCGATGTTGTAGGTTTCGGCAATCTTACCGTTATGGAAAATCACGTCGATAGCGCGGGCGTGGTCTTCTACAAAGAGCCAGTCGCGGACATTTTCGCCCTTGCCGTAAACCGGAAGCGGCTTCTTGTGGCGAATGTTGTTGATGAAGAGCGGAATCAGCTTTTCGGGGAACTGGTACGGACCGTAGTTGTTGGAACAGTTCGTCACAATGGTCGGCATGCCGTAAGTATCGTGGAATGCGCGAACAAAGTGGTCGGAGCCAGCCTTCGAAGCGGAATACGGAGAATGCGGCGTGTACTTGGTGGTTTCGTAGAAGAAGGCGTCACCGTAAGCCAAGTGGTGTTCGGAGCTAGATGCCGTCGTGGTGAACGGGGGCGTGATGCCTTCCGGGTGGTTCATCTTGAGCGCACCGTAGACTTCATCTGTCGAAATATGATAGAAGCGCTTGCCTTCGTACTTTTCGGGGAGGCTTTCCCAGTAGAGCTTGGCGGCCTGGAGCAGAGAAAGCGTCCCCATCACGTTCGTCTTGGCAAAAGTGAACGGGTCCTTGATGGAGCGGTCCACATGGCTTTCGGCGGCCAGGTGAATGTTGCCGTCGACCTGTTCGTCTTGCATCAGCTTGTAAAAAGCGTCAAAGTCGCAGATATCCATCTTCACGAACTTGTAGTTCGGCTTGTTTTCGACGTCCTTGAGGTTAGCAAGGTTGCCTGCATAAGTCAACTTATCCAGGTTGATAATCTTGTACTCGGGGTACTTGTTCACAAAAAGGCGCACCACGTGGCTTCCGATAAAGCCTGCGCCGCCAGTAATAACGATGGATCTTTTCATATTTTTCTCCGATTACGGGCTAATATAGCAATTAATCATTTTCTCTTGATAGTAGGCACGCTGGCAAGCAGTTTCTGCGTGTACTCGTGCTGGGGGTTCGTGAGAACAACATCTGCGGGGCCCCGCTCCACAATATGCCCAAAATACATCACCAAAACATCGTCGCTCAAGGCACGGACCACCTGCATATCGTGGCTGATAAACACAATCGAAAGTCCAAATTCGTTGCGCAAGTCATCGAGCAAGTGCAAAATCTGCGCCTGCACCGACACATCCAAGGCGCTGGTGACTTCGTCGCATAAAAGAATCTTCGGCTTCACCATCAAGCTACGGGCAATGCAGAGTCGTTGCCGCTGGCCCCCCGAGAACTCGTGGGGGAACTTTTGGAGAGAATCAACGGGCAAAGACACGCGCTCCAAAAGTTCTCTTGCACGCGCTTCTGCATCCATAACCTTGGCTCCGCGTGCAACCAGCGGCGCCGTCAAAATTTCAGCAATCGTCTGCCGCGGATTCAAGCTGCTGAACGGGTCCTGGAAAATCATCTGCACCAGGTCAGAAACCCGGCACAATTTTTGCGCCTTCCCTGCAACCGCCCCAGTCGTCGCCACTTTCCCATTTACAACTTTCTGACCGAACAGCTTAAATTCGCCGCAGTCCATGGGAACAAGCCCCACCAGCGACTTTACGAGCGTAGATTTTCCGCAACCGGACTCCCCCACAATCGAAAGGATTTTCCCGGATTCAAGTACAAAAGAGACGTTCTCGACCGCTGTAAAATAGTTCTGGACCTTGCCCAAAACACCACCACGAATCGGGAACTTTACCGTAAGCCCCGAAACCTCCATTGCAGGTACGGACTCCAAAGCCATTCCTAAGCCTCAGTTTCCGTTTCACCGTCAAGGCCCGAAAGGGCTTCCTGCACGTTTTTCTCGGTGGCAAGCAAAATTTTGCGGCATTTACGCAAAAGTTCCGTAGCTTCCTGTACCGCACCGGCCAACTCGTCTATTTCCATCTCGGAATTGTCGATTCGCTCCAAGATGCTCTCTAAACGCTCCATTGCGGTTTTATATTCAAAATTTTCGGTACTCATATAAGTGAATATAGTTATCTTTAACGAAGTGAGTTTTATGAAGAAGACCAAGCGAAGTGTTTTGGACATTTGCCTTGCGCTTATGGCGGGGGTGCTCTTTTCTGCATGCCTCCACATTCCACACGCCCCCAGCAACGACCCCAAAATCACCTCCGTCGAAGTCCAGGTAAAACAGTTCGGCGAAACAAGGGAATCACCCCTTAAAATCAATTCCGACGAAGACGCCGAACTGATTGCCCTAGTTAATCCCAGCAAGTTCAAAGACGACGTTCAGTATTACTGGTACAAGGGAGACGATATCCTGGGCGAAGGCATGACCTACGCCATTAGTACCAGCGACATGGCATCCAGCAAAAAAATCAAGAAAAAAATTCCCGACAAGCTGGTCATCGAAGACCGCGAAAAGAACAGCCTCGAAACCTCGCTCCAAGTCACCATCAATGTTCCGCCGCAGATTTCGACCAACACGCAACCTGCTGACGGCGACACCCTGTACGGTAACATCCACACCCCGTTCCTGTTTTCTTGGAAATCCTCCGACCGTGACGAAAGGGGCCATCTGTCCCACACACTGGAAATTGACGGCACACGATACAACGTAGGCGAACTACAGCAGATTTCGCAATCCGGTTTCACCGAAGGTAGACACACCTATCGTATTCTGGTGGAAGATTCCATGGGCGACAAGGATTCTATTCCCGAACAAGAATTTTTTGTCGTTGACACCTTGGGGGCTCCATGATTTTTCGAAAGTCGAAACAGGCAGTTCTCTTTGGCATTCTCTTTTTTGCACTCCTCGCATGCACAAATTCCGACGAGTTCCTATTCAACGACCAGGAATCCCAGGAAATCGAGATTTCGGCCATTGTAACCAGATCCTTTGACAGCGAAGCCCCAAAAACAAAGGCCGACACCATTCAGCCGGGCGACTCCCTCATATTCTTGACCACGGTATCCCCCTCCAAGTCCATTCGAAACAGGCAATACTTCTGGACTATGGACGGAGAAAATTTCGCAAGCGAGTACAGCTTTCAAAAAAGCATCAACGTTCCCGGTGTTCACAAGATAGCATTCGTCTTCGTCGATTTTTTTGGCGACACCTTAAGTGACACCCTGACCATTACCGTAGCCACGCCCCCCATTATGGATACGGAGCATTTCATTCCGGCGACGGGAACCCAAAACTTGACGCCGGACAGTGCGATTCATTTTGCATGGAATTTTAACGACCCTGATTCCCTATGGGACCTTTCTTTCCGCTTTACGCTACAGGACAGTGATAAAGACACAATCATAGACACCCTGCTTCACCAAGCCTATTTTAAAAACATCAAAAAGCTTTCTCCGTTGCAAAAATACACCTGGACCGTCAGAGCATACAACGAGTTCAACCAAAAATCCAATGAAACCCTGACAGCCTCTTTCTACACCAAAGGAAGCAAAGGGAAAAGCGCCGTTTCAGGAACACTCAAAACAAGTTCCAGCCACAAGGAACAGGACTTCAAAGTCATACTTTTAGATTCTCTGCAAGCGCCACTCGACACGATTCCACTTTCCGGAACGCCTAACGCAGATTTCAACATCAAACCACTCGCCAAGGGCAAATACAGCCTTGCAATCTCCGTAGACAACGCAAGCGATTTCAATGCCGACACCATTCGCTTTAAGCTAGAAGCAAATCAGGTAACCCAGCTGGACACCATTACTCTTGCAGACGAAATTCCGCCTCGCATTCAGAGCCTTTCCGGCAACGACACTCTTGACATTTCGGACACACTGCGGTTTATCGTCTTTGATCATGGCGGTCCCATACTCCCAGCCAAGATTACCATTTCATACGAAAACAAGAATCTTAGCGATTTCACTTTATCAAAGGACACGTTATACGTTCCTTTCAACCAAAAAGCGACGGCACAAAACTGGACAACTAAATTCATTTCTGTTAGCGTGACCGACCCCAGCTACAACAGTGCCAAACATGTTTTCTACCTCCGCCCCAATGCAACCCCACCGGAGGTATTCAGTGAATAAGCTTTTATACATTCCGTTTTTAGCCTTGTCCATTGCATTGATGGCCTGTGGCGACGACCACGTCATCAACCAGAATTCGCCCACGCTCAAGCAATATGTTTTCGCCGGTCCCGACGGATTTAATGGAGATATAGCCAGTTACTACGAGCCCATTACTCAATTATACGTAGAACAAGGTCAGACCATCAAATTCTTTGCCGGCTACTCCACCGGAGAACGCATTTACACCGATGAAACATTGCAAGAACACTACAACGGGCTTCTTTGGAAAATCGGCGAAAGCACTTACAACCTGAGTTCCTTCCGCCATACATTCACCACCCCCGGCGAATACGAAGGTTCCCTAGAAACCACCGACTTTTTCGACGACACGTTGCGGACAACATTTAAGGTCTACGTAAACACGCCAAACAGCATCGCCCTTGAGCAGCCTTACAACGGTTACAACCAGGCCAGCCCTGACGACGACCAGGAACTCACGCTGCAGTGGAACGTTTCTGGAATTGACCCTTGGGAAGAGTCCCTGTGTCTAATTTTCATGGACTACGATCCCGATTCCGTTTGGAATTCACCCCTGGGGTACACGGACTGCAATTCGCCGGTCACACTCAAAGGCTCTCTCATCCAGTCTTTCGACGAAATCACACAAGAATCCATTAGCGCCTACGACAGTTCCTTCACGCTGTACTGGGGAGCCAAAATGTTCACCACGAGTCAAAGCGGTCGGAAATACCGCGACTCTACAGAAATTTTCCATTTTTCAACCCAAATTCTCGACGAAACCTCGACTTTAAAAATTCCTCTTGTCTATAGCCGCTACAGGGACAATTCCATTCTGTGGACAGACATCTATCTCATTTCAAAAGAGGGCGACACCCTGCAGACCCTTACCAATGACTTAAGATCGAATACCATTACAACCAAAATCGAGCCTCAAATCGGCCTCAAGATTCTTCTGAAGGAATCCTACCGCAAAGAATACGCAAGCGAAAGCCTGGTGGTCGATATTCCACCACACACGGTACTCACCACGGACACAATCGTCCTGAAAGACCAGACGCCTCCGCAAATTGCCGCCGTCAGCGACCAGTTTTTAAATTCCGACTCCATCGCCTTCTACATTTACGATGACGGTTCCGGTCTCAATGTTTCCAAATTGATTGTCACCGTAGATTTCGACACACTGGAATTTGACTACAATACCCCTACGCTGACATTCTACAAGAATTGCTTTAACTCCTGCAGGCTAACTATTGTTGGCGAAGACTATTCGCAAAACAGCCTGCCAGACGTTTATTGGACAATCCAGAACGTTCCCGGCTATCGGTTAATTTCGGGACCTTTCCCAAACGAGGGTATCTGACATGTTGCGCCTTGTAACGATATTCCTCCTTTGCGCAATGGCCTACGCATTTGCAGACCCCAAGGTTTTGCATGTGTCAACCATTCCCAGTAACGCCGACATCTATATCGACGAAATCCGCCCGAACCACGCCAAGGCTCCGGCCTATATTTCGCCTGCCGTTATTGAACTTGCCGACGACTCCTTGGCAAGCGAAGTCCTGATTTCCCTATTCAATCCCGGTTTCATGGACACCACCCTTCGGGTAAGGCTATCTCCCAAAGACACCTCCTACATTATTATTTCGCAGAGTCCCATTTCCGATGAAGATTTACTGGACAAGCAACAGTCGGAGCTTTCAAAGCGCAAACGCGCAAAATTCGGAAAAGGCCTCATGAAATTTTCGCTTATTCCCATAGCCCTGGGGCTAGCATCGGGAGCCATCGCCTATTACGAAATCGAAAAAGCGAAGGACTGCAAAAAGTCTCTGAAAAATTCTTCTATCGCAACAGATCGTTATCAAGAAAAACTCGAAGACTTTACGGATTACCAGGACAAAGCCAAAGTCACCAGAGGCTTTAGCTACGCCGGAATCATTTCTGGAGCGGCACTATTTTCAATCGGTTTCATTTTATACTTCTAGGGCTTTATGAAAAAATTCATCCTGACATTTGCACTCTTTTGGGTCAGCGCCGTTTGTGCGAGCGAAGGTATTCCGAGCCTTGTAGAATTGGTGACTGGCACCAAACAGGCCGCTCAGTTTTTGGGCATCCAAAACGACACCGTAAGCCTCGGCGGAACCATCCAGGGGAAATTCACGGTCATCCGCATTCCGAAGGATCGGTTCAAGAGCATTGTAGATGAAAAAGGCAACGACCTTCTGAACGGAACAACCGCACCGCAGGATTCCTCTGTTCAAGAAACGAACCAGGCCGAAATAGTGGAAGAACCACACGAGCCCACCTTCTTGGATTCTGTAGTCGGCAAGCATGTCTTTGTAACTTTCGAACGCCGTAATTCCGAATCTACTTTAGCCGAGCAGCTGGAAAATCTGATTATCCGCCTGCTCAAGGAATCAGGCACGCCCATCTGGCTTGTGAACCGTCAAAGCTTCGACACATGCACCGACGTAGCCTGCATCAAGGATTCCTTAAAGATTCATGGGGCAGCCTCCGCCTACATCGGGCGCATTACCTCGGCAAGAACCCCAGATTCTGTAGCCGTACAAATGTCGCGTTACGTCTTCGAAGATTCCACCAAGCCCGCCCCCAACACCGTTCAAATTAATTTGTCCGCAATTCACGCATTGACAGACGCCCTTTCAAAAGACAAGCTCCACCGATTCATTCTTCGTCTGCAAGGCGAAGCTGTTCCCGCAGAGATAAACTACAACAAAAGCTATGTACGCGTCGAGACCAATCCCGAAGGAGCAAACATTGTAACAAAGGGCAACGTCGACATTTGCAAAAGCCCTTGCACCTTTGTCCTTACCGACTCCGCGAAAACCGATGTCTACGCATACTGGGGTGTAGACCGCCAAATGTGGGGAGCCAAGGCAAGCGTCAAACCCATTCCCGGTGACACCGCAAAAATTTCGTTAAAGCTCAAAAGGGTCAAGCCGGAACTTCTGATTCACACCAACCCCGAAGGAGCCTACATCTTTGCAGGTTCATCCAAGGTCACCAAGAAATCCAAACCGGTCGGGACGTCTCCCCGCAAATTCCAGATATACGACCCGGGCCTTTCTACGGTCCAGATTCGCATGGCCGGTTTCAAGGACACCTCGCTTACCGTGTTCGCAGCCCCCACCGAAATTACCGACGTAAACATAAAGCTCACGCCCATTACCGACGAACGCGAACAACTCGCCCAGCAGGAATGGCTCTGGGAACGCAAGAAAAACTTTATCGGCAAAACCTTAATCGGATCTTCTATCGCCCCCATTCTTTTGGGAACGCTCATCATGTACCTCGGAACCATCGATTACGATGACGCAGATAAAATCAAGGAGGACCTAAACCGCCCCGCAGCCAGAGGCGAAAACTTCCAGGAGCAGGCGGCAGAAAACAAGGACCTGATAGACAAGGGCGACAAGAAAATGATTATCGGAGGCTCCCTATTGGGCGCTGGAATCGTTCTATTGGGCGTCGGAATCGTTTTAAACTTCTAAAATTACCCGAAAATCGCGCTAAAAAGCATATTTTATTTACACTTCTTGTTCCACATTGCTAAAGAAAATTTAAATTTAGACTGATGCGTAAACTGTTACTTGTACTGACTTTATTGGCTGCAGCAACCCAGGCTGCAGATTTTGAACGAATCAACTGGCGTACCCAGCTCTATTTGCAGGCTGAGCCCGCTTTCCTGAACTTCAAGGCAGACAAAAAGAAAACTCTGCTCGACGACGGCGTCAATGTGGACGTTCTTACCGTGCCGGTCTCGATCGGTTACTTGTGGTCGCCCCTGATTACGCCTCTTTGGAAGGCCGACATTCCGTTCACACTTTGGCTCGGTGCCGAAGTCAACTCGTTCCAGCTCGGAACGATCGAAGACCATCCGAAGTACACCTTCATCGATGACGACGGAAAGGAAAACAAGAAAAACCCGAAGGACGACGAGGAACTCTGGTTCCTTGCTTACGCACCGTCCCTCCTTGCCGGTTTTAGCTTCAACCTGGGTGGCGACTTCGACATACGCGTCTTGGGTGGTTACGGATTCCAGTTCTTTACCTTCTACGACGACTTTGCAGGCAACACCAAGCAGCACACCGAAATGCTCCAGACCGGATTTGTATCGAGCGCCTTGGAATACCGCATTGGCGAACTGTTCCAGGACGTAGACTTCAAGATCGGCATCAACGTCCGCAAGGAATTCTTGCCCTACGAAAAAGTCAAGGCTCGTGACGAAGACAAGGAAGGCAGCCCCTCGCCGTACTCCGGCCTCAAGTTCGACAAGATCGAATACAAGTGGCCCGTACGCGTAGGCCTCGAACTCTCGCTCGACTTCGGCCGCGAAAGCCGCCGTGACCGCCGCATGCGCTACAACCTGCACGACCGCGATGGCGTGCTCCGCAAGTACAGCGAAGTCAAGGACACGCTCAGCGACTGGGACTGCATGGCCATCGAACGTGACTACCGTTTCTACCTGGATGAAAACGGCGAACTCCCCGACATGAGCGAAGCCTACACCCGTACGCAGTTTGCTGACGTTCTCGAAAGCTTCCTCGCCTTCTGCCACCCGGCAGACCTCGCCACCAAGGAAAAGCTTTATGCAACCCTCGACAGCGGCAAGATCCAGTTGAAGGAATACCAGAGCGCCCAGGAAGATTCTCGTTTCGACCAGGTCATGGCAAGCAACGATCCCGAAATGCTGGAAATGTTCTTGCTGTACTACCCCGACTCTCCGCGTAGGCCCGAAGTGGAAGCCAAGCTCCGCGGTCTTGGCGAATACGACAAGTTCCGCGCCATCCAGGCACAGAACACCTTCAAGGCTTACCTGACCTACTTGAACGACAATCCCAACGGAGCATTCCGCGACGAAGCCGAAAAGGGCATCTTCGAATTGGTGCAGGCCGGCGGTCGCCTCAAGGACTATGAAATTTACCTGAAGCGCTTCCCGGACGGCAAGTACGTGGAAGAAGCCAAGGCAGCCTTGAAGAAGGGCAACGCCTCTTCTGACGAAACTTCGATTATCGAATACCAGACTGGCGAAACCTACAGCGAACCGGAACAGCCGGCTGTAGAAGAACCGGCCGAAGAAGTTGAAGAAGAAGATGTAAAGCCGGCCAAGAACAAGAAGGGCAACAAGAAGGCTAAGAAAGCCGCCAAGAAGCCGGCCAAGAAAGCAAAGAAGAAAAAGTAATTAGCCGACGTTCCTAAGAATTTCAAACAGCATCCCCGGTAACCACCGGGGATTTTTTTTGCTATACCCGTAAATTCTATATTTAGCCCCATGAATAAAAAATTTCTCGTTTTCGCTCTCGTTACTTTATTTGCAACCATCGCTTTTGCAGAGCCCGCCGTTGTCGACACGGTTTCGCAAGCAGCACCCGCTACAAAGTCTGTAGGCATTTACACTCAGATTATCGATTGGTACAACGCCCATTTGAACTACTGGTCTATCGCCCTCTTGATGGCCATCGAAAGTTCCTTCATTCCCTTCCCCTCGGAATTGGTGGTACCGCCGGCCGCCTACAAGGCCCTGCAGCCGGATTCAGGTCTGAGCATTGTATTGATTGTTGTTGCGGCAAGCGTGGGCGCCCTTGTGGGAGCTTATATCAACTACTTCTTGGCCAAGTTCCTGGGCCGCCCGATTATCTATAAGTTCGCCGACAGCCGTCTGGGACACTTCCTGTTGCTGGACGCCGGCAAAGTTCAAAAGGCCGAAGACTACTTCCGTGAACACGGAGCCGTTTCGACTTTCGTAGGCCGCTTGATTACGGTCATCCGCCAGCTGATTTCGATTCCGGCGGGTATCGCCAACATGAAACTTTTCCCGTTTACGCTCTACACCTTCTTAGGTGCCACCATCTGGAACTGCGTGCTGGCCACCCTGGGCTACCTCGCCCACGGACAAAAGGACATCATCGAAAAATACAATTCCGAGCTTGCTATCGCCTTGCTCGCCTTCGGCGCCCTATTTATCGGCTACATGGTCTGGAACGCCGTCAAGCCGCGCAAGAAATAAATCACCAAACGCCGCAGGTTGCAGGAGTATCCAAAACAAATACCAACCTTGCTCCGGGGACTATCGTACCTGCAGGAAATTTAACAGTCGTATAATAATTACCAGAAAAATCCACACTGTTTACAGTTCCATTGACAGGACCATTGGTATTGCAGAATACAGAGTTATTTAAAGCATCTGTTCCTAACAATACAACCGAAGTCCCCGCAGGCAAAGAAATCGCTCCAGAGCTACTACTTTCCTTAATGACGTATTCCACGCCTTCGGTGGCCTTCACAGCAGGGCAAGCTACATCAATCACCGTGTTATCGGCATTGCCAACCTTCAACTTCGGGGCATACGAAGCTGTAGCAGCCGTAAACGAATAGGTGAAGATTTCAGTACCATCAGAGCCATTCCAATTATAGGACAACGGCGTGGATGCAGACGTACAGCCAGACACAGACCAAGTAACATCGGGCGTTGCCGTAAAATCAACCACACTTTCATCAGTTATGCACATGCAACCCGTAATCGGGTCGCCATTCACCTGCAACGGTTCGCACTGAATCGTTTCGGAAGCACCATCAATAGTCACAGTCACCGATGCAGTGGCCGTGCCCGAATTGGCATAAGATACAGCAGCAGAAGTGTTCGAAGTAGCATCAGTTGCAGGAGTTGCACCGGCACCAAAGCTCCAGGCATAGGTAGCCTTAACAAAGGAAACCGCCGTGTATCCGGCATTCATATTGGGAGTAAACTTCCACTTAACACTTGAGCCCTTTTCAATAGGACTAGTCACTGGTCCACACATGCCGAGACCCGTTACAGGAACAATCTCCTCTTCCGCAGAGGATGTGGGAAAATCCACATCGATATAAATCGCCGAAGAGGAACTCGGGGACGCTATATCGAGCCCACTAGAAGAAGACTTCTTTGAAGAACTAGAAGATTCAGATTTCGCCGTTTTCTTTTCGGGAATCCACTCTCCATCTTCACAGGTATAAAGAGTCTTTTCTTCCTTTACGTAGACTTCCTTGCCCTCGCGCTTAATGGAACATTTGGGCAAGTCTTCTTCTGATTCCACGATATCGCTTTCAGCAGAATCTTCAACCTTCGATGATGAAGACGATTTAGAAGTTTTAGTCGAACTGGAAGAGGACTTCGAGGACTGTTTTTCGCTAGAAACAGGAGTATCGGAATCCTCAGATTCCGATTCATCGTCTTCCGAGACCTGCTTGACATCATTTGAATGAATGATGCTCTCGTCGCTGCAGGCCGAAAAAGCCAACAGAGAAAGCGGCAAGGCCAACAAAATTCCACCAAAGAACGGATGCTTCATAAAAAGTCCCCTAGCTAAAGGTTCACATAGCACAATTTATATTTTTCCTTTACAATAATCAATGATTATTTGCACATTTGCCGCGTGAAGTTCCTCTTTGAAAGGACACAAAAAAAGCTCCCCGAAGGGAGCTTTTTAAATTTCGATTGCAAAATTAGCGACTACTGTGCACCGCAAGTTGCAGCACCAGTCACTTCAACAGAAACAGTTGCAGAACCGGTGCAATCTTCTGCGGACAGACTAGCTGTCGTGTACCAATCAGACTTCATCGGCGTTCCATTCACAGAACCACCGACCGGGCCACCGACACCATTGCAGAAGAATGTCTTATTCTGACAAGCAAACGCAATTACTACGTTATAGGTGCCTGCGCCGGGAAGAGAAATCTTTCCAGCATCTGTATTATCCTTAATCGTATATTCAGCACCTTCCGTAACCTTCACTGCCGAACAAGTGACATCGATAACCGTGTTATCGGCATTGCCAACCTTCAGCTTCGGTGCATACGAAGCCGTGGCTGCAGTAAAGGAATGAGTATAGGATTCAGCACCATCAGCTCCTTCCCAATTATAGGACAACGGAGTAGATGCAGACGTACAGCCTGTCACAGACCAAGTAACATCGGGGGTTGTCGTATAGTCAACGGAGCCCGTCACGCCCTCAGGTGCGCATTTGCAACCCGTAATCGGATCGCCATTCACCTGCAACGGTTCGCACTGAATCGTTTCGGCATTACCATCAGACATTGTTACAGTCAGCGACGCAGTGGCCGTACCCGAATTGGCATAAGATACAGCAGCAGACGTACTCGGAGTAGCATCGGTTGCAGGGGTTGCACCGGCACCAAAGTTCCAAGCAAATTTGGCATTAGCAAAGGCAACAGGCTTGTATCCGGCATCCAGGTTTGGAGTGAACTTCCACTTGGTGGAACCCTTGACCTTATCAATGGGTGTAGTCACAGGTTCGCACATGCCAAGCCCCGTAATCACCTTGACGGACGAAGAAGACTGTTCCACCGGAGGTAGATCATCGTTTCTTGCAATAGAAGAACTTGAGACATCCGGTTGAATATCAAACGGATTATTGTTCTTGATAGAAGAGGACGACTGGCCCGGGTTCGATCCCGAATTGCTATTCGAACTCGGGGTTTCATCTGGCGGAGTATCACCATTGGGATTAGCAAAGTATGCAGCGTATTGCAGCTTGCAAACATCATCAGCAAGACAGGAATCCAAAGCTTCTTTCTTAAGAGCTTCAAGGTCAGCATCGTTATTCTGCTCGAGAATTTGATCATCCACGGTCATCTGGTTAATATTACCTTCACCGCAAGCCCAAAAGCTTGCCGCAGCGATAGCAACTAACGAGACTCCTGCTAAAAGTTTCTTATTCATAATAAAACCTCTTTGACCGAAAAATACATTTTTATAAAAGAAAACGCTATAGGCAAACAAAAAATCGTGCCTAAAAGCACATATTTTTTGCATACAAAACAAATTGCCACTTGACAACGTAAAGTCAAGTTTACATAGGTTGCTTTCACCACGCTTTGCTCGTGGCAGGCTTACCTACGGCTTCTCGTAATGACGTTATTCTATTCTTCGTCCACCGAAATCTTGCGCTGGCCGGTAATAAACTGATGCACGTAAGGGTTGCTGGTATTCTTGATTTCGTCAACCGTTCCCACTTCGATAATGCGGCCATTATACAGCATGGCAATTCGGTCGGCCACCTTGAACGCACTCACCATGTCATGAGTCACCACCACAGAGGTAACGCCGAGCTTGCTCTGCATATCGAGAATCAAGTCGTTAATCACGTCACTCGTAATCGGGTCAAGACCCGTCGTGGGTTCATCGTACAAAAGAATTTCAGGGTTCAACGCAATGGCGCGAGCAAGGGCAACACGCTTACGCATACCGCCCGAAAGTTCAGACGGCATCTTGGTACGGAATTCTGGCACCAGGTTGATCATCTTGAGCTTTTCGGTCACCACGTCCTGAATTTCAGCTTCGCTCATTTCCGGATGATGTTCACGCAAGGCAAAAGCAATGTTTTCACCGGTGTCCATGGAGTCAAAAAGCGCACCCATCTGGAACAACATACCCATCTTGCGGCGAATCGTATGCGTGTCGAAGAACTTGGGCGTACTGATTGTCACGCCGTCCACCGTCACTTCGCCGCCATCCGGTTGCAAAAGCCCAATCATGTGCTTCAGAATCACGGACTTGCCGCCACCGGACTTACCGATAATCACCATAGTCTCGCCACGGCGAATATCCAGGTTCACGTCACAAAGAACGTCCTGCGGGCCAAAGGACTTCTTGAGCCCTTTAAGGCGAATAGCGATATCGTTTGGGTCTATTTTTACGTTAGGCATAGGCTAATGTGAAATGTGAGGTGTGGAATGAAAAATTAGAAGAAAAGTATCGCATCTAAAACAAAGTCGGCAACCAAAATCATGAGACAGCTGGAAACCACCACGCTCATGGTAGCGATTCCCACGCCGCGGGCACCCGCCTTGGCATTAATGCCGTGGTAGTAACCCAGCAAGAAAATCAAGGTTCCAAAAACAAAAGACTTTAACGTGCCCGACCACAAGTCCATGGGGTCAAACAGATACTGCATACCGGTCACGTAAGTGTACGTGGTAATATCGAGACCGAGCACGCAAACGATCCAGCCGCCGATAATACCAAGCGCATTCGAAATAATGGTAAGGCAAGGCACCATGGTAAAGAAGGCCACAAAGCGCGGCATGGCCAAATAGCGGTAAGTATCGAGGCCCAGCACCGTATAGGCGGCCAGTTCCTCTTTTTCTTTCATGGAACCCAACTCCGCAGCAATAGCGGAACCCACTCGGCCCGAAAGCACAATGGCCGTAAGCAAGGGACCAAGCTCAATCAGAATCATCTTACAGGCGGCAGTACCCACGAACTTGTCGGCCACCAGGTTGTGGAATTCGAATTCGGCCTGCACCGTAGCCACCATGCCCGTAAAGATAGATGTCACGAACAACAGCGGCAGCGACGACACGCCAATCGAAATCATCTGCTTAACAATAAGCACCGGATTCTTGTGGATAAAGCGCAGCTGCTTAAGGGTATTCAACAAGATGCAAACGACTTCGCCAATAGCCGAAATACCGGTTACGAGAACCTCGCCAAACCAGATAAATGGGGCTAACAGTAACTGCATCTAAACTCCTTAATAACTTCCGAAATCGGTTGGGCCCATGTCGCTAGCATCGTCGTAGGCATAGGCTTCGCCACCGCCATCGCCTTCGGGAGCTGCATCGTAGAAGGTGGTATATTCCGGAATGAAGGTCATGGGAATGTCCTTCACCGAACCGTTACGGTGCTTTGCCACAATCAGTTCTGCGGTATGCTTGTCTTCTTCGCGGTGAGTCTGCACGAACTTGCGTTCCACGAACCACACCATATCGGCATCCTGTTCGATAGAACCTGATTCGCGGAGGTCAGAAAGCTGCGGGCGTTCGCGGCCCTTTTCTTCGACTTTACGGCTAAGCTGAGCGAGCGCAATCACCGGGATTTGCATTTCCTTGGCCAAAATCTTGAGGCCGCGCGAAATGGCACCGATGGCGACCGCGCGGTTTTCTTCTTTACCCGTCTTCATGAGCTGCAGGTAGTCGATAATCAGCAGGTCGAGCTTGCCCTTGCGCTTGAGCTGGCGCGCCTTGCTCATGAGTTCCATAATGCCAAGGTCGGCGTTATCGTCTACGTAGAGCGGGGCCTTTTGAATGGGCGTCACGGCGGCGATCAACTTTTTCTTTTCGTCGCTGTTGAGGTAACCGTTGCGGAGCTTGCTCTGGTCAATCTGAGCCTGCGAGCAGAGCAGACGCTGTGCGAGCTGCACGCCGTCCATTTCCAAGCTGAAGAACGCAACATTCTGCTGGAAGTTGATGGCCGCGTTCGCCGCAATCGTAAGCGCAAAAGACGTCTTACCCACACCGGGGCGCGCCGCGAGAATAATCAAGTCGGACTTTTGCAGACCGTTGGTAAGTTCATCGAGTTCGGTGATGCCCGTGCGAATGCCCGTGATACCGTCCTTGCGGTTGTTCAGGCGTTCCAACAGCGGCGTCACAAAATTCTGAATCGGCTTCAGGGAATCGCGAATCTGGTCATCGGCGATGGCGAAAATATCGCGTTCGGCGTCCTGCAGAACTTCATCAGGAACAGCCGCCGGATCCATCGCATTCTTGATGACTGCAGACGAAGACTTAATCAGCTTGCGGAGCGTCGCCTTCTTGCGCAACAGCTCAATGTGCCAGCTGGCGTTTGCCGAAGAGGCCACCGATTCCATGAGTTCGAACAGGTATTCGCGACCGCCCACAAGCGTAAGCTTGTTCATGGTCTCAAGTTCAGCCGCAAGCGTCACCAAGTCAATCGGTGTCACGTTACGGTTGAGCGTACAGAGGGCAGTCCAAATCAACTGGTGCTTTTCCAAATAGAAAAAGCTTTCGTCCTTGATAATCATGATGGCTTCGCCCATCACGTCAGGATCGCGCAAAATACTTCCAAGCAGGCAACGTTCAGCATCCAGGTCCATGGGGACCTGGCGGCCTTCGTATGAATTCTGTTGATTTTCAAAATCAGGCATCGTCGCCATCCATAATAATCTTAAGTTCTTTCAATTTACGCCACAAAGTCGCACGGCTAATTCCCAGACGCTTGCAGACTTCGGTACGGTTACCGCCACACACGCTCAAGGCGCGCAGAATATGGCGGCGTTCCATTTCTTCGAGCGACAAAAGTTCGCCATCGGCTTCGCATTCGGCTGCGGGTTTCTTTTCGGCCTTGGGGCTTTCAAAAGAAATTCCCGGCAGCTCCACCGATTCCGCTTCGATGACTTCAGGGGCGGCATTGTGCTCGCCCTTAATGTGCGGAATCGCCATCGTCTGTTCGCGGGCGCAGTTCTGCACTTCTTCGGGCAAGTCTTCCAGGCGAATCACGCCGCCTTCGGCCAAAACAGTCGCGTGTTCGATAATGTTTTCGAGTTCGCGAATGTTGCCCGGGTAAGAATACTTGGTCAGCGCATAAAGTGCAGCCGGTTCCAGGTCCACGATGTCCTTGCCCTGGGCGTCCTTGTTTTTCAAGATGAAATACTTGATCAGGTTCGGCAGCGCAGGCTTGCGTTCGCGGAGCGGCGGCAACAGCAAGTGGAACGTGTTCAGGCGGTAGTAAAGGTCTTCGCGGAACCTGCCGGCCTGCATGGCCTCCTGCAGGTCGCGGTTTGTAGCAGCAAGCACACGCACATCCAAGTACTGCGGTTGGGTATCGCCCACTCGCCTGATTTCGTGGCTTTGCAAAAAGCGCAAAAGCTTCACCTGGGTGGCCGCCGACAATTCGCCGACTTCATCCAAGAAGAGCGTTCCGCCGTTGGCAGATTCGAACAGGCCCTTCTTGTCGGCGGTAGAACCGGTGTAAGAACCCTTCTTGCTACCGAAGAGTTCGCTTTCGACCAGGTTCTCGGGAATGGCACCGCAGTTTACCGCCACAAAAGGTTCGGCGGCACGCTTGCTATAGCGGTGAATCACGTTGGCCAGGAATTCCTTGCCCGAACCGGATTCGCCGGTAATGAGAACCGTACTGTTGGTGGGAGCCACCTTATAGACGGTCTTCAGAATCTTGCGCATCTCGGGAGTGTTTCCGAGAAGGCCATCCAGCACCTGGGATTCCATGAGCTGGTTGTTGGACTTGTTGAGCAGCTGGGCATGAACCTTCTGCGCCGTAGATTCCAGCTGAGAAATGGAAATAGGCTTTTTAAGGAAGGTATTCGCGCCGCGGGTAATAGCCGCAGCAGCGCCCTGCCAGTTGCGGTCATCGCAAAGCACAAAGATTTCAATGCCCGGGTGCCGCTCCTTTAAAAAGCTCACCATGTCCATGTTGTCTTGCATTAAAAAGGGAACTTCGATAAACGCAAGGTCTATCGAATCCTTTTTGACGATGGGCATTAAATCGCTCTCGCGGGTACAGGTGAACAAGGTCGTTCCTGCAACCGACCAAGAGTGCTGGATATCGTCGATAAATTTCTGATCTAAATCCGCGATCAGGATATTCATCGCGACCTACTTACGAATGGCTCTTGATGATTTCTTCGACCTTCGCACGAAGGGCTTGCAAGTCCACAGGCTTGTTGAAGGTTGCCGCGGCATCAAAGTGCTGGGCAGTCATCAGGTAGTCTTCGGCAGAGGTACGGCCACCGCCGCTCACGGCGATAGTGCGGTCACTCATGTTCAAACGACGCAGATCCAGAATGACTTCGTAACCATCCACATCCGGCATAATGATGTCGGTAATGATCACGTCATAGGTCTTGTTCTGGTAAAGAGTCTTGGCTTCTTTACCATTCTTTGCCGTTTCGACATTGTAGCCCTTGATTTCAAGAGCGGACTTGAGCATCAGATTGAACTGCTCGTCGTCATCGATAATCAGGATAGTAGGCACTAGCCCTCCTTCGTTTCAGTTTCCATTGGCCAATATAGATAAAATGTAGTTCCTTCACCCAATGTTGTCTGCACTGTAAAATAGGCTTTGCCCTCTTTTAACAGCCTCAAGGCCGAAGAAAGACCCAATCCCAGGCCTTCACCAGGGGCCTTAGTGGTAAAAAACGGTGCAAAAATGCGTTCCAGAGTGCCAGAATCCATGCCCGTCCCCGTATCGGATATTTCGAACTTGGCATAGCTACCTGCAGGTACCGGCGGAGCATAAGGTGTCACCAGCTGGGTTTCTAGCGTTTCGGGATACAGCTTAAAGGTCAGGGAACCGCCCGTCTGCTTCATGGCAAACAGGGCATTGTTCGCCAGGTTACTGATAATGCGGTCAAGGGACGCCACAATGCCACGAATCTTCAGGCTCTTGTCCAGTTCTTCACTGTGCACCTTGACGTTAGGCGGCAAGGTCAAAGAAATCTTTCGGACCACGTCTTCGATAATCATGTACGGCGAGAATACGATGGCTGGCGTTGCCGCATTGGCATTGCCGCGAATGGCGTTCAACAGTTCGTTGAGGGAATCCTTTCCGCGCTGGGCGGCCTTCTTCGCCTCTGAAATAAAGGTGTAAACCTGCGACTGCTTGTCTTCGACAACTTCCTGCGCTATTTCCAAAAAGCCAAGCTGCGAACCGAGAATGTTGTTGTAGTCGTGCGCAAAGGCGCCGCAGATCGTGCCCAGTTCTTCAAGACGCGAATGAATGAACTTCTGTTCGCGCAACACGTTCCGTTCGTATTCGAGCCTGCGCTGTTCAGTCATGTCGACCTTTAGGCACAAGGTCTTGTAAGGTGCCTTTCCCTGCTGAATAATCGGAATATACATGTTGTCGAAGGTCTGCACCAGTTCGCCCAGTGCCGTAAGGCGGTTCGCCTCGTCCTGGGAAATTTCTACGCCATCTTTATCTTCAAACGAGGTGTTGACCCTGACTTCGCCCTTTTCGCGGGCCTCTTTTTCGTATATCGAAATGTCTTCGCTGTTGTCGCGGGCACCTTCGCGCGAGCCGCGCTTGGCTAGATCCAGCTGGTTCTGTTTTTGGTAAACGCCCAGTTCGCTCTTGTACCACACTCTAAAGGGGAGCGCGTTAATCAAGGTGTTCAGCACGTTTTCTTTTTCGGCCTTGATAGAAGCTTCTTTGTTCAAGCGGTCCTGGTATCGCACCAGGTCATGGGTGTATTCCACGTACTGTTCGTTAAGGGTCTTCAAGTTCTGCTGCAGCAAAAGCGTCTTGGACTGGTCCATAAAAAAGGCAATATTGACCATTGTCAAAAGGGTCTGCCGGCACTTGAAGAAATAAATCTTCATCACGTGGGTTTCGCCGTTAATATTCATGCGGACATCGCTATAAACCGACTCCCTGAAGAAATCCAGATTCGGCGGCAAAACATTCTTAATGGACTTTCCGCACAAACTAATAGACGATTGCCCTAAAAGCTTAGCGGCGCCGTGGTTTACAGACTTGATTCGTCCAGAATCGTCATAATAGATAATGCCATCTTCGATCTTGGTTATCAGCTTTTGTACAAACCAGTAAGCCCCCAAATCACGGAACCTGGCCGACGTATAATACTGGCCGCAGAGCAAGGCCAGGAACAACGTCAAAAACTGGTGCCATACAAAGAACTGGAAACCACCATGCCATGCCCCAAAATCCTTGACAACAGGAATCAAAAAGTCAAACAGCACAGCCACAATCAGGCACAAGGTAAAGCTGCCGGCCATATAGGCCCCCGTATACTGCACCGTCAAATCCAGGGAATGAATTGTCCCGCGTAAAAGCTGATAGATAATAATTAGGCAGGGGGGTAAAAAGAACAGCACATAGACTATGGTAAATGTCTTGAAAATCGGGAGTCCCTCGAAGGGGTGGAATCCGAAGAAGTCGAATTCAGGCACCACATTGGGGCTAAAGACAAACACGCTGGTTAACGCCAAAATGACAATGGTTCCCACAAAGCCAGACATGGTCTTAAAGATTGTCCGGCGAGTGTACAGAATCAGTTCGCCCATGTCGTAAATGGCAACACCCACGCGAACCCAACACAAGGCCTGCAGGCCAAAAAGGACCTGGCGACCAATGTAGAGATCCGTCGCATCCGGGGACATGGGTCCACTGAAAAAGATGATGCCCAAAATGCTACAGGCGTTCCAGGCAATGTTTGCAAGAACCATGATGCGCAAGGGTTTCGGCAAGCGGCGTGCCGTCATCTTGCGCTCTAGCAGCACCGGGTAATAAAACGATACAATAAGGGCCAGCACCGACAGCACCAAAAGGTATGGAGAATCGGAAAACAGGCTCTCTGACATTTTATTTTACCCGCTTGACACCAAATGTGGACGTTTTATCGTAAGAGTTCTTGTTACTGAACTTATCTGCGTTTTCGGAATTCGGGTTCGCAATGAACACCGTTTCCATTTGTAATTTATAAATATAAGCGCCCGTGGCAACCGCCCTACCCTTTTCAGACTGGATTCCGACCTGGGTATTGGCCCATTCCACATAGAAAATAACCTTGCCCGACGAAGAAAGGTATTCGGCAGAGGGCACAATATATTTACCCGACAGTCGGTTCACGAAACTACCCAGGTTCGAATAAATAGGCATATCGTACTTGACACGCAGGCTATCCCAGGCCGCAGGTTCACCACCCGCAGAGCCGCGAGGCACGGTCATCTCAATTTTCCAGATAGCACCCTGAATACCGGTAGTATCGATACCCTGGGCAATCACCTGGCCGTCGCGGATCAGGTCCAGCTTGCGAGTCGTGGGGTTCAGCACATACAGGCGCATGTTATCTTGAGCCGGCACCTGAGTACGTAAATCGCCACCCGAACGGGCCACACTGCTCTGTGCAGCTTCGTTTTGCATAGTCACGACAAACTTGATCTTCGGGTCACCGGAACTCATAATCGGAATCCACGGGGCATCCGTTGCAGGCATGTTGCCCAAAGCATCGCGCAGGGCACTGAAATCCTTAGGCTGCAAGCGCACATAGTCGCCATCACTTACAGCAAGCGGACTCTTCTTGTCGTAATACACCTGCATGCCCAACTTGGACGGCGTAACGGACAAAGACTGAACAGAATGTTTGTAGATTGCCGTATCGCTACCAGAAATTTTTTCGCGGTAATACACCAACGAAGAATCCGTGACACTCACCGGTTCGCTCAAGTCAAGAGCAAGGAAATCGAACTTATCGGACTTGGACATGTCAATGGAGGCCGCCACAATCACAGGGCCCACCAAGTCTTGTCCCAGCACCGAGTTCATTTCGTACGAAGCGCCCGAGCCCAGATGCTGGGCCACAAGGCCGGCACCCGTAACGTTCATTCCCTTGAGCGGGCCTTCATAAGTACCGCCGGTAACACCGTAGCTAAAGGGCGAGGGCAAGCTGAGCGTCGCCGTCATGCCATCGGCAGCATAAGTCGGAACAGATCCTGCCACCCAAAGGGTTTCGGGAGTCTGTATACCGAACACAATGGACAAACTATCCGGCTGATGCTTAGAATCTATGGGACGTTCGTATTCAATGTAAATGTATTCGGCATAGCCGTCTTCGTTATTATCCGAAATAGAGGCGTACGTCATAGGCACCGGAAGCAGTTTCAGCGTAATGGGAAGCTTGGGCTGACCGCAAGCGGACGAGACCTCGTTACCGTTCTTATCCTTAATGGCACCGTTCGCCAGCAGCTGGGCAAACATGCCTTCGGTCACCACGGAATTGCCATTGGCATCAAATTCAACTTCAAATTCCCACACGTTCATGGATTCGTTATAAATCTGCGAGAACTTGACCGAAGGTTCATTCACCTTGGT
The DNA here is from genome assembly GCA_017550445.1 of Fibrobacter sp. The sequence goes on from JAFZOV010000012.1 coordinate 21,724, forward strand.
AGTGCCATTCGTAGCGAACAACTGCACCGGCCAATCGGTACCCGGAGCCGAAATCGGTTCGCTAAACTGCATATACACACGATCGCTCTTTGCCGTATCCAGGCGTTCGAGCACGGCCACCGCCAAAAGCGTCGGGGCAACACCGTCTTGGTAGAAGTCGGTATGGCTTTCGACAGAACCGTTCACATTGGAATACAGCGTAATAGAGCCGCTGGGGTCGGTATTGATTGCGGTATCCGTGATGTTTGCCTTTACCACCAGGTCCCTGCCACTAAGACTAATGACATCAGTAGTGGTAATGGTATCGGTACCGTACACAAAGCTCACCGACTTGAAGGACTGTTTTTCCTGATACTCGTTCGAAAGGGTAATTTCAATTGCATCAGGCACGTTGTCGCAGTTCGTATCCACCATCTTGGCCACGTCAATAATGGGCCAGGGTGGAAGTTCTTCGATATTCAACTTTGCATAGGCTGCATCGTAATCGAACTGAGTCGATGTCCCTGCCGCCTTCGCAAACAAGGTGGTCACCAGGACTTCTTCGGAACTGACATAGAATACGGCTTCACCGTTCACCAGCTGAATACTGGTGACAGGAATCGTAGCCGTCTTGGAGCTCCAGAAAAGAACGTTTCCAGAAGTCGTTCCCAGTTCAAGAGAAAGACTTACCGTATCCAAAAGCTGGGCAAGAGAATCCAGCAAGTAAACATGGACTTCTACCCTCTTGGGGTTCGAAGGATCCGATGTCCGGTAAGTGGTATAGACATCCTTGTTGAAAGAGAGGTATCGCTTTTCTAGCGGAGTGGTAATGGTATCAATTTCTACGTTCGAACGGACCACGGCACAAGCGCAATCGTACTGGTTTTTACCCGTATAGCCAGGCATGCCTGCCGCATGATTGTGCCAGCTCACCCATTCCATGTAATTGTTGCCGTAAGCAAGGGTCGTGTCCTTGGCAAAGACATAGGAATCGGTACGGGTTCCGTTGTCGTACACAAAATTCTGCGGTTTGCCATTCATTTCCAAATCATCCAGAATTCCAGTGGGGGTCACCTTACTAGAACCTTCATAAGTGGTCTTGTAGTCTTCTTTTTCTATAGAATAGTAGGGGCTCCTGAAGGGCTTTTCAAAATCAAGTGTAACCGTGCGGTGCACCTGCGGACCACTTTCCGGAGTATCTTCTGGACCATAACCAAAGATATGCTTGCCATGGTAATAAACCGTAACGTATGGGTCACGTACATAAGCAACAACCCTCTCGCCTATACTATCAAGTTCCCAATCAGACGTTTCTAACAGATTGAAATATGGACCTTGTTTAAGATCAACGCCTTCAAAGTATTCAGGATCATCATCTGCAACATGCGGCCTAATCGACCATCCATCCGCAAAATCCTTATAAGTTCCCGTTTCAAACTTTAACTGGAAAATCATTCGGCCAGAAACATCAAGCGTGTCCTTAATCGTTACAGGCAAATAGTAACTAGAGCCATCCATTTGCGGAGTACCGTAGCTAATATCCTTTATTGATGTCATTTGACCATTGCCTTTCCAGTTCTGGGTCATGCGGGCCCAATCCACTACTTTAATATTCGGATTATCGCCCAAATAAAGTCTCACATCAAAATCATGGAAACTCATCGTGTCACTATTCGAAATAGACACCCAGAATTCATAGCAATCTTCCCAATTCGTACATTCAGCCTGATAGCTACTCGGTTTAATAAAAATGGCAAGATCCGCATAAGTTGCTTCACTTTCGGTGGTAAAGCTGTACCCCGAGCCGCCATTATTATCATCCGACATGCCCGAAGACACCGTAAAGTAATAAGTGGTTCCTGCCTTAAGATTCGTAAGAGTCACCTCATGGAACAACACCGCCCCGTCGCTTGACGCCTGGGCCTCATTAAGCGCCGACATAGAGGTTCCATAATTCACCACACCATTGGAACGGATATCGGTCCACCAATAGATTTTGGCACTACGGTTATCCACCTGGCAAATGGTAACGCCGCTAATTTTTGGTTTCACATTGGTCATGGTAAACTGGTACCATTGACCATGGTTATCGTCAGTGGTAATATTATGCTTGGGATCCATGCCTTCCAAGAAGAAGTAATAGGTCTGTCCCATTTCCAAGCCTTCAAGAATTATGGAGCCTCCCTTAGACGCCTTGGTCTGTTGCACTGACTTCGCCCCAGTCTTTTCTGGAGTCGTATTGTAAAAAACAGTAACAAGAGCAATTTCATTCGCATCCCAACTTACAATCGCTGAAGTTTCAGTAATAGGTGTACCGGCAATGTTACTAAACAAAGGACCTTCGGTATCGGGCGGTAAAACTTCTGCAAGTCGCTGCGCAGGCACCAACAACTGCACTGAAAAATCTATACATGTTTCAGTCTTATCCCATTTGCTCCAGTTGTCCTCCAAAGTCGATGTTGGCATTATGCCACCCATAAGCGCTCCGAGAGGACATCTGTATTCGTAAGGAATTCCACCAGCATTGTAGCCATCAGGGTTCGCGGCGCGATTATGAGGGTGATTTTCATTCCTTTCGCCGGCTCCCATCAAGAATGAAATATCCCATGGGTTCGCACCCAAACTGTAATAAATATTGTCTAATGCGAGATTAAAGTACGCCTCTTTTTCAGGACCATCCGGAAGTACTTCCGATAGCATGAAAACAGCATTTGCAGCACCTAGATTATAACGGTTAAGTCCCCAGCTAATATTGGTATAAACCAAATTATACGGAGGTTGCGCTTTGACACTACCAAACCTATTTTCGTAAATAGTTTTAGATCCTAAAGTACCATCATCCGTCAATCGTCGCAAGCAGTTAGTAGCGCGATGCAATAACGTATCACGATCTAATGCGCTTACATTATAGCTCAAGGCCGTATCCTTGTCGCTCAAGATAAGCTTAATAAAAGAAAACAACACATAGGCATGCACATTTTCAAAGTCGGTCACCCAACCTCCAGGATAAAATCCACTTGTCAATCCAAGGAATCCTCCTCTAAAATACGGACCTGGTTCTGGATCATTGTTATTTATGTAATTAATTGCATTGTTATTGAAGCTCGTATCTTTATACAAATGATACTGATAAATTGTATCCTTAGTAGCATACCACAAAGCAAGAGCTGCAGCGGCAGCATCATCGGTTTTATTAGTCTCGTTAACTTCACCCGGATAAAAAGTACCAAGGCCCTCAATAGTTTTATAATCTCCACCAGGCACAGCAGGTGTATTGGGCAATAGAACATTTTCGTAAATATCTTTTGCAGCTTCAAGAAGTTCTTCAGCATAGACGGGTTCAAACGCCGCCCAACCTGCAGCAAAATACGCTAAGGCCGCAACAAACATACCCGATTGCGTACCAACACCTTTAAGAACAACACGATCAGGCCCTCCCAAAGAAGCCGGCTGTGCATCTTGTCTTTCAGGAAGATCCCAATAGCTATGGTCCGCTATATCCACTCCAACGGAATGGTACATATCATGTTTTTCAATAAGGCCATCTGCTTTTGACGCCTTATAAAGTTTGTAGATGTAATCTGCACCAATTTTTGCTTCATAAAGCACATCAGGATATCCATCCACAATTACCGTATCATTATACGAATTGCCGTAACGGTCTTCTGCCTTTTCCTTATATACAAGATATATCGTCGACAACGCATAGGCTGCATAACTGAGAGTTTCGGAAACCTTAAAATGGTCTCCGCAATCATGCCAACCACCCGACAAATCGTGACCTACAGCAGAGCCGTCTTTCAAGTGACACGGCGCATGGAAATGAGAATTGGTATTGCCGCAACGCTGTGCTCCAAAAAACTTTAGAGAGTTTTCAAAAATAGCATTAAAGACTGAAGAATTTATATGGAATGTAGCCGAAGTATCATTACCAACAACTAAATAATATTCCCCTTGAGTATTAAGCGACGAAAAATCCGCACGATACAAGGATTCTGTTTCCTTACTTGTCGTGGTATCGCCAAAACGATAAATCCAGTTCTCGTCACTAGAATTAAAGACGCCATTAACCCATATACCAGGTTTTACCACATCATTTTGTATAAGGCTCAGCGAACCACTCCAAGCCTCAGCACCACTATTGGCGTCTATCACCTTGTATTTATTTTCCTTCGGATCGGCCACATAAGCATACTTTGGATCTTGCGGTCTAAAGCCAGCCTGGTTCACGCGAATCGCACGACGATGATATACATTTATAGAGTCCAAATAGCGACGACTATGCACCTTATCGGTACGGTCAATATTAGGGAAATTATCTGCCAAGGCAAAGTCCACGGCAAAGAACATCAACAACAATACAGCTTTTATCACGTTTCTCATAGTCTTACCTATCCTCCTAAAATTTATTCATAAAAAAAAAGAGAATGCGCCACCCCCTGGCACATCCTCCACCAATCTTTATTTTCTAGCTCTTCTGAAACCAAATGTCTTGGTGAACGTATCCGAATCCTTTATGGTTTCGACTCGGTCACCTTCGTCAGGTTTCTGCGGCAGGTATTCGCTCTTCGCATCGGTCAGGAACTTCGCGATGTAGGGGCCAGTACCAATCTTCTTGCCCTTAGAGCTAACCGGATAATCCACAGGAGCGCACCATTCCAGGTAAAGCGTCAGGACGCTACCCGCAGAAATGTAGTCCTGCATCTGCGACGACATAAAGGAATAAGTGGCCTTGTTCACGTAAGCGCCCATATTGCTAAAGGCATCCATTTCCAGCTTAATCTTATAGTCGCGTTTTGACTCACCCAAAGTTGTCTTGTCAAGCACTTCGGGCAATGCAATTTCGATCATAAACACCGGACCTGCATGGTGGTAATTCCTGATCGGAGCGCCAAACACATCGTGCAGTTCGCTTTCACCTTCAGCCAACACGACCGTTTCTCCGAGCTTATCCAGAGTGGTCAAGCGGAAGTTGACATTTTCATCCAGCGGAATGCCGCCATAGTAAGTAGAATCCGGATTCCTGGACTTGGTCACGCCATCCACGGCCGTAATCGTGAACCTGATATTCGACACAGAACCCGTCACCGGCACCCAAGGCGTTGCGTATCCGGCATACTGGCCAGCCTTATCAACAAAGTAACTCGTTTCGGAATCCGAAATCAGGCGCACCGAGTCACCAATCCAAATGGCTTCATCGTATTTGTGCCTATAGTTCAGCTTAGCCGAAGTCGTATTGTCGATGTAACTAACCGTTACATCGGGATTCTGCTTGGGACTGAAGAATACGCCTGCCTTGCCATCGCGGTTGCGTTCCACCACGTAGGGGTGTTCCGCCACCGTATTCATCGGTTCAGACAGCGTAAGCGTCAGAATGTCCAGCGAGCCATAAGTATCGTCCTTAGCATCAACATCCTGCCATACGGCGGTCAGAATGACAGGCGGGCACTTATCTACAACCGGGTAGAACTTGTCAAAGAATCCACCTTCGGGGCCTAGGCGCGGAGTCACGCGGCCATAGGTATCGTAAGGACCCGTAGTCGATCCGTAGGCAAAGGAATTTTCGGACGTAAACTTGATTAGAATCACCGAGACCGTATCTTTTACCGTCACTTCAACAATAGAAGAATCCGGGCCCAACACGTTTTCGGTATGTTCGCCATATTCATAGGTATGTTCCCATTCCGGCAGCAGGTTCCTGACTTCGCCATTCAGGCCCCATTCCACCACAAAGCTGTCCAGCATGTCCTTGGGGCGGAGCTTCTTTTCGAACCGCAGATAGAGTTCGTTTACATAGCCATCACCTTCGAGGTCACGCATCTCGGCAAGGGTAACCGGCACCGGTCTCGGCGTTTCAACCACCTTGATCTGCGTGCAGGCCTGCGTCGGATCCAGCAAGTTGAGAGCCTTGTCGGCCACCATATTCGACTTGACCGTTACCGTCACGCCTTCCTTGACAATGTTACCGTCGGTATTGCCAGTGATTGCATAGAGCCAGCTTTTGCCGTCGTTACTGGTAGTCGCCTTGCCCACCACGCTGATGGCGGCACCCGTGGCACCCATAATTTCCAGGGGCCAGGCGCTTGCCGAATTCAGCATCACCGGTTCGGTAAAGGCAATCATCAAGGTATCCTGTTCGTATTGATGGTCAGGATTTTCAAGAATCGTCACGCTCAAGAGCTGCGGCAAGATACCATCGGTAATAGCCATCCTGCTCGCATTGGTGGCACCTTCGGCCTTCATATACACCGTCGACATACCCGAAGGAGCCGCCGTTGCTTCGATTCCGAGCGATGCAGGCAGGTCAATGACCACGTCGCTCTGGTCTTTAGCCTTCGCGGCGTCAACCTTAAGCGTAACCGTATCGGCCATGCCAGGCAAGTACACGCGAATACTGTCGAAGCTGTAATCGTCAATAAGCGTATTGCTAAAGGAAACCACCAACTTGTCGGCAACGTTGTCGCAGTCGCTATCCTTGGCCAAGACCTTGGTCGGCTCAGGATACTTGGACTCGGCAAAGAAGCTCTGCTTCGAAACATCTTCTTCGTCATCGGGGTCAATATAAACCACCTGGATCGTATCGCCCGCAAAGAACGAAATCTGGGTTCCGTTTCTTGCTTCGGGTGCTACAGACAAAGCCGTAATCGCGGCGGAGCTCTTGAAGCTACCCGGATTCGAAGCGTCTTCCACCATCTTGACCTTCAAGGTGTCGTTCTTTCTATTGTTAATCACCAGGACTTCAATCGGAGCCGAAGTACCAGCCTTATCCTTGTCGTTCAAGTAAATGTAGAAGCGGGTATTCGAAGGATCGGCCGGAGACGACACGGGGTTGCCCTTTTCGTCCTTAATGGTAAGGCTAGAGGCCGTCAGGTTACCACGCGTAAACTGCACATAGTAGGTGCGGTTAATAAAGGCGCAGCCGCCGTTTTCGGAACATTCTTCACATTCAGGGTCAGCACCCGCAAAGATGGTCAAGTCAATCTTGTTACTACCAATCTTCATCTTCACAGGAATATTGAGCGACCAAAGTCCGGTAGAGTCAATTTCGCCACCGCCATCGGTCACGTTATAGTGTGCAATCACTTCGCTATTATCAGAAATCAAGAAGATCTCGTTACCAAGACGATCGACATGTGCCTTGATTTCGGTACCGTTCGCCCAAATACGAGTGATATAACCCTGTTCAGAAATCTTTGCATAGCCCTTCACATACACCGTGCTGCTAGTCTGGTCAATCTGCACATAGGAATTGTTAGACACATTGAACGGAGCATCAAAAGTCACGTCCATTTTGTAATGAGCACGCTTGGTAGACATTTCCTGTCTAGAGGGGCTGATACCCCAAATGAATTCGTCCCTACGGTAAACAGCGATATAGGGGTCAATAGGAACTTCGGCATCTACATCGCCGTAATCCTTGTCTTCGATCGGCATACCGTCATAATCGGCACCGTCTTCCAAGAAGGTGTGCGGGCGCCAAGTCCAGTCGCCAGAATTCTTGGTAAAGCGTTTCTTACCCGGCTGACGCAAGGTTTCGCACGTTACAAAGCCATCGTTAGAAATACCCGAAGAGAAACCGAAGTCAATACGCAAGCGAGACTGCGACTTGATTAGCGTAGAACCAAGCCTTGCCGGGAAATAGTAAGAATACGTTCCGTCTTCAGGATTGTAGGTATCATCCAATCGAATCGGAAGTGCATGGCGCAACGAGTCGCGAATTTCACGGTCATTTTCGCAAGCCACACTAAAGCCGGCTTCATCGTATGCAAAACAGATATCAGAGTCAATTAAGGTAGCGCACTTATCAACCTGTTCAGGCTTTGCCGTAAAGTACAAGCGCAAAGTCAAGTCATCAAACGGTCTGGATTCGTTATTGTAAATATTCAAGTTCAAGAAGTCCAAGCCATCAAAGATGTACTGGTAAGCACGGACGCTAAAGTCATACCACATCACCGGCGTAGTAAACCTGAGCATTTCACCCGTTTTTTCGTCCGTGTTGGTGAACTGACCGTTACTTTCGACCATGTAATAATAGGTTGTCTGTTCCTTAAGGCCACCAATCTTTACATAATGGAACTTGGTCGGAATACCAGATACATCTGCATTGCCAGCCCCACTATTAAAGGCATATTCGGCGGCCGTCGCATGCGGAATGGTATCCCAATAAATCTTGGATTCGTATTCGCCATTCGGGGTGTACCACATGATTTCGGCACTGTCACCCAAAAGGTTACAAACGGTCACGTTGACAATCTCGGCGCTTTCAACCGTATTGAGCGTGGTAAAGCTGAACGGAGTCTTGGTAGAATCAACCATGTACTTGGTGGTTTGATTTTCCGGATTGTAGGCATTCTTACCAACTGCATAGAAGTAGTAGGTTGTACCGTTCTGAAGTTCACGCAAAATAATTTCGTGCTGCACGCCAGCCGCATCGTTATCGGGAACAGCGATTTCGGTCATTGCAGTTTCGCTAGTGCCGTAGTAAAGGGTTGTGGTTCCACGCTTCGAAAGCTTGACCGTCACAATGGCAGAGTCCTTGCTCACGTGGCGAATTTGCACACTTACATCCGGAGCAACCGTACGGTCAATTTTCTGGGAGGCAAGAGTCACTGTACCTACGAAAACTGCTGCAGCGTCGATACAGAGTTCCGACATTTCATAATCTTCCCAAGCAAGCTTACCCGGGGTACCCATTGAAGCTGCAAGCGCAGGGGGTACAGCACCATAAAAACCACCTACAGGAACTTTATATTTATAAGCAGCACCCGGCTGGTTCTTACCTTCGGGGTTGGCTGCACGGTGGTGCGGGTGGGCATCGTTCTTGTCACCCACGCCCATAATGAAAGACACATCCCACGGGTTCACACCCAACAGGTAGTTCAACTGGCGAATTGCAAACTGTTTTGCCTCGTCAGCCTTCCAGTTCGGGGTTCCCATAGCAGGGAGAACAATTCCTTGCTTTTCAATATCTGCGGCGACTTCGGCGTACGCAAGAATATCAAAAATATCACCGGCACGATAGCGGTTGTAAATCCAGTTCTGGTCCACATGCATCGTATTCCAAATCTTATCATAGGTAACAGAGCTCTGTTTCCAAATATTCGGAACCTGCGGGAAATCAAATGTTGCAGGGACACCATCATAAGCCCCCATATCGCCAATATTAACGATCATATTGGCAATACAGTCTTCAATAGCATTCAACCATTCTGTTTCTGTCAGGCCATATTCATTAATCGCCTTCGTCTTATCTTTAAGAATCAACTTATACAGAGCGTACAGCGCATAGGTGTAGGAATTCGCCCAGCTAGTATTCTTTGTATTCTTAAGGAACGCCTGGTTTTCCGTAACGAACCATCCACCTTCAAAAAAGGCCGCACCACCATTCTCGGAAACTTTTTGCTCCGGATACAGGTTCTTTGTTCGCATCATGTCATCGGCATATTCCTTCTTGCCGGTAGCATAAAGAAGCGCCACAGAAGCCAAGGCCATGTCATCTACATATTCATTGTTACCCTGATAGGCCGGAGATTGTATTGCCAGAGCCTTGTTATGCGTAAAAGACTTTCCCTGCGCCAAAGCCTTTGCAAATTCGTACATCTTTTCGGCAACCATAATGCAGCTGTCGGCAAAGTCCTTGTACTCGGGGTATTCAGAATACATTTTACCCACAATGGCAAGACCCGCTGCAGCTTCACCACCATAGTTCGCACCGACTTCACCTTGGCGCACCGTACGAGACGCCGGACCACCGCGGTCCAGAGCAGCATTCGAATTATCGACAGGCATATTGTCGCTGTTTTCGGGGCGGCCCCACCAGCCGTGGTCAGAACCAAAGTTACCCACAGACAAGGCCATGTCATCAACCACACCCTTGGCTCGCACATAAGAACGCAACACGAAATCGGCACCATGTTTCGCTTCGCGCAACATGTCCGGCATACCGTCGGTATTCACCGTTTCGCTCTGGTTGAAAGCATAATTATCTTCGTCCGTTTCAGGATTTGCAGCTGCCATAAGGGCGGCCACCATAAAGGCATACATCTGGGTAGCGGCTTCCTTCAAGTGGTCACCGCAGTCATACCAACCACCTTCCAAGGTACCCGCAAGGGCTGCATTGTATGGACCACGTTCATCTACAGGACCTTGAACAACCGGGCCACCGCCATCTTTGGTATGGCTTGCCGGGTGGAACCAAGATTCACTATTACCGCTACGGTTAATGCCGTAGAACTTAAGAGCGGCACTGCGAACCATGGAATAGACTCTTTCGCTCACGATAAAGGTACTTGAAATTTCATTACCCACCTTGATACGCAGGCGGGTGTCGGTCGGCAAACCCTGGGGAATGTTGCCCATCATCAGTCCACCTGTCGGCCCGATAAACTTAACCGAATAACGCTTTTGGTCATTCGTTGCCGCATTTGTACCCGCAGTCACATTCCAAGTGGTAGAGACATCTTGTCCTGTTGAAGTTAAGGTACCCGTCACTTTCGGACTGAGAGATTTTCCATCGGCATCCACCACTTCGAAAGTCGTTGCCGTACCCACATAGTAGAACTCCTTTTCGGGGTCGCTTTCCAAGTAACCTGCCTGGTTCACACGTATCGGCGAAATATGGGAATTCATTGCATCGAGGTACGCCTGATCCAAAGTATCCGGCACAAAGGTATTCGGTATATACGTAGACGGAATACGCTTCTTGGGCACCACATTGTGTTTCTTAGTCACCGTTGTATCATAACGGTCAAAGACAGTCGTATCCCAAGTCAGCGGATAGACCGGGCGAATCAGGTCGTAGGGCATGGGCTGCTCTTGCTCGGCAGCAAAGGCAAACGAAACAAGCGCAGCTACGGTAAGCGCGGCAAGCAGATTCTTTTTAACAGGCACAAAAGCCTCCTTTATAATACAGCCAACACGGGTACTGCTGATACCCGTTTTAAAGATCCCAAATACACAAATCTAAAAATAGATTTATAAAGCCCAAAACGGACTACCTAAAAACAGAAAATGTTCCCTTTTTGCTCTCAAAAACGGCAAAAATCAATGATTTAAGACACGTTATTTTACATAACAGATTTTGGTAAGAAAATCGCCCCAAACAACGTAAACAAAGCGTTACGTTCGCGAGGAAAATAAAAAAAGAACCGGTGCCCTCACCTTGGGGCATCGGTTCCTTTAAACTTTTGTCAGACTTCGATTAGTCCTTGCCGGTAAAGATAATCACGAGCACAGATGCCACGAAGGCGGCAGACACGATCAGGAATTCCCACGGATTTTCCATGATGGTGCTCTTTGCAGAACCGGCAGAGCTGTTTTCGAGAGCAGCCTGTTCTTCGGCCTTGGCCTTAGCTTCAGCTTCGGCAGCCTTCTTTTCTTCTTCGGCCTTGGCGAGAGCAGCGCTATCGACCGGAGCTTCTTCAGCCTTGGCTTCGAGCACTTCGGCAGCGGCGGTGTCCTTGGCAGGTTCGGCAGCTACAGCGGCTTCGGCAGGAGCAGCGGCAGAGTCAGCCGGTGCGGCAGCTTCGGCAGGGGCAGCGGCTTCAGCAGGAGCGGCAGCTTCGGCAGCGGCAGGTGCAGCAGCTTCAGCAGGAACGGCGGCGGGAGCTTCAGCGGCAGGCTGTGCAGCAGGAGCGGCAGCTTCGGCCTTCGGGGCTTCGGCGGCAGGCTGTGCAGCAGGAGCGGCAGCTTCAGCCTTCGGGGCTTCGGCAGCAGCGGCAGCAGGAGCGGCCTTTTCAGCCGGGGCAGCAGCCTTGGCGTCCTTAGCGGCAGGGGCTGCGAAAACAACAGCAGAGGCAAGCATGGTTGCCAACATGAGAGTCTTGATCTTCATAGTATCCTCTTCAGTTTAAACTTTTACGGTGTAAAAAATAGTACATATTTAAAGCTTCTGACAACATTTTAATAAAAAAAGTTCAAATTGTCGCCCTTTTTTGATATTTCATCGCCTTTTTGCGATTTTCCTCACACCGCCGCAGGCAAAACAGCTCCATTCAGACATGTTTTTGAGGACGGAGGACTCGAGAAATTTTAAATTACTCACGAAAAATCAATGTGTAGACCATACACCTCACACTAACCTTAAACCAGACTACTACTATGGCATTCAAGTACGAAGCGACCGTGCAGCACGGCAAAGACACCACCGAATACGTGAACCTCGGCAAAGACGGCATTTCCGTCGCCGAATTCGAAGGCAAGAAAATCCTGAAAGTTTCTAAGGAAGCCCTCACCAAGATCGCCCAGGCGGCATTCGAAGAAGTGAGCTTCAGGCTCCGCCCGGCCCACACGCAGAAGGTCGCCAAGATTCTGCAGGACCCGGAAGCTTCCGACAACGACAAGTTCGTCGCCCTCACACTTTTGAAGAACGCCTGCGTGGCCGCCAAGGGTATTCTCCCGTTCTGCCAGGACACCGGTACCGCCATCTGCATTTGCCACAAGGGCCAGCAGGTCTGGACCGGCTGTGACGATGCCGAAGCAATTTCCGAAGGTATCTACAACGCCTACACTGGCAAGAACCTTCGCTACAGCCAGATTGCACCGCTCACCATGTACGAAGAAAAGAACACGGCCTGCAACCTGCCCGCACAGATTGACATTCACGCCGAAGAAGGCGCCGACCTCAAGTTCCTGTTCGTGGCTAAGGGCGGAGGCTCTGCCAACAAGACTTACTACTGGCCCATGACCAAGGCGCTCCTCAACCCGAAGTCGCTCGAAAAGTTCATCAGCGACAAGGTAAAGACACTCGGTACAGCCGCTTGCCCGCCGTACCACCTGGCCATCGTGATTGGCGGTACTTCTGCCGAAATGAACACCCACACCGTTAAGCTCGCTAGCTGCGGCTACCTCGACGACCTTCCGACTACCGGTTCCGAAGGCGGCCGTATGTTCCGCGATGTGGAAATGGAAGAAAAGGTTCTGCACATTTGCCAGAAGACAGGCATTGG
>JAFZOV010000085.1 GCA_017550445.1 Fibrobacter sp.
CTGCTTGGGGCTGGGCAACAAGTTGTGTTCGGCGAGCAGGTCTGCCAAGACCACGTCGCCCATGCCAAAGCCCACGCCCGGGATGCGTTCGCCGCCGAGTTTTTCGGTGAGGCTGTCGTAACGGCCACCGCCGGCGATGGCGCGCATGGATTTACCCTTGTCGAATACTTCGAATACGATGCCGGTGTAGTAGGCGAGGCCGCGAACGATGGAGAGGTCCAGGTTCACGCATTCGCCGTAGCCTGCGGCGGTAAGGGTGGCGAACAGGTCTTCGATTTCGGCGAGGGCGGCGGTTGCGTTTTCGCTCTTGACTGCGGTGCGGACTTCTTCGATGCTCTTGCAGCTCATGAAGTCGTCAAGCTGCTTAATCTGGGTTTCGGAGAGGCCTGCATCGGCGAGCGCCTTGGCAAATGCTTCGGGGCCGATTTTTAAGCGGCGGTCAAGCACCGGGTACACCAGCGCCGGATTCGGAGCGCCGATTTCTTCGAGGTACGTGGCGAGCAGCTTGCGGCTAGAAACGCCGATTGCAAATTCGCCGTCCTTGAGGCCGAACTTGCGAAGCATCGTAGCGATAGCGGCCATGAGGTCTGCTTCGGCGTAGATGCTTTCGGTGCCGATGATGTCCATGTTCAGCTGGAAGAATTCGCGGAGGCGGCCCTTCTGTGCCTTTTCGTAGCGGAAAAGACGCGGCATGCTGAACCACTTGAAAGGCTTCTTGAGTTCTCGGGCCTTCTGGATCACGAGGCGGGCGAGAGTCGGGGTCATTTCGGGGCGAAGTGCAATTTCGCGGTCGCCCTTGTCTTTAAAGTTGTAAAGCTGGCTCACGATTTCTTCGCCGGACTTGCCTGTATACAGTTCCAGATGTTCAAACATCGGACCTTCGTATTCTTCGTAGGCAAAAGATTCGGCTACGCTGCGCCAGGTATCAAAAATGTAGTTCTGGATGCGCTCGGCTTCCGGATAAAAATCACGCGTGCCCTTAGGCAACTGAGGGATAGAAATGCTCATAGTGAGCGGAAAGATAGAATTTTTGCACTAAGGCGTTTTGTTACCACCAAAGTTTCAGACGCAAAAAGTCGATGGCCTGGTGCGACAAAATCCACCAGAGCGTTTTTTTCTCGGAGAATATTTTGGTGATGCCTGTCATGCCGGGGCGGAACCACGCCGGTGTCTGCTTTGTAAATTCACCGCGCACAGCGAAGGTGTTTTCCTGGTCCTTGACGGTGGCTGTGGGGCTGATGCGTTCTGTTTTAAAACGGTACACGTAATCGGGGCGGCTCTTGATGGCGAGCAGGCCTTCGCCGCCAAGCTTGACGTTCTTGATTTCCAGTTCGCTTACATTAGATTCAACATAGATGTTTTCGATAGCGGCCATCTGGAATAGTTCGGTGCCTTGATTTACGGGGGCTCCGATGCGCTTTTGCAAGTCGCCTTCAACAATAACGGCGCTATCGACAGTTACGCAAATAATCGCTTTAGATAGTTTGTACCGAACCGTCTTCAGCTTGGCTAAAGTCTGCGAAAGTTTTGCCTGGTGAATGCGCATTTCGGCGAGTTCCCTGTTCGCTTGGGCCTTTTGAATTTCGCGGCGGTTGTCCTGTTCGACAGCCATCAGGTCGGCTTCTTCGAGCTTGAGCTCCTTTTGGTCGAGGCGCAAAAGTTCTTGGCCCTTGTATACCATGTCGCCGGGCTTTACGCTTACGCTTTCGATATAACCGTCGAAGGGGGCCGTTGTATAAATTATTTTGTCTGTTTTTAGGATGGCGGGGGAGCTAACCCTGTATTCAATAGGAACGAGCGTTGCAAAAAGAATAAATGCAGTAACGAGAATACCGATCAACTTTGCCCAGGTATGTTCGTGCCCCAGGAACTTGGCTAGTACCTTGCGGGCCTTGTGTGCCATTCTGGCTCCGAACCAGCGGCTTTTACCGTAAAGTTCCAGTAGTCTTGCGCTGCAAAGGTTCGCTGCAAGGTGAATCTGTGTCGATTCGTTGTCGTCGAATATTTTCCCCTTGCGTTCGCAGGTGATGATTCCGATAACTTCGTCTCCGTGCCTAATGGGAACAGATAGCAGGTTGCCTGCGTTGTGGGTTTCGCTGTAGCGCTTATGTTCTCGGTTCGAAAGGGGGCTGTTTTCTTTTTCGGGGTAGGTGATGGCGGCGTCTTGCTCGTAGGCCTCTTCCATGGCACCTTCGAGGTCGCGCACAATCTGCATCTTCTTTTCGAAACGGTCGGTATGGCTAATGGCCTTGAGTGCAATATAGTCGTGTTTGAGCCAGCCGAGGCTCACTCTTTCGGCGTGGTGCCTGTCGGCAATTTCGCTTGCGAGGGTGATTGCCGTTGCCTTGAACGTTTCTTTTTCGAGGACCTTCTGAACGGTGTCAAAAACATTGGTCATCTGCATTATCTTGGCGTTCGAGCTCTGAAGCGCCCCTTGCATGGCCTTGATAATTTCGGCAGGTTCCAGCGTAACGGTTTTCTTATTCATGGAGCAGATCCTCGTGGAGGGTGAGCTTCCCTTCTTTCCAAGATTCAAGATCGTTTTGCAGTAAGATTTTGCCTGTCGCGCGGGCGAGCCTTACATCGATAACGCGTAGCAGACGCATGCTTTCCAGGTGACGTTGCTTTGCCTCGCGTAAATCCTCTTCTGTCTCGAAAATCTGGTGGTAGTTGCTTTTGCCCAGTTCCAGTTTCTTGAATTCTTCTTCGAGTTCCTTTTCGTGATACTTGACGGAGACTTCGCTCAGTTGCCATTGTTCGCGTAGTTCAATGGCGCGTTTTTTCAGCATCTTGTATTCTTCGAAAAGCTTGCTCTGAATAAGCGAAAGGCGGATTTTGGCCGAGCGTACATTTGCCTTTTCTGCTGCAACCTGGTGGCGTTCGTGGATGTTTGCGAACAGGGGAATGTCGATTTCGATGCCGCCCGCAAGGACTGTCTGGCGGATGTTCTTGCTTTTGAAACCGGCTACCGCCGCATGGGCGTTGTTGTCTCTATTGCGGATTCCGTAATTGCCGACAAGGTCCAGCTTGGGCAAGAAATTGGCCTTATGCAAGTCCAGCTCGTTTTCGCGGATGTCGAGTTCGGCATTTTGCGATAGGTAGGTCGGGTGCATGGCGCTTATGGAATCGATGAAGGTAAGCGAGTCAAGGACCGTTCCTGTGTCTAGTTTAGTGTCGGGGGCAATGGCGAGGGGGCGCTCGTCTTGCAACATTTCGGTGGACGAAAGCATGAGCAAAAAGTCAAGCCTTGCGGCTCTCAGCTTGTCAAGGGCTTCTAGGCGGGCGGCCTCGCGATTTGAAAATTCGGCGATGGTCTTTTGGTAATCCAGTTGCGAAAGCAAACCGTGTTCCACGCGCTTTTGGGCGTCTTTTACGATATCGGCGGCAACTTTTGCCGATTCTGTCGAAAACTGGAGCATTTGTTGCGAATAGTAATAGTTCCAGTAGCTGTCGCAGAACTTTTCGAGAATTTCGCTCAGGGCTTCGCGGTATTTTTGGTAGGCGAATTCCTTTTGGAACTTTGCAGCACGTAAGTCATTGGTGGGCGAAAAGTATAGCGGACCGTCTTTTAAAAGGTGCTGCCGGAGTTCTGCGCCAAAGTAAAGTTCCGAGGTGTAGTCGCTGTGGGTATAGGTTGCCTGGTTAAAGCCGACATCGTATTCGGTCCCCGTGGGTAGCTGGCCTTGTACGCCAATCTTGTATTCGTCCTTGGTCTCGGTAAACAGGGCGCTGGGGCTCTCGCCGCGTTCCTTGAATGCGCGCCCGATTAGGTGCGGTTCAAAGCTGCCGTATGCGCCTTTGGCGTATTCGGAACGTACGATCCAGTTGTACTTTGCTTCTTGAACGTCGGAATTGTTGCCGATGACCATTTTGAGGGCATCGTTAAAGTGGATGACCAGCGAGTCTTCTTGCGCAAAAACCACTTGTATTGCGAAAAGCAATACAAAATAAGCGGTGTTCCTGAAAAATGCCTGTTTGTTCGCTGCCATTATTGTCGATTATTTTATCAGTATCTTTCCGGTGACGCCAGGTTCTATGGACTTATCGGAGTTGTCGAATATTACCTTGACGGTTCTAAGAAGGCTCGCCTTGTCTACCACGGGTGAAATAAATTCGATTTTTCCTTTTTTGCTCTTGGCCTTGCCGCTGTTGAGTTGCAGGTTTACCTGTTGGCCAATCTTGAGTGAACTTGCCTTGTTTACGAGAATATAGGCCGTCATGCGACAGGTGCGTACGTCGGCGATTTCGATAATCGGTTCCAGCGCCTCGACACTTTCGCTGGTGTTCTTGGAAATCGAAACGATTTCACCGTCGAAGGGCGCGATCAGGTATTGTTTCTGGAGCTGGGCACGGGCCATGCGGTGTTCCAGGGAATCCTTGATCTTGTTGACCTTGGCGGCGTTCCAGTCGGCTCTAGAAATGTCGAAGTTCATCTGCTTTTCCCACAGTTCTTCTTCGCTTACCGAGTTACTGGTCTCGTACAGCTTTTTGATAGCGTAATAGTCTTTTAGGTAAGTGTCCATTTTCGCCTTGGACGATGCGAGGCCCGAATAATCGTCGGCGATGATCTTTGTCATGTGTACGCGAATTTCTTCTTCGGTCTTGACAAGGTTCATCAGGGTGTCGCCCTTGTGTACAAACGCGCCTTCTTTCACCCAGATGCTGTCGATTTTTCCGGGAACGGTAAAACCGATTTTTGCCTGGGCGATGGGTTCCGTGACACCGTCAAAAGAGGCTGCGAGGGCGGTTCCGAATGCAAACAGGTAAAATGTCAAGAGAAGTAGTTTCAAGAAATACCGACTGGGATAAATGTGTGTGGATTGCTTCGCTACGCTCGCAATGACGTTACTCTTCTACAGAATTCGAAGATTCGGCCGGAGTGTCGCTCGAAGAACTTGCCATGTCGCTCTCGCCAGGCAATTCCATGGCTTCGCTGCTTGAGGAGTCAACGACTGCTTCGCTGCTTGATGATTCAATTACAGCTTCGCTGCTAGAAGATTCTTCACTGCTGGATGATGAAGCGTCAGAAGAACTGCTAGACTGCGGCGGTACAACGAGTTCCGTTCTTAGCTCGAAGTTTTCGGCATACAGGCCGTTCTTGGCGAAAATGGTGATGTTGAATCCAGCGCTGTCGCCCTGCTGACGGTCTTGCAGGATTTTTTCGTCCATCTGCACGAACATCGTGTCTTTCTTGATCCATGCCTTGGAATTGGCGTAGAATCCGTTACCGTACAAGGTCCTGGTTACGTTGCTGCAGTAATTCCATTGAATGCGGTCGGTGTTCTTGTCGAGTTCTGCGGAGAACTTGACCCACATTGTATCTTCGATTCCAAATGTTGCCTTGAATTTGCTGTTGGTCGGCCATGCGTTACTGGTAATTGCGTACAGCCCGCGGTCAGTCGTGAAGGCGGAATCGCCACTGAATGTCATTTGAATGCGGTCGTTTGACTTTTTTTCGTAGGCGACAATGCTCACCACAATCTTTTTCTCGGCCGGGAAAGCCTTGTCGTGTTCGAGGAAGAGCGTGTCGCCTTTAACGACGGGCTTCACGTACAATTTGTTTGTGTCTGCCGAAACTTCTACCGTCAAATTGCTGGAATGGATTTTTTGTGCGAATACGTAGTAGGGGTTTTCAAGGGTGGATATGTTCCCGTATCCAATGAAGTTGTTGTCCATTACGTTCGAGGCTATAATCTTCTTCGTTTGCGGAATCAGCGTGTCTTGGGCAAGGTAGGCGCGCCCGAGGTCGCGCGTAGCGCCTGCGGCAAGCCTGGGGAGGGCAATTCCGTAGAACTGGTAACGGACATTTTTGTAGGTGTAGTCGGTTACGTTCAGCACAAGGCCTGTGTCGGCGGGCAACTTCTTAAAGGTGAATTTGCCAAGGGAATCTGTCTTTGTAGAAAATGTTTTCGGGAAAAGGTTGACGTAGCTGGAATCGATGTGCGAAAGGCTTAGCGAAAGGCCTGAAACCGGAATTTTCTTGCCGGAACCTGGATCACTGATGTAGAGTTCGCCGGTGACGGCTGCATTGAGCGGGCTTAACCGTATAACAGCCGAGGCGCTTGCGACCACGCCCTCCATGTGGCTGGATTCGTTTGTACTGGAAACGTCAAAAACTTTCGGTGTATAATATAGAGTGTCTTTTTTGTTGACACGAATGTAATTGAACGTAAAGGTCCTGGAACCGTATGGCAGGTTGCTTATATAGAAGTTCCCGTTCTCGTCGGTTTCGGTGGTGTCAATGTCGCCATCGTTGTCGAGGTAAGTGATTTGTGCGCCTTCGAGAGCAAGCCCGGTCGATGCGTCAATGACCATGCCCGAAAAGGTCCATTTGGAATATTCCGAGTTTTCGGAATCTGTTACGGAACAGGCTGTAAAATAGGATGCTGCTATGAAAGCGGCAACGACAATAAACCAATCCTTTTTATTCATTGGACCTCCGGTAACTCAATATCCCAAAACGAGGCGAATTTTAGAATTCTTTATATAAAATGTCAAGATGCAAAAATGAATACAACGTATGTTTAATTTTACACCTTGTATAAGTTTTTTGTAACAATTTAATCGGGGTGCTTTTGTTAAATTTGCGGACGCGTTTTTGGGAATGTAATATATTACAACTGGAGGTTTTCTATATGGCAGAAAATACTAACGAAAAGAATGAATCCGTTGCCCAGCCCGAAGTGGTCTGGAATGATTCCAATATGAAGAGTCTTTATGTGAACGCTACCAACGTGGTGGGCGGTCGTGAAGAAATCATGATGCTTTTGGGTCTTAACAAGGCTTGGAATGTGAACCAGGGCAAGGTGAATGTCGACATTGCCGAACGCGTGGTGATGACTCCGTATACCGCCAAGCGTCTGGCCATTATGCTTGCCGCCACCCTCAAGGCTTACGAAGCCAAGTTCGGCCAGATCGATATCGGTCTCCAAAAGAAAGAAGACTAGTCTTTCGCTTTTGTCCTAAATAGAATGTCGAGGCATCCAAGAGATTTTGGATGTCTTTTTTTTATGGGAAAATGTCGATTTTCTTCGAAATAACATTGTTTTAAATTTTTTACACGAAAAGAAGGGGGAATTTTGAACTGTTTTTCGAAAAACGGCGTGTTATAAAGAGGAGCTCTCTGAAATTTTTGGGTTCCGTGAACATTGTAACACTATCCAAAAGGAAAAATATGACAGAAAAGATGAACAATGCACGTCGTGCGCATGATCCCTTTTTCCGTTGGCTGTTTGCCGATGTTAAACGCCTTA
>JAFZOV010000003.1 GCA_017550445.1 Fibrobacter sp.
CGGCAAGGTGGAAAAGGTACATGTGGACGAGGAATATTTGGACGACAAGGGGAACATCCTTTGGGACAAGATGGATTTGATGTAGGCGGAAGACGATGGCTCTGAAGCGCGGAAATATCCGCCGAGCATTCACTTATCTGGAATCCGGCGCTGTCCTTCTCGTCACGACGAATGACGGGGAACGCGACAATGTGATGACGATCTCGTGGCAAATGGTGATGGACTTTACCCCGCACATCGCCATTTCCACGGGCGCGTGGAACGAATCCTTCGGTACATTGCTGAAGCGCAGGGAGTGCTGTATCTGCGTGCCAACCTTTGACATGGTGGAAACTGTGGTCGGCGTCGGCGTCGTTCACGGCTCGGAATGCGACAAGTTTGAACGGTTCCGTCTTGGCAAACTGCCCGCCAAGCATGTGAAAGCGCCGTTGATCGCGGAAAGCCTTGCCGCCATAGAATGCGTACTGGAGGACTATGTGGAAGCGCACGGGCTGCTTATATTCAAAGGCGTGCAGCTTTGGGAAAACAAAAACTGCACGGACAAACGAGTCATTCATGCGAACGGCGACGGAACCTTCTTTGCCGATGGCGAGTTTCGCAATCTGCGGGAACAAATGAGCAAATGGGTGCCGAAAGGCTCGGAAAGGTTTTGACAAAAGGGAGGAGAATCAAATTGGCAACCAAAAGGAAAATTGAGGCAATCAACTACGCGAATGAAATCCTGAAGGCGATTCCCGAAGGCGTGCTTCTTACGACGAAGGCCGGGGGTAAAATCAATACCATGACGATTGGCTGGGGCACGATGGGAACCACTTGGTATCGGCCTGTGTTCGTCGCATACATTCGTGAGCATCGCTTCACCATCAGTCAGTTGGATAAGAACGCGGAATTTACGGTCAATATCCCTATGGGAAATTTCAACAAGAAAATTCTCGGCGCTTGCGGCAGCAACCACGGCGACAAGATGGACAAAATAAAGGAAAACGGCCTGACACTGGTGGATTCCGATGTGGTGAAGGTGCCGGGAATCAAAGAATTTCCCTTGACGCTGGAATGCAAAGTAATCTATCGGCAGCTTCAGGATTTGAATCTTTATCTGCCGGAGATTCGGGAAAAGTTTTATCCCCAAGATGTAGACAGCAGTAATTGTTGGGCGAATAAGGACGCAAGCTATACCATCTTCGGCGAAATCGTGAACGCTTACATCATCGAGTAGGGAACTGTCGATGAATACCTGAAAGCCGGAAACAAAAATGGCCAGAACAGCGGAAATTTTGAAGAGACTTGTAAAAAACGCCTCGCAATCCTTACCGGACGCGGGGCGATTTTTTCAAAAAACACTTGACCGGTATTTGTTACCGCGTGATACAATGTATTATATCATGCAGCAAAGGAATTTTTACACGGGAGGATGAGCAAGATGAGCGGACTGACACGAAGGAATTTTATCAAGCTGGCGGGCGCGGCTGCGGCGTCGGTGGCACTTCCGGGCTGCGCCGGGGCAGCGGAAAAGAAGGAAGGGAGCGGCAAGGCGACGGAGAAAAAAGCCGGTACTGGCGGCGACCACTATATCCCCTATGAGGAGCGCAAAGGGCCGGAGTCCTTCGTCTATTTCACCCGCGACCTTTCGGCGGCAGGGCTGCAGAAAGCATTTGACCGCGTGAGCGGCATACTTGCGGGAAAAGTCGCCGTCAAGCTGCATACGGGAGAGCCCCACGGACCGAATATCATCCCGCGTCCGTGGGTGAAAGAGTTGCTTGCCTCGCGTCTGCCGGAAGCGACCATCGTCGAGACGAATACCTATTACAATGTGGGACGCTACACGACGGAAGACCACAGGAATACCCTCGAGGTCAAC
>JAFZOV010000086.1 GCA_017550445.1 Fibrobacter sp.
GAAGTCCGCCCGTCTGGGTAATCTGGTAACCCTTCGGCAGGTCCGGGTAGAAGTAGTTCTTACGGGTCCACATGGCGTTCAGGTCGATTTCGCAGTTCAGGGCGAGGCCCAGGCGAATGGCGTATTCGACAGCCTTCTTGTTCGGAACGGGCATGGCACCGGGCATACCGAGGCAAACGGGGCACACGTGCTTATTCGGGGTCGTATTCACTTCGATTTCGCAGCCGCAGAACATCTTGGTTTTAGTCGCGAGCTGGCAATGGATTTCAAGACCGATAACAGGACAATAGTTGGACATAAAAACTCCGTATATTTTTCGGCTAACAAAATAGAAAAAATGACGGACAGAACAGCAAGAAACATGTGTTTTTAGGCCATTAAATCAACTATTGCATTTTCCTATGTTTTTACTATTTTATCGCCATGCGTTTTGAAGTACACCCAGTAAATCCGCAAGCGAGAATCGTGAAGCTTGCCGCTGCCGCCCTCGAAGACGACGGTCTTGTTCTCTACCCCACTGAATCTGGTTACGCGATTGGCTGTAACGCCGAATCGCCCAAGGCAATCCACAAGCTTTATGCCCTCAAGAAGCCCATGAAAAAGTTCTTCATGGCCCTCATTATTCCGGACATCCGCAAGGCCACCGATTACGCCCGCGTCGACAACTTCGCCTTCAACATCATGAAGCCCCGCGTGCCCGGGCCCTACACCTTTATTCTTCCGGCAGACCCGCACATCGCCCGCCGCCTGGATGTGAAGCGCCCTGAAATCGGCGTGAGAATGCCCACGCACCCGTTCTTCAAGGAACTTTTCCAGCACTTTGACAAGCCCATCCTGAGCACGGCCGCCAAGCTCACCGAAGAAGACATGTACGAGCCGGATGACATCTGGAAGACCTTCGAACATTCCGTCGACATGATGGTGGACTGCGGCCCCATCGAAATCAATCCGACGAACATCATCAGTTTAGTGGGTGACCAAGTCGAAGTGATCCGCGGCGATTTGCTTGATCCGTAAATAGAGATGCCCGGTCAAGCCGGGCATAACATAACGACACAAAAAAGCCGGGCAAACCCCGGCTTTCTTTATATTCGTTAAAAGTGAATTAGACCATGGCGGCGCTGAAGTCAGCCTTGGTGCAAAGGGTTTCTTTACCTTCGGCATCGACGGTCAGGAGTTCGCCGCTGTACTTGTAAATGCCATGGCGAGCCATGATGAGCTTGGCCTTGAGCACGATTTCGGCCTTCGGAATCACCGGAGCGCGGAAACGGCAGTTTTCCACACCCATGAAGGCGGGGCGCTTGCCAGTGGTTTCGGCTTCGCGACCGATCATGGTCAAAAGCGTGGCAGCCTGAGCCATGGATTCAATCTGAATCACGCCCGGGAGCACCGGATTGCCAGGGAAATGTCCCTTGAGAAAACCTTCTTCACCGGTCAAGTGCCACTTGGCAACGATTTCCATGTTTTCTGCATCAAGGCTCAAGATTTCATCGACAAAGGCAAACGGAGCCTTCTGCGGAAGCACGCTGTGAACGACTTCGGCATCATAAAGGATTCCATCGACGTTAGACTTGGGTAAAGATTCCAGCATTGACATAAGGAATGATTTTCTCCATGATTTGGTGGTGGGAGGTATGCCCACCGTTGGTGATTTCGATTCTGACCCTGGGAAGGGCCGGACAAATAAAACTTAAGTCTCCAATCAAATCTAGTATTTTATGCATCGCAGGTTCGTTTGCAATGCGGAATTTGGTGGAGCACACACTATTTTGAGCGCAATCCCCCGCATCGAGCAAGAGGCCGCAAGATTCATCGACACCGGCAAGCAGGCCTGCCGCACGGGCGCGGTCCAGTTCTACCTGGTGGATAAAGGTGCGGGCCATGAAAATCTGATACAGGTTCTCGGGCGAATAAATGGAAACGGATGCGGCCGAATGCAATTCGTAACCGTCGCGGGCGGTATTGCGGTCCAGCACGTATTCCACTTCAAAGGTTTCAGCGGGAGTGATACGCACGTGGCCAAACGCGGGCTTGTCGCCACAGCAAAGATCCCATTCGGCGTGAACCGGGGCATCGTAAAAGAGCAATTCTTCGGGCGCGCCGCAAAAGCGACGGAGCTGGCAGAAGAACGGAATCGCAGAGCCGTCCATCATGGGGACTTCGGGCTGGGCGGCATCCACAAGATTCACGCGGAAGCGTCGGTGCGGCCACATCAAGAAAACAGGGGCCAAATGCTCCGGCGACCAAAGCGTGAGCGAATCCTTCGACTGCGCAGAGTCGCGCAAGGAATAGCCCGCCGTTCGGCGCACCGTGAATTCCAAATCCGAAAAGAGCTTGGGGCAATCGGAGCGGTAAAATGGCTTGCCGCCCACATTCCAATCTACATAGGGAGTTTTCTGCGGGTCCTTTTCAAGCGGTTCCACCGACACAGAAGTCTGCCCGAAACTCAGACTGCGAGATTTAAAAACAATTTCGTTAGACATTTACGCAGTATAAAATAGAAAACTGCGAGTTACTTCAGGTTTTTCTTCGCCATCAGGCGGAGTTCAACCATTTGACGACGCCAGATTTCGATATCGATGGCCGGGAAACCAGCCACGGTCTTGCCTGCAGGCACACTCTTGGTGACACCCGCTTTCGCAGTAACGATAGCATTCTTGCCCACGGTCAAGTGGCCAGCCGCCTTGGCTCCGCCCGCAAACTGCACTCCATCTTCGAGGATGGTCGTACCACCGAGAGCCGTCTGCGAAGCCATGTAAATGTTGTTGCCGAGAACGCAATTGTGCGCAATCTGAACCATGGAATCCAAGTGGCAGTTGTCGCCAATCGTAGTGGGAGAGATAAATCCAGCCGCGACAACGGTATTTGCGCCAAAGCTGCAGCGGTTCCCGATTCGGACACCCGCAAAATGCGGCACCATGCGGCGTTCACCATCGTGCTCGTAGAATCCAAACCCACGGCTACCGACAACGACTCCCGCCTGAAAGATGCAGCCTTCGCCTACTACCACATTCGGGTAGATGGTCACGTTCGATTCTAGGCGGCAATTACGGCCGATACTGGCTCCGCGCATCACGACGCAGCCCGGGCCCACAAAGCAGCCTTCGTCAACAAAGCCTTCTACCACGGCAGTCGGATGAATCCAAGGGCCAGTTTCGCCATAGCCCACGCCAGCGTCAAACTTCACGCCAGCTTCCATATTGTCATTAAAGCCATTCCCCACAAAATGTTCGAGGAACTTGACCATGGCGTGGTAAGGTTCGGCAACCGCCACCAGGTTTTTCACATACGGAAACGGCGCATCGGCAGCCTTAGCAGACTTTTTCGCCGACTTCGCCAAATCCATCGGCACAAACAGAAGCCCTGCCTGCACCTTCAAAAGTTCATCGTTAGAGGGCCCGTTGGCATGCGTCACGCTTTCGACGCGGCCCACCCAAAAACTCACATCGCTTTCGGTAGCCTGAGAAAGGGCGGCAAAGCCCGTCAAATTTCCATTGTCCTGCGATTTCCGCAAGACCTTACATTCCATAGATTCACTTGTACGCAGGTATTCGAGGATGGCTTCAACCGAAAACATCACTCCCCCAGCGCCATAATCTGGACTTTGCAAGCAAAGTCGATATCTACATGGCCGCCAAGCTTGCCGCTCAAATCTTCGCCGTCGAGCTGCAAGAATTCGTCTTCGGCAAACTCCAACTTAATGGATTTTGCCTTACGAGTCTTGATGAAATACTTCTTGACCAGATTCCCGATGACAGGCAGGTTTCCGACAGCAATGGCCAGCAAGAACCTGAACATGTTCGGCACGCATACAATTTCCAGCAGGCCGTCTGCCATGTCCGACTTGTAGAAGGGATTGGCACCGCTTGCAAAACTCGGGATATTGCCCACGATTACGGTGCGATGACCGTCCAGAACTTTCTGCCAGCTGCGCCCCTCGGCGTCCACAAACGAAAGTTTGCCTTTCTTGAGGGCGTAGGAACGATCCGCAAAGAAACTCTTGACATAGTGCAGCTTGTTCACCAGCACGGAATTCGAATTGAATTCGCCATTGGCGCGGGCACGGTTAAAATCGTGAGCGATTCGGGCATCGATACCGCCCGAAAAATAGTTGGCAAAGGCCAGTTTCCCGTTCACCTTCCAAATGTCGAAGGGACGCGCCTTCGCCTGCAGCAAGCGACGCACCAGGAACAGGAGGCCCTTATCCACATAAGGCTTGTAAAGATTCAGCACGCGGGCAAGGTCATTGCCAGTACCCAGCGGAATCAGGCCAATTTTTACAGATTTCGCGTATTCCGAGGACACCATCACCGAAAGCACCGAAGAAACGGTTCCATCGCCACCGACGGCCACCAGCTTTTCGGTATTTGCAAGGGCATCCCTGATTTGATTGTCTAACCCTTCGATATTGGTAAATTCGGCCTTCCACTGGTCTTCTGTGTAATTCAAAGAAGACATAATTTCGGGCAAATACTGGTGAATCACCTTGCCCTGGCCGCCGCCACTAATCGGATTAATGAGAAAGACAAACTTATACATCTACACGTAAAATATAATTATATCGGAGTTCGAGCTCAATGCAAAGTTATTTATAGCAAAAAAGCGTTAAGAGTTTCTCAACTCGTCTTTAATTGCCAAATAGTGCTCCGCATTTTCATGGAATTTGCGAATTTCGTCTTCGGTAAGTTCACGCACCACATGGGCCGGAGCACCCACAATCAGGCTGCGTTCCGGGAATTCCTTATTCTGCGTCACCACCGCACCGGCTGCCACGACGCTATTCGACTTGATATGCACGCCATCCATGAGGATTGCGCCCATACCCACCAGCACGTGGTCATCCACATCGCAAGCATGCAAAATGGCATTATGCCCCACCGTCACGTCGTCACCCACATGGACACCGACACCCGTCGAAAGGTGAATGGTTACATTGTCCTGGATGTTAGTGCGCTTGCCAATGCGAATTTCGGCCAAATCTGCGCGGATAACTGAATTGTAGAACACCGACGAATCATCGCCAATTTCTACATCGCCAATGACCTTGGCACCTTCCGCGATAAACACGCGTTCGCCGATAACGGGCTTTTTACCCTTGAATTCAATCAAACTAGCCATGACTCTAATTTATAAAATTATATTGCACTGCAAGGGCTTATTATGACAAATGAACAATTAAACAATCTATTCGAAGAACAAGGGAAAAATCGCTGGACAGTCGCAAAGACAACTGCCAAGGAACGTATCGCGAAGATTTTGAAACTCCGCAAAGTCATTGTAGCACGACAGCAAGAATTCTACGATGCCGTATGGACCGATTTTCACAAACCGAAAACCGAAGCCTGGCTCAGCGAAGTATTCCCCGCCCTCCAAGAAATAGACCATACCGTTGCTCACCTTGACGAATGGATGGAAGACAAGGAAGGCCGCTGGAGTCCCCTCTTCCCCACTAACCAGAACGTGAGCCATTTCGAGCCCAAGGGCCGCGTGCTGATTATGGCACCGTGGAACTACCCCTTCTTGCTGTTCCTCACTCCCATTGTCGCCGCCATTGCCGCAGGGAACGTGGTCATCGCAAAACCGAGCCACAAGACGCCCCACGTTGCCGAAGTCCTTGAATCCATCATTAAAGAAGTTTTCCCGCAAAACGAAGTCGCCGTCGTACAGGGCGCTGGAGCCGAAATCGGCGACAAGTTGCTGGCCCTCCCCTTCGACCACGTATTCTTTACGGGTAGCCCGAATGTGGGCGCACATGTGGCCGAATGTGCCGCAAAAGTACACGCCAGCATAACCCTTGAACTCGGCGGAAAATCCCCGGCCATCATTCTCGATGAAGTAAAAATCAAGGATGCCGCCAAGAAAATCGCCTGGGCCAAGTGCCTGAACGCAGGCCAGACCTGCATCGCGCCGGACTACATGCTTTGTCCGGCAAAGTTGGTTCAACCGCTGGCCCAAGAAATTGCAAAGAACATCGAGCAAATGTACGGCAATTCAGAAGACGCTCGCCGCCTTTCTGAAAACTTCGTGCACATCGTAGAAAGCCGCACCGTCGAGCGTCACCAGGCGTTGATTCAAGATGCCATCGTCAAGGGAGCAACTGCTGTCATTGGCGCGCAATTCAAGCCCGAAGACATCGAGAAGCGCTACACGCCCGCGACCATTCTCACGGGAGTCACCGCCGACATGCACATCATGGATTCCGAAATTTTCGGACCCATTCTCCCGATTATCGCTTACGAAAATCTGGACGAAGCCATTCAATTCGTGCAGGCCCGCCCCAAGCCGCTGGCCTTGTATGTTTTCGGGAAAGCAGAAAACAAGATCAACGAAGTCATTGCCCGCACCACGTCGGGCTCCGCCTGCGTGAACCACTGCATTCTGCAAATCGCAAACAATTCGGTTCCCTTCGGCGGCGTAGGCATGAGCGGTACCGGCAACTACCACGGCATTTACGGCTTCAAGACATTCAGTCACGAACGCAACGTAATGCGCCAAGGTGCATTCGACACCATGCAGTTCTTCTACCCGCCCTACCACAAGGCCAACGAAAAAAGCTGGCGCGCTCGGCTCCAGCGAATTGCAACAAAGTGCATGAAATTATTTAGCGAGTAAAGGAGATCCCCGCTTTCGCGGGGAAGACAACTCAAGACAATTTTAGTGCCCGACGTAAAGCTTTTTCATTTCGTCGGTGATGGCCATGGGGCGACCGCGTTTCATGTCCACAAGCACCCACTGGGTTTCGGATTCAAAAATCACCTTGCCGTCAGAGACGCGTTCAAAGCGACACTTACGCAAGCTAGCCACTTTACCGTAAGCAGCCACCCACGTGGTTCCGCGGATTTCGTCACCCAAGAAGGCCTGGTTCTTGTATTCCACGTGCTGCACGTGAATCATCCAGCCAGCGCCCTGTTCGCGCATCAAAGCGGTACCGCCAACAGAATCGGAATGGGCGATGGCGATATCCTGAATCCACTGCACCGACCACACGTTATTAAAGTGATGATTGTCATCAATCATTTCAGGCGTCACCTTGAACACCTGCGTAAACTGCATCGGCTCAACAGTTTCTTCCATTGCAATTGCCATAAAAACTCCTATTCGTTCGCCAAATTCTTAATCAAGCTCGGGAGCGCCAGTTCAAACTTCACGCCATACCAGTGGGATTTATCTTCGTAGGTCTTTTCGATGCATTCCAGCACGAAGTCCGCCGCAATTCGGGCGGCATCGACCATGGAACGTCCGCGCAGCAAGGAGCCCACAAAGGCCGAGGCATAGCAGTCGCCCGTACCGTTAAAGCCCTTGGTAATCTTGCGGTGTTCGTAGTAATTGAATTCCTTGCCATCGTAAAGCAGCACGCCCGTATAACCCGGACGGAAGCCAACGCCAGTCAATACCACGGAACCGGTACCCAGTTCGCAAATCTTTTTGCAGAGGTTTTCAGCCGTGGCGCGGTCCACGTTTTCGCTGTATTCCGTATCCGTCAGCATGCAGGCTTCGGTCATGTTCGGGAGCAAAACGTCGGCATGGGCGCACAAGTCCTTCATGGCGGCCACGAATTCCATATTGAAACCGGGGTAAAGCGCACCGTTATCGGCCATGGCCGGGTCTACCACACGCATGGCACCATCGACACCGTTGGTTTCCATGATGTGCTTCACCATGTTAATTTGCTCAATGGAACCCAGATAACCGGTATAGAAAGCGTCAAAGCGGACGTCAATGGATTTCCAGTGCTCACTGATGGGCAACATTTCCTTGGTCAGGTCCTGGAAAGTCCAGCCCGTAAAGCCACCTGTATGAGTCGAAAGAATTGCCGACGGCAGCACAGCCGTCTCTACACCGCACGCAGAAATAATCGGCAACGCTACCGTAAGGGAACATTGCCCAAAACACGAAATATCTTGAATTGTTAGGACTCGCCTGTACATGACCCAAATATAGAATTGCAAAAGCTTATTATTTTTACGATTAAGTTATATTTACGACACTATAACAAGGTGTTTTACAGGAGTATGATATGGAATGGAATGACTTCACGAGTTTGACTTCGGAAGACATGCGTGCCATTTGGGATTTTAATACAAAGGATCCGTTCTCGATTTTAGGTCTGCACCCGCTGAATACGGACCGCGGAGTGAAGACAGTGATTCGTACTTACCAGCCGCAGGCTAGCTTTATCCGCGGCGAATCTTGCGATGGCGAATTTGAATTCGATTTCATGAAGCTTGGCGACACGGGATTTTTCGAAGCCATTCTCGACAAGGAATACGAACCTTTCTTCTACAACCTGATTATCGATCAGGCCGACGGCAACGAATACACGCTTACCGACCCATACGCATTCCTCCCTGTATTGAGCGACTTTGACCGCCACCTCATTACCACCGGTACTCATTATGAACTGTACCGCAAACTGGGCGCAAACCTCGTAGAACACCAAGGATTCAAGGGCGTCCACTTTGCTGTTTGGGCTCCTAACGCCCGTGCAGTCTCCGTGGTCGGCAACTTCAACAGCTGGGACGGCCGCCGCCACCAGATGCGCATGCTGGGTTCCACCGGCATTTGGGAAATCTTTATCCCGAACATTGGCGAAGGCGAACTCTACCGCTTCGAAATTCACGGTGCCGACGGCAACCTCCACGTAAAGGTGGACCCGCTCGCAAAGCTCAGCGAAGTCCGTCCGGCAACCGCCTCCATTACCACCCACCTCGATGGC
>JAFZOV010000087.1 GCA_017550445.1 Fibrobacter sp.
GTTAAGAAGAACCTGCTGAAAATCGGTGGCAGTGCCGATGAACTTGCCCTCAATGTAACTGCATCTCCGGCTGCTGCAGGTACTGTGACAAAGAGCCCGAGCGCTAACTATTATGCTCCCAAAACAACTGTACAGCTCACCGCCAAAGCCAACGAAGGCTGGAAGTTTGTGGGTTGGGAAGGTGCTGTTACCGGCTCTGACGAAACCATTTCTGTAACCATGGACAAGGAAAAGTCTGTGGTCGCCAAGTTTGAATTGATTGGCGAAACCACAGTGAACCTTCTTAAGGATGGTGATTTCTCTAGCGGCAGCGTGATTTCTACAAGCCAAGATGCATCTTGGTTCCTGGGTCAGGGTACAAACTGGGGTAACTCTGCTGCAAAGACTTCTGTTTCTGGTGGCACGGCTACGGTTGACGTTACCACTATTGGTGCAGAAACTTACCAGCCGCAGCTTGTTCAGTACAATCTGGCTCTTGATAAGGGCATGAAGTACAAGTTGACCTTTAAGGCTAGCGCTGATGTTGACCGCAAGATTGAAGTTAATTTCCAACAATCCGTAGACCCCTGGGGTGCATACGCCACTAAGGAATTTGATATCACCACTACGGAAAAGGAATACACATTTATCTTTGCTATGGAAGATGATTCTGATGATGCTGCTCAGTTTGCCTTCAATTTGGGACAAACTACAGGTGCAGTCAAGATTAGTGACGTCAAGCTGGTCTTCACCAATGCTGCACCGGGTTCCGAAGGTGGCGATCCGCAGGCTATCGCAGCCGACCTCCGCCTGAATGCTGCTGGCAAGACCTTCCAGGTGTTTGACATGCAGGGTCGTAATCTCGGCAAGGTTGACATTGCTAATGGCGCTTCCATTGCTGAAGCTCTCCTCGCCAAGTTCCAGAAGGCTGGAATCTACATGGTCAAGCAGGGAAGCAAGTTCCAGCAGGTTCGCGTGACTCGCTAAATCTTAACATCCAAATGCTCCTATATTGTGGATGAGGAACGTCTTGCGAATGCAAGACGTTTTCTTATATAGGCGATTCAATCTTATTACAAACAATAAAAATAAGGCTTTTTATTTAATTCGAGTAAGAAAGGACTGACTGGTAACTAATAACTTTTTATTTTTTGTGATGAGGTATAAATCATGAAATTCTTTGTGACGGGTGTGGGTGGCCAGCTGGGCCATGATGTAATGAATGAACTTGCAAAGCGTGGCCATACGGGTGTTGGTTCCGATATGGCTCCTGCCTACAGTGGTGTGGCCGATGGTTCTGCCGTGACCACGATGCCTTATGTGCAACTCGACATTACAGACTCTGTTGCAGTCGATAAGGCTCTTTCTGAAATCAAGCCCGACGCCGTGATTCACTGTGCCGCTTGGACTGCGGTTGACATGGCCGAAGATGATGCTAACGTGGCAAAGGTCCGCGCCGTGAACGCGGGTGGTACCCAAAACATTGCCGACGCCTGCAAACGCCTGGGCTGCAAGATGACCTACATCAGCACCGACTATGTGTTCAACGGTCAGGGCACGGAACCCTGGAAACCCGACTGCAAGGATTACAAGCCTCTCAACGTTTACGGCCAGACCAAGCTCGAAGGCGAACTCGCTGTCGCCAATACGCTTGAAAAGTATTTTATCGTGCGTATCGCTTGGGTGTTCGGCCTCAACGGCAAGAATTTTATCAAGACCATGCTCAATGTGGGTAAGACTCACGATACCGTGCGCGTGGTGAACGACCAGATTGGTACGCCGACCTATACGCTCGACCTTTCGCGTTTGCTCATTGACATGAACGAAACCGAAAAGTACGGCTACTATCATGCCACCAACGAAGGCGGATACATCAGCTGGTACGATTTCACTTGCGAAATCTACAAGCAGGCTGGCCTTGCTACGAAGGTGTTGCCGGTGACCACCGCCGAATATGGCTTAAGCAAGGCTGCACGTCCCTTCAACAGCCGCCTCGACAAGAGTAAATTGGTCGAAAATGGTTTCAAGCCGCTCCCGACTTGGCAAGACGCGTTGGCTAGATACTTGAAGGAAATCGGAGAATAACATGGCCGAAAAAGAGACTTACCGCGAAGTGATGCCGGGTGAACTCCCGTGCGAAGTGCCGGAATGCGACGGTGTGATGGTTGTTGACCCCGATAACAGCTACAAGCTTACCTGCGACAAGTGCGGACATATCAAGGAATAATGTGGGATGTGGAGTGTGAAATGTGAGATGCTGAATTAGTCTTTATACATCTCACTCTTCACATTGCGACGAAGTCGTTTCACATTACACATTGCGGCGTAGCCGCCCACATTTCACATCGAGCATGTCTTATCAGAACTTGAAAATAGAATATCCGGAACTTCCTGTTGTTGAACATCGGGAAGAATTTTTTGAGTTGCTTGAAAAACATCAGGTGGTGATTGTCAAGGCGGATACCGGTTCGGGTAAGTCGACGCAGTTGCCGAAATTCCTGTTAGAATTCGGAATTCGGAATTCAGAATTCGGATCGAATTCTGAAAATGGATTGCTTCGCATCAAAGATGCTCGCGATGACGCTGATGTCATCCTGAGCGGAGAACCGCAAGGTTCGAAGTCGAAGGATCTAGAACCACAACAGTTCAAAATCGGCGTGACGGAACCGAGGCGCTTGGCTGCGATTTCCATTGCGGACCGCTTGCGTGAAGAGCTCAAGGACGAATCACTCGTCAGCACCAAGATCCGTTTCTGGGAGCAAGGCGATAGTGCTGCCCCCATTAAGGTGATGACCGACGGTATCTTGCTGCAGGAATTCCGCCGCGATAGGCTTTTCCGACAGTATTCGGCGATTGTGATTGACGAAGCCCACGAACGTTCGCTGAATATCGATATCTTGCTCGGTATTTTCAAGACGGTCCTGGCGGAACGCCCCGAATTTAAGCTGATTGTGGCATCTGCGACGCTCGATGCTAAGCTTTTTGAAGAGTTTTACGATAATAGCTGCGTGATGGAAGCCGAGGGTCGCACGTACCCGGTGGATGTCGAGTATTACTTCAGACGAGAGACGAGAGACGAAAGACGAGAGAGTGGTGTCATCCTGAGCGAAATGCCGTCAGGCATGAAGTCGAAGGATCTTCGCGACATTAGCGGCAAGGGTGATTCCGGCTTGCTCGATGAAGCCCGAGATGCAATTCTTGACCTTGAAACCCGCCACCGCGACCATCTGCTTTGCTTTTTGCCGACGGAACGCGATATTCAGGATTTAGCGGGGGAGCTAGCGCACGAACTCGATTCGGCAAGCTTTGATATTTTGCCGCTTTATGGCCGCATGAGCCCCGATGAACAGTGCCGCATTTTCAAGAATACGGGCAAGACTCGTGTGGTGCTCGCGACGAACATCGCCGAAACCTCGCTTACGATTCCGGGGATTGCCTACGTGGTCGATACGGGCATGGCGCGAATTTCTCGTTACAATGCGCAGTCGAGAATTCAGGGCCTGCCGGTAGAAGACATTTCGAAAGCGAGTGCCCGGCAGCGCACAGGGCGCGCGGGGCGCGTGAAGCCTGGCGTGTGCATTCGGCTTTATTCGCCTGAGGATTTTGAGAAGCGAGACGAGTTTACGGAGCCGGAAATCCGGCGCAGTAATCTCGCGAACGTGGTGCTGCAGTTGCGCAGCCTCGGGCTGGAGCTCGAAAATTTCCCGTTTTTGCAGTCGCCGCCGCATTCTGCTTTCCGTGGCGCCTACAAGACGCTTTTTGAACTTGGCGCCTTGACTGCGGACAATTCTACGGGCCATGTCACAAAACTTGGTCGTGAAATGACCCGCCTCCCGATGGACGTGGCGCTTTCGGCGGTTTTGTTGCGTGCCCGAGAAGCGGGCGTGCTGCAGCCGGCGCTGATTGTATGCTCGGCTCTCAGCATTCAAGACCCGCGCGTGGTGCCAAGCGAGGAGCCGGAACGTACCCGAATCCGTCAGCTGCACCGCAAATTTGCGGGCCACAAGAGCGACTTTTTGACTTTTGTGTGCATGTGGAACGCCTTCTGCGCAGAATGGGACGGAAAATCCTGGAACAAGTTGCGCAAATTCTGCGACAAGTTCAGCCTGCATTTCTTGCGTTGCCGCGAATGGATTGACCTTTACGAGCAATTTGGCCGCATTCTCGATGTGAAATACGAAAATCGCGTGTGTCCGCTGGATTCCTTCCACCGCGACAACTTGCATGTGGCGCTGCTTTCGGGATTCCTCGGTGGCATTGCCCGCCGCGATATCGAAAACGGTTGCTACCGACTGGTGAGCGGTCGCGAAACGCATGTGTTCCCCGGTAGCGATTTGTACGGCAAGAGTGTGGAATGGCTCTTTAGCGCCGAAGTCCGCGAAACGAGTCGCATCTTCCTGAACAAGGCTGCTGAAATCAAGCCGGAATGGATTATGCAGGTGGCAGAACCTTTCTGCACCCGCCGCTGGTATTCGCCGATGTGGAACCAGGAACGCGGCTTCGTGGAAGCGGTTGAAGAAGTGAGTTTCAGAGGTCTCGTGATTTGCCGCGGTCACCGAGTGGATTACGCCCGCGTGAACCCCGACGAATGTGCCGAAATTTTCTGGCGCGAGGCCGTGGTGCTCGGTCAGATGGCGCGCCCGTTCCCCTTCATGAAGCAAAACGAGCGTGTGGTCGAAGACTTGCATGGCCTCGAAGCCCGCAAACGCCAATTCGGCCTTGCTCCGAGCGAAGACGCCCTGGTCGATTACTATGTGCGCATCGCCCCGCGGGTAAATTCTATCAAGACCCTCCGCGACTACATTGCCGAACACACCGACCAGTTCCTGAAATTTGATGCGAAATTCTGGCTCGACCAAAATGAGTTCGGAGTTCAGAATTCGGAATTCAGAACTGATTTAAAAAAATTCGGTGTGAAAATTCCACTGACGAAAACTCCGAAATCTGAAATCAGAATTCCGAATTTGCCTGGTGGCAGTATCGAGCAGTTCCGCGTCGAAGGTCTCGACGGTTCTAGTCGCATGGTCGTGGGCGAGATGGTTTTTGACGCGACCAAGGAATACGACGGCATAACCCTCGACTTGCCTTACGACATGCTCCCGCAGGTGACGCCCGCTAAACTCGCCCTGTCGATTCACCAGTGGCGCGAATGGATGGCAGAATCGATTATCCGTGAAATGCCGAAGGCCGCCAAGAAGCAACTGGAAAACCGCCGCACCTTTATCGACGATGCCTTCTGCGACAAGTTGAAGGCGAATCCGCACAAGGCTCCGCTCCTGCTCCTGTACGAAGTTTTCGCCGGCATGAAGCAGCTGGATTGCGATATTCCGACGGTCACGCCTGAAAAAGAAAACCACCTGCGCTTGCATGCCAAAATCTTTAAGCAGGGTTTCCAGGAAAAATTCGCCGTCGAACTCAATCCCGAGTGGGGGAGCTTCCGCCTGTTCCTGGCGGTGCGTCCGGTCGTTGTCACTTTTGGCATTGATTTTGCCTTGGATGACATGCGCTTTGGCTGGCGTCTCGGCGAGTCCGCCCTGATGACCTCTGAAGAATCTGCCTTCTGGCAGAACTTCCGCAAACGTGTGGAAAATAATGAACAATTAAAAATGAATAATGAAGGGGTATCTTCATTAGAAACGCTTATTTCACGACTTGAAATGGGAATTCCGAATTCCGAATTCCGAATTCCGAATTCGTCTTGGGTCCTCAAGTCCCTCGCCGCGGATAACTTGGATGCAAATCGGTGCGTGCGTTTCTCGGGCCTAGAATTCTCCCGCGGCAAGAAAATCAACGATTTTAAAAATCTCGCGGTATCCTCCCGCAGCGAAGATGACGAAACGCGCCTCGCCCTAGTGCGTGCCACTTACGAATCGGCCCTGCTCGGCGCCGAAGCCTTCGTTGTCTTCTGGGACATGCTCCGTGAATTCTCGGTCGCTGTGCGCCAAGGCGGCGACCATGCCCGCGATTCCCTGAGCGTCTTGACAGCAAACCATAAGTCCATCGGCAAGATTATCGCCCTCTATACCTCTGACAAAGAGACGACTCTTTTTGAGCGCCTTTGCCTTTTGAGCTGTGTTGCTGGCACGATTTTTGCCCAGCCTGGGGTAAGCCGCCCCGAACTCTCGGTGCGCACGCTTCGCGAAAAGTTCCGCCCTTTCCTCAAGTCCCGTTTCATGAAGGACCACGAACTCAAAAACGCCCGCGACTTGCTCTCGAAAATGGAGCGCCTCACGCCCGACGATACCGAATTCCCGGAACTTTACCTGCAGGCCTGCGCCATGCTAGAGGACTTTGAAATCCTCAAATTCAAGCGAAAAGGCGACGATTCCGAAGAAATTATCGAAGACGATGCCCTCGCCAAGCTCAAGGGCCGATTTGGTAGATTATAGGGCCGACTTTATTTATATTTCTAAAAAAAACGAGGTACCCGATGCAAATTTCCGAATTTTCGACATGGCTCGATAACCTGCTTGAACCGAAAATGTTCAAGGACTACTGCGTTGACGGTCTTTGCGTCGAGGCCTCCGATAAGGTCTCGCGCATCGTCACGGGTGTCTCTTTCAGGGACCGCCTTATCGATGCCGCCATCGAAAATAAGGCCGACTGCATTATCGTCCACCACCCGAACGGTTTCTGGAAAGGCGAAAATTGCCGGTTGGTCGGCAAATTTGGCGAGCGCATGCGCCGCCTTATGCAGAACGGAATTTCCCTTTATGGCTTCCACCTGCCCCTCGACGGCCACATGGAAGTAGGCAATAATGTTCTGATAGCCAAGGAATTTGGCCTTGAAAACATCGAAGGGTTCCTCCGCGAAGGAGAAAGGACCATCGGGGTCGTGGGTGAGTTTGAAGAACCGATCGCCCGCGAAGCTTTCGAGGAACTTGCCTGTGGCGTATTCGAACACGGGGTGCAGCACTCCCTCATGTACGGCAAAGAAACTATCAAGAAGGTTGCTGTCTGCAGCGGCTCGGCCGGAGCCCCCGCCATCGAAGAAGCTATTGCCCTGGGCTGCGATGCCTTCGTGACTGGTGAAATCAAGGAAGCGGTTCCTATCACCTGCGAAGAGCTCGGCTTCAACTTGCTCAGCTGCGGTCACCATCGTACCGAAATCTTCGGCGTCCGGGCCTTGGCTGCCAAAATTCAGGCCGAACTGGATATACCGGCCCGCTTTGTGGATATCGATAACGAAGTGTAAAAATTCCCATTTTTTAGCCCTTCAAAATGTTACTTTTTCCTTTCATGGAAAGAGCTTTTTTGCCGTTTTTAGGCTAAAAAGGCCAATTTTTGCCAACGTTACCCCCCGTATGACTCCCGTCACACTATTTAACGTTGCCATTTAGGACCTTTTTGCTATCTTTCCGCTCGTGAATTTTTACAAGACAACCATACACTTCCAGAACTCCTCGAAGTCCATGACCGTCCACTTGCCGGCGTTCTTGTTCAAGGCATGGCCCGTGTTGCGGTTCTTCGTTTTGATCGGTGTGGTATTGTTTGTGATCCAGATGGTATCGACCACCGTCTATGACGGTGTCCTGAACCACCAGTTGAACGAACGTCAGAAGCTGGACAAGGAAATGTCGCAAATCCAGGGAACCCTGGATTACCTGTCGAATACTGCGGCTTCTTTCTTTTCTGATGAAAATCGCCTTTATGCGAGCTTTGGACTGCCCGTGCAGGACGAGGCTTCCCGTGAGCTGGGTACGGGTGGTTCTGTGAGCCCCAATTCCCTTTTGCTTCGCAAGACTTCTCCTGTCTATGAACGCATGTCCATTCTGGGCGAAACGGCCCACCGCATTCAGGGCAAGCTCGCGAATAACGATTCCTCTTTCCGCACACTGAACAAGTTCATGGGCCAAAAGCACTATATGTGGCGCTTTATCCCGTCTATCTCTCCGACTAATGGCCGTTATGCCTCGGCATTCGGTCCCCGTATCCATCCGGTCACGGGCGAAATCGGCAAGATGCACCAGGGTGTGGATATCGCAAACGAACGCTGGACACCGATTTACGCCGCTGCCGATGGTGTGGTAGAAGTGTCCCAGATGAGTTCGACCTTCGGTAACTATGTAACGATTGATCACGGAAATGGCATCAAGACTCGCTACGGTCATATGCAGCTGTCTATTGTTCATCCGGGTCAGTACTTGCACCGTTACCAGGTGATTGGTTATATGGGTAACACCGGCCGCTCCGTGGGTCCCCACCTCCATTACGAGGTCTGGGTCCGCAATAGCCCTGTGAACCCGCTTGCCTATATGTTGCCTAACGGATATACCGTCGACTAACGGATCCAAGGTAACGCCCTGCCCCTAAAACATGGCGCCGGCTTGACTGGCTAAG
Source organism: Fibrobacter sp. (assembly GCA_017550445.1). Next base: position 8,320 of record JAFZOV010000087.1, read on the forward strand.
GGCAGCAACCCCCTAGGGGGTTCCATGAAAAAAAGATTGATTCTGCGCGTTGGCGTAGTTTTTTTGCTTTGTGGCTTCGCACTTTGTACCAAGGCTTTCGCCGATGTCCCGGAGCTCTATTTTACTGAAATTCACCATTGCCCCGCAGAACCGGAGCCCGAGTGGGTCGAGGTCTACAATGCATCGGGGCGGTCGCTCCCTATAGGGGAGTATCGTTTTTGCAACCGGGCCAAGAACTGGAGCGTGGGCAAGAGCCGGGGGCGGGATTCTATTGCTCCCTACGAAACGATTCTTTTTTCTAGGGATACGTTGCTTTTGCGGGAATACCTCGGGTTCAAGGATGTGCGGCTCATTCAGTATGCCATGGGGTACTTGAACAATACGGCGGGGTCTATTGCGATTTGCAAGGGGGATTCCGTAATTGATAGTGTAGCCTGGGACAAGAAGACTGTGGCTTGCCCATCGGGGTTCAACCCCCGGACTCTTCGAGCGGAGAACACTCCGGGATTCCAGAGTGCTTCTGAAGAGGGAATGCCTAGCTACCGGGGAAACTCTAAACAGGCGTCCAAGGCTCCGTTTAGCTTCAAGTTGTCGACTCGGGTGGTGCGGCTGAACAAGACTCCTTTGCGGGTTTATGTAGAAGCAGAAGTGCCGGTGTCGTTGAAACTGCTGGATTCGACAGGGCGGGAACAATGGAAAATGGAGGTGTCGCCCTATACCAACGCCTGGTTGAATGTCCCGTTGCAACACCTGTCGGGTATAGGAGTAGCCTATATCTCCCTGTCGTCGGGACGCTATGAAAAGCTGGTGGGTTTGTTGGTGAGGCCGTGAATGAAGGGAGTCCTTTTATTAATGGTATGGATGGCGTCTCTTGCTTTGGCTATGGATTTTCCCGGAGAATTCGTCCAAAATCCAGGGGGCTCCTTGGCGCTTGCGGGATTGCCGGGATACAGGTCTTCTCCCGCTCGTTATTTGGGCGAAGGTGAAATTGCTGGATTTGGGCTGGCCTATGCACGGGTGCCGGAGGCGTCATTGCAGGTGGCGGGTGCGGCTGGCGAAATGGGGCTTGGACATTTCCGCATTGCGTTTTTGGGCTCCTACGCAGAAATGGATACCCTTTATCGGCAGGTGTATTCCGAGGTGGAAACCGCGGTGGCACATTCATGGATTGTCGGGGGGCTGGGGTATGGGGTGTCGGTGGACATTCTCCCGGGCCAAGAAAGCTGGACATGTAATCGCTATAAGGCGGGGCTAGCCCTTATGAAAAAGCCGTTGTCTATTTCAGGGTTGGGCTCTCTTGTGAATCAGGGCTCATTTTTCCATGTTGATTATGGGGCGTCCCTTCGGTTCGACGGAGCACGCTTCGGTGCCTTTGTGGAGTACGACGGTGAATCCTTTGACGTGGGAAATTACCTTAAATTTGAGCATTTGTCCGTAATATCGGCCTACCGCTTCCCGGAATTTGCCGTTTCGGTTTCATTGGTCCTTTCGATTGGAAATTGGGCCGTTTCGGGAGCATATGGCAGTGCTTACCCCATATGGGATTGGTTTGGCTTTACGGTTGCTAAATCGGTACGAAAAAAGACTATATTATAGGCATGCAGGTACCAGTAGGTCTTTTGATAGCAGTGTCCTTTGTCTGTTTCTTGGTGATAACAGCATTTGTGATTTCTGTGCTTTTGATTAGGGACCTGTTGAATAAGCAAAAGATCTATTCCAATTTCGCTGGTTACTTGAGCGACTTTTTGGTGATTATCTCTAAAGAGGGGCGCCTTATCGATGCGTCTCCCACCTATATTTCGGATCCGCTGTATGATCAGATTCTTCGCCAGAAGTCATTCAAGAGGGTGTTTTCGGCTGCAGAATTCAAGCGTTTCTCGGAATATGTCAGGGGACTTGACGCTTATCCTGATATTCCCTTTGTCTTTTCCCAGGATATGGGCGATGGCCTGAATTGGTACGAAATCCGTGCTAGGCAAAAGCAGGGTGGCGATGTCCATATGGTTCTTTTGCTCAAGAACGTGACTTTGGATGTGGAATCCCGTACCCAGCGTGATGAACTGAAAGAAAAAGTCGATATGTTGCTCCAGAGTACGGGCGACTTTCTGTGGTCTATGGATGTGGATTCCCGTACGTTTACTTTCTTGACTCCGCTGGTCGATGACGAAGGTCGTGCAATCCCCAGATCTCAGGGGGTTCAGGACATTCGTGCCATGATGCCTGAAGAAGACTACGCTTTCTTTGATAAGCAGTTGAATGCCCGTATTGTGGAATTTCGTGCCAAGGGACAGGATTCTGGTGAAAACCGTGGCGTGAGATTGCGCCTCATGGGTGAAGACGGCAAGCTGGACTGGTATGCTTTTTGCGGTCGCCTTTATACCGAAGAAAATGCAAAGATTGTGTTCCGCGGTTCGGCTCGCAAGCTAGACCTGCAACTTGAAAAGCTGATTACCGAAGATCCGTCTGTTAGTGAATCGACTCAGGTGGCGGCTCTTGCTTTCCCGGACATCCGTCTTTTCTGGATTGATAGAGAATACAAAATTTGTGGTTGCAATCAGGCCTTTTCCTTGGCTTTCGGTAGCCCCATTCCCAAGGAAATTGAAGGCAAACGCTTGCTTGAAGTGGTGCGCCCCCGGTATTTCTCGCTGTTCCACGGAGTGCTTTCTGAAGTATTCGAAAAAGGTCTTTCTAAATCTTGGAAGGGGCCTTTTGGGGCGGGACGGCGCCTGCTTTGGTTTAATGCGGTGCCTCTTAAGCGCGATGATGGGTACACCTATCGCGTATTGGGCGTATACTTGCAGTTAGACGAAAATGATTTTAACGTCGATCATTCAACTATGGAGAAGAAATGAAAAAGTTAATGTTGATTGCGGTGGCTTCGTTGTTCATGTTTGCTGGATGCGAAGAAAAGAAGGCTGAAGAAGCTCAAGTCCAGGCTCAGCCGGCTCCGGCTGCTGAACAGCCTGCGGCAAAGCCTGCTCCGGCTCCTTCCGAAGTGGCTGTGCGTGCTGGAGTGCAGTCGGTTGACTGGGACAAGGCAATCGAAATGAATGCTGCGGGTGCAGTTTATGTGGACGTGCGTAATCCGCCGGAACTGAATGAAGGCTTTGCTCCCCATGCGGTGAATATTCCGCTGGGTGAACTGAAACAGCGTTTTGGTGAACTCTCGAAGGATCAGGATTTGCTGATTTACTGCCGTTCTGGCCGTCGCAGCGAAGCCGCTACCAAGTTCCTGATGGATCAGGGTTACACCCGCGTGTATAACGTCATCGGTGGCTTTAACGCTTTCCCGAAGAAGTAAGGGCGCCTACGGCGCAGTTACTAGTTCCGAGTTACTAGAAATTCATATTGAAAATCTCTAGTAACTAATCTCTAGTAACTACTAACTAATATGAACTACCTTCAACTCGCTTTTGAACAGTCTTTGTTCTCGGTGGGAATCAGTCGCCCGAACCCTGCGGTTGGGGCGGTTGTGGTTCGTGACGGAATCGTCGTGGGAAAGGGGCGTACGCAGCGCCCCGGGAATGCCCACGCCGAAGTCATGGCGCTGCGTGACGCGGGCGAACTCGCCCGCGGGGCGGCCATATACGTGACGCTCGAACCCTGCTGCCATTATGGCCGCACGCCCCCTTGCACAAAAGCAATCATCGAAGCGGGCATCAAGGAAGTTTACTTTGCGCATGCCGACCCGAATCCGTTAGTGCGCGGCAAGAGCCGCAGCATTTTAGAAGAGGCCGGCATTAAGGTGTTCGAAGGCTTGGAGGCTTGCGAAAAGGCTGTCTCCGAAAGCGGCTGGGGCGACTCTTGTTCCCACGACGGTTGCAAAGTCCTTTCGGGCGAAGAACCTCTGACCAAGTCGGAGTCACTTGCCGAAAGTCGAATGCTCTTTCACGAAATCGAACGCTTTTTCGAAGCCTACGATTTCTTTGTGAATACCAAGTCTACCTTTATCGAATTAAAGTCCGCCATCTCGCAAGAAGGCTACATGGGCGCGGTCTTGTCCGATGGCCGACACGCCTCTCTAAAAATTACCGCTCAAGGCGCAAACTGCTGGAATCACGAGCTCCGCGCCATGAGCGATGCTGTTCTCGTGGGTGCAGGAACGGTACTAGCCGATAACCCGGCGCTCGATGTGCGCTTTGCCCAAGGGAACAATCCCGTGAAAATCATCTGGGCGGGGCATCATGAATTTAGCGCTGACGAAGTAGCGAACCTTCGCGTATTTCAAGCCCCTGTAGAAGAGGGCAAAGCCCCCATCGTTTTCACTTGCGTTCTGCAACCGGCTCTTGAAAAGCTGAATGCGGGGGCGTCGCGCGCTGCTGAAAAAAATGCGGCTGAAAATCTCGCGGTTGAAATCGTTGCCTTAAGTAATGCATCTTTCGTTGCGAATTGGCACGAGATGCATGCGAACCTTTCCGCTCGCGGCATGCACCGCCTCATGGTGGAGCCCGGCGCACGCCTTGCAGAAGAAATCTTCAAGTGCGGCTTATGGAATCGCCTGGATTTGTGGCAGTCTTCTGACCCTGCGGTCGAACGTGCACTAGAATCTTCTGGCTCCGACGGCCTTGCTTATCCGGAGTTGCCGATGGCCCTCGTCGCCCGCGAATCGTTTATGATCGGTCCGGACGTGCTGACGGTCTATGAGAAATAAAAAAGATCCCCGACCAAGTCGGGGATGACAATGATTGTTAAATAACTTGCATCAGTCTTTTCTTCGCCGGTCCGTCAGGCAACGTCAAGAAGAGTTCCTTCGCAAAGGAGCGCGTAAGCATTTCGCGGGCCTTGTTCGCCGGAATGCCGCGACTCGTCAGGTAGAACATCTGATCCTTGTCGAGTTCACCCACGGTATTGCCGTGCGTACATTCTACATCGTCGTGGTAAATCTTGAGCACCGGCTTCACCGAAACGCTCGGACCATCGCTTAACAGAATCGTGTTCACGAGTTGGCTTGAATTCACCTTGCTACAGCTGTTGCCGACTATCACCTGGCCATCGTAACTGGCGTAAGCGTTTTCATCCAAAATGTTGCGGACGAACTGCGTGCTGACTGTTTCAGGAGCGTTGTGCAAAATCGTCAGGCGCTGGTGCTTGGAGGCGTTACCCTTCAGAATGTTCAAGCTGCGGTAATCAAAGTTGGCGCCTTCGCCGTTCAACTCGATGCGCGCACTGATGCGACCGATGCCTGCATCTTGCAGAATGTTGGCGAATCGCACAGTAGAGTGTGCAGCCTGCTTGATATCGAAATGCCTAAAGGTCAGCGGCAAGTCGTTCGCCGGATTTGCAAAGAAAATCTCCAGCTCGGCGCCTTCGCCTACCGTAATGTCGAAACGCTCGGCAGCGATTTCGTGCATCACCTTGTTGTCCAAAATTTCGATGCTTGCCTTGGCGTTCTTCCCGATGTTCAGAACGGTGCGCCCGAAATCATTGTTGCACTTGAGCATTGCCATTTCGTTTTCGCCGTCGGCAATAATCTTTTCAAGCTTGCGTGCGTTACAGGCGACGGGCAAAAGGGCGGCGAAGTCCTCTTCGGCAGAAAAATCTTCATCGCAAACGCATGCATCGGCAAATTCAATCGAGGGAATCTTGGCGACGGGGAAGAATGTCCACAATTCGTTGTTGCGACGCGGCATCCCCAGTTGTTTAATGCGGGTAATGGCGTCCATTAGTTTTCCTCGATCCAGTCGTAGCCCTGTTCTTCGAGCTTGAGCGCAAGTTCCGGACCGCCGCTCAAAATGATTTTACCGTGGCGCAGCACATGCACGTAAGTCGGCTTGATGTAGTCCAAAAGTCTCTGGTAGTGCGTCACCAGAATCACCGCCTTTTCGGGCGACATAATCTGGTTGATTCCGTGAGCCACAATGCGGAGCGCATCAATGTCGAGGCCGGAGTCCGTTTCGTCGAGGAACGATACCTTCGGGTCGAGAATAGCCATTTGCAGGATTTCGTTACGTTTCTTTTCGCCACCGCTAAAGCCGTCGTTCACGCCGCGGTCGCGGTAACGGTCGTCCATTTCGAGCATCGCCATCTTTTCTTCGCAAAGTTTCTTGAAGTCGGCATCGCTCAGCGGTTCTAGCCCCAAGTAGGCGCGCTTGGAATTCAGCGCCATCTGCAAAAATTCCACGTTGTTCACGCCCGGAATTTCGGTGGGGTACTGCGTGCTGATGAACAGACCGGAATTTGCTCGGTCGCAAATTTCCATCGAGAGCAGGTCCTTGCCGTCAAGCGTTACACTGCCGTCGTTCACGGTGTAAGCGGGGTGGCCTGCAATTACCTTCGAAAGCGTACTTTTGCCGGATCCGTTCGGGCCCATGATGGCATGGACTTCGCCCGGCTTGACTTCCAGATTGATTCCTTTCAAAATCTGGGTTCCGTCTTCGATACTTGCTTTCAGGTTCTTAATGGAGAGCATGGTTCCTCCGGCGTCTTTGCCGCTAGAATATTTTACGCCGCAAATTTAGAAAAATATGCAGTCCGTGTCTTATCAATTATTCTTATAATCAGATGTAGTTAATATCCGAAATCATCGGGCGCTTCGTTGAAATTGTCGTCGCAGCCGTAGGAATATTCCTCGTCATCTTCGGGCGGCGGGGGCTCGAAACCTTCGGGCGGTTCGTCGCTGCTCATGGGAGTCTCTTCCATTTCGGGGACGGCAGGCGTTTCTGGCACGGATGCTGCGAAAGCAGGAGCCGCTGCGGTCGCGGGAGTCGACATGGGAGCTGCTGTCGGCACGGGTGCAACAGGTGCTGCAGCCACGGGTGCCACGGCAACTGAATTCAGCGGGGCGCCTTGAATTGCGGCCTGGAACTGCATCAGGGGCGTTCTGCTGCGAACCACCTGGTCAGCAAAAGCGTCAATCGTAATTTTTTCGGCGTTGAACAGTGCATTCAGCTTTTGCATGCCCTGCGTAAACTTGGACATTTGCATACGGATTTCCACGGCCTCGTTGCTGGTCAGCGGAATCTGGTGCTTCTGTCTGTCGCAGAGTTTTTTGGAAAATTCGGTGAGCGTTTGGTAAAACTCTATAATCTCTTGGGGTGTTTTCCACTGTTCTTCGGATAAACCTTCCAAAAAAAGTCGTAGGGTGGGCGACACGTAATCATATAGCAATTGCGGCGAAACTGCCCCCGTTTCAGCGTACAAGGCAATTGCCGAATTCACGAATTCTTCGACCACCGGAGATTCGAACATGCGAATACCGCTAGCCGCCCAGTCCATGTCAAAGTATTCCAGCGCACGGTCCATGAGCGTCGGATTTCTAAGAATCAGGTTTGCAAAGCGGATTTCCATGGGCGGAATGCTAGCCCAGTTGAGTGTCGCCTCTTGTTCCAGTTGCGGAATAGCTTCGATGTTTGCTCCGCTTGCGCCGTTTGCGTTTTGCGGTGCATTGCTGTGAACATGATGTTCCTCAAAAGACTTCTGAGGTTTAAGGGCTTTTACCTGTGCCAGCGAACGGTCAGTATTTAGCCTTTCCGAAATCAGCTTCACGTACTGGTTTCTCAGTTCTCGGTCGGGAATGCTCTTGACCAAGGCTTTGGTAAAGTTGATGAGCTTTGCCCGTTCTTCAGGGCTTTGCATGTCCTGAAGTCGCATCAAATAAGAAAGCCAGTCTTCGGAACCCTTGAGTGCTTCTCTGAAGGCGTCGGCTCCACGTTCGTTCACAAAGTTATCGGGGTCAATCTTGGTGCCGTCGGGGCGCGAAAGAGCAAAAATCCTCGGGGCAATTCCCTTGGGGAGCACAATTTGAAGGCTCTTGTAAGTTGCTTCTCTGCCGGCCTTGTCGCCATCGAATACCAGGTAGGCCTTTTCGGCATAGCGGGCGAGAATGCTGGCGTGTGTTTCGGTGAGCGCCGTTCCCGAGGCGGCAACCACGTTGGTGACTCCACCCTGGAAAAGGCTGATCATGTCGAAGTAGCCTTCCACGATAATCACGGCCTTTTCTTTGGCGATACTTTGACGCGTATGGTGCAATCCGAATAGAATGTCACTCTTGTGATATAGCGACGTTTCAGGACTGTTCATGTACTTGGCGCGCTTGAAGTCCTTGTTTTCGCTCAGGTCGCGCCCGCCAAAGGCTACGATTGCTCCAGACAAGTTCTGGATGGCGATCATCAGACGGTCACGGAACTTATCCGAGATGCCGCCATTTTCTTTTTGGACGGCCAGTCCCGCTTTGACGCAGTCTAGAGGCGAAAAACCGTTTTTAGCGGCGTAGCTGATCAAGCCTTCGCGGCCATCGGGGGCGTACCCGATGTGGAACTGCTTGCGGGTTTCATCGGTAATGTGGCGACCAGAGAGATATTGCAGCGCCTTGGGTGAAAGTGTCAGCTGCTGTTCGAACCATTCACAGGCCAATTCGTTCAGCCTGCGGACCATGGCGCGTTCTTCGGTAATTTCGTTGTCTTCGGCTGTACCCAGTTTAGGGAGCGTAAAGCCGGTAAAGTTTGCTACCCATTCGACGGCTCCCTTAAAGTCCATTTTTTCGTGTTCCTGCACGAACTTGAAAACGTCGCCGCCAGCACCACAGGCAAAGCACTTATAAATCCCCAAGCTGGGATTTACGTTCATAGAAGGGCTTCTGTCGTCATGGAAGGGGCAGACGCCTACGAAGCGTCCGTTACCCGAACGTTTCAGCGGCACAAAATTCTCGATGACCGATGCAATATCTGCATGGGCCTTGAGCTGCTGAATAACTTCGTTAGAGTAGAACGCCACGACCCAAATTTAGCAAGAAAAAGCCATAAAAAAAAGAATCCGTTCTTGAAGAATCGGATTCCTTTTTAGTAGCGGGGGCAGGACTTGAACGCTGCGACCTTCGGGTTATGAGCCCGACGAGCTACCAACTGCTCCACCCCGCGTCGAGGTTGACCCATATATAGTAAAATTTGATACCCCTGTCAAGGGTTTTTTACACGAATTTTTTCAGGATATGCTTGCTGGCGACGAAATAATCGATGCCGCTAATGATTGTAATTGCGGTAATTACGCCCATTACAGCCTGCGGGAAAACGCTCCAGAATGCCGCATAATTAGGAATAATGGCACCCATGGGGTCCAATGCGCCAAGCAGAATGGCGACGATGCCTATTCCCTGGAGAGCGGTTTTCCACTTGCCGCTGCGACGGGCCGGCATAATCAGGCCTTCGCTTGCAGCGAGAGTGCGGAGTGTTTCAACGCTGGATTCGCGGAAGTAAATAAGTGCCACCATCCATACCGGGGCGTATCCTGTAGCGATAAAGCACATGAAAATTGTCATGTTCGAAATCTTGTCGCTGAACGGGTCCAAATACTTGCCGAGCGTGCTCACTTCACCGAGTTTGCGGGCGAGGTAACCGTCCAAAAAGTCGGTCAGCATAAAGCCAAGCACCATCACAAGCGAAAGACTCTTGAAAACGAGGCTGTTGTTGCTGTAATCCAGATCGTTGTCGTAGAAGAACACCCACAAGAAAAACGGAGTCAGCACGATGCGGCTCATGGTGAGCTGGCTTGCAATCGATAAGGGCTTTCTGTGCGCGGGGTCGCGGTAATACCAATAGGCGTATGCTACGGTCGAGGCGATAATCAAGAGAATCGATGTTACCATGCAAATCTGCTGGTAATCTTCAAGATTCAGCAAGTACACGCCCATGGTTACCGTAATCGCAATGTTTGACATCTTGCTCCAGCGACGCTTGCGGGGGAGCGATTTACCTTCGCGCAGCACACCGAGGCTAAACAGTGTGTGAGCTACAAGGCGTGCCAACAAGAATACACAACCGACGGCGAGCAATTTTTCGGCTTGATCGTTTAGCAGTAAGTCTCGCACAAAAATGCTGGTCATCACTGCAAACGAAAGGAATCCGTCAATTACGTTCAGCCAAAGCCTGTAATAGGGCTTTTCAATTTCTTGCGAACGAAGTTGGTACAAATTAACCCAGCCCATAATGAGGGCGATAGCAACCAGGGCGGTAGCGGTTTTAGCCATTCCCATCCATATAAAGACGATGACGGCTACAAAAACCATAGCCCGCAAAACGCTCCATATGCGGGAGCGGAGCCTGATGTCGGATGTCTGTTCTTCTGTCATTTAAAGCCTCTGTCAAACTTCTAGGAGTTGCCTTGCGTGTTCGCGAATGGTTTCGCTTTCGCCGCCCAGCATGCGCGTGAGCTCGGTTACGCGGCCTTCGTGGTCCAGTTCAACCACGTGCGTAAAGGTTCTTCCTTCAATTTCTTCTTTGCTCACAGCAAGTTGGTTCTTGGCGCGACTTGCAACCTGATGTAAGTGGGTGATTGTAAGCACCTGGTGGTGCTGTCCTAAATTCCTTAGAGCTTCGCCGATGCTGTTGCCGACTTCGCCGCTGATCCCGGAATCCACTTCGTCGAATATCAAGAGGGGCACGCGGTCGAGGTCGGCCATCACGCTCTTTATCGAAAGCAGTACGCGGGAAAGTTCGCCGCCCGAAACCGCCTTTTGCAGGCTCTTGAAGCCTTCGCCGGGGTTTGGGGCGAGCGTAAATTCAATCTTGTCGGCACCGTTTGGTGAAAGCATTTGCGTTTCGATGGATGTTTCGAATACAGCTTTCGGCATGCCGAGCGTATGCAGAATGTCGCTTACCGCCTTGTCGTAACGGGCTGCCGCTTCTTGGCGCGAGGTGGTCAGCTTGAGTGCGGTTGCCTGCAACGCTTCAAGCGCCTTTTTGGACTGACGGGCAAGTTCTTCCATGTCTGCGTCCAAATTCTCTAGGCTCGAAAGTTCTTCCTTGCGTTGTTCGGTAAGCTCAATCAGGCCCGCCACATCGGTGCGGTACTTGCGCTTGAGCTTTTGAATTTGGGCGATGCGGGCATTGGCGCGGTCAATGTCTGCGGCACTCATGGCTGCAGCCGGGCGCAGGCGCATCAAGTCCTTGCATACGCTTTCGTACGGGTCGGTCACTTCTTCAAGCGACTTCAAATATTCTTCGTAGTCCGGCAATTTTGTGGCAAGCGAACGCAGCTTGGCTTGTAAAATCTGCACTTGATCCAGGAGGCCGTTTTCGCCACCGAGCATTCCTTGAATGTCGTTCAGGTAGCGGGTTTCCGCTTCTTGCTTGCTTGCGCTACTCACCTTTTCTTCGAGGGCTTCTTCTTCGCCTTCTTTAAGGGACGCTTTCGAAAGTTCGTCGAATTGGAACTTCAAAAAGTCCTTTTGGGCGGCCAGGTTCTTGGCGTGTTCTTCGGTTTCCTTGATCTTGTCCTGAATTTCGTTCCAGGCGGCCCATTCCTTTGCATATTGGGCAGTGAGTTCGCCGTTGCCTGCGAAGTCATCCAGCATCTTGGTATGGGTGCGTGTGTCGCGCAGCAAGAGCTGCTCGCTTTGCCCGTGCATCTGAATCAGTTCTTCGCCCAAGCGCTGCAAGTCGGGGAGTGTCACAATAGCGCCATTCACTCGGGCGCGGCTCTTTCCGTTTTCAGCGATTTCTCTGCGCAAAACCAGTTCGTCGTCGCTGTCGATTTCAAGTTCTTCGAGAACCTTCTTGACTTGGGGATCGTTTGCAATGTCAAAAGTTGCTTCGACAACGGCTTTTTCTTCGCCGGTACGCACCATCGAGGCTTGCGTCTTATCGCCGCATACAATGCGGAGTGCCTTCAACAGCACCGATTTTCCTGCACCGGTTTCACCTGTAATCGCGGTAAAACCATCGCGGAACGGAACGTCTGCTTCAGCAATAAGCGTAAAACCTTTAATCGACAGTGACTTTAACATAGCAAGAAAAAATTAGCAAAAACACTTGACACTAAGTGTCATTTTTCGAATTCGACGACACTTCTGTAAATGGGGCGGCCTTCCTTGCGGTATTTCTTTTCGAAGCCGGTCATAATGCCTTCGGTCGGTTCGGCGGTGTTGCGTTCCAGAATCTTGCAACCCTTGAAGTTGTCGAAAACTTCGAGCGCGACTTCGTTGTATTCCTGGTGGTCGGTACCCCAGTAGAAAATTCTCTTGCCGGGCTTGAGCACGCGGGCGACTTCTACCAAGAAGTCCGGGCGTAAAAGGCGGTTCTTGTGATGGCGTTCCTTGGGCCACGGGTCCGGGAAATACATGTGGAAGGCGTCCACCGTATTGTCCTTCACGCAGTCACGCAAAAAGTAGTACACGTCGCCGCGGAGCATCGTGGCGTTAGCGAGTGCGCCGGCCTTGTCCATCTTGCGCTGGGCAAACTTCGCCCAGGTGTAGTCCCATTCGCTACCCATAATCACGGTATCGGGGTGCTTGGGTGCATATTCCGAAAGGAATCCTCCCTTGCCGCTACCGATTTCGACTTCAACTTTGCCGCCTTCTTTTAGTTGCGGGAACATGTCTTTCCAGTTAAAGTCCAGCTTGTGGGGGAGTCCATCGGGGGTGGCAATGGGCTTGCGGTCGCCGTGCGTGCGGAACACGTAATGCCAAAGTCCCTTCGATTCCGGATCTTCTTTCAAGTCGCGGAAAAACTCGGGAATGACAATTTCCTTCGGAGCTTTATCATTGTTAGTATCTAGTATTTCTTCGTTGCTCATTTTATCAAAGTTCCTAGTTCTAAGTTACTAGTTACTAGAAAAATCAACTGCTAACTAGTAACTAATAACTATTAACTGCGGCGAAGCCGCTCCTATATAAACGCTACCACTCTATCTAAAAACTTCTCCGGAATTTCTTTTGCAATCATTTCGCGAATGTACTTTTCGGAATACTTCATCGAAAAATGCGCAAGGATAATCTTTTCGCATTTCACACTGTCGCCCATGCGGTTCAATGCGTCTGCAATCTGGCTGATGTGCGTGTGGCCCTTCTTGTGGCTCATCTCATAGTCTTCGGGGGCGAGGAACGTACATTCCGTAATGAGCACTTTCGATTGAAATACGCGTTGATTCTCAAGCAGACTTTCGCCCATGCAGTCGCCCATAAAGCTCACTAGCGGATCGTACACTTCGCGTGTAATCTCGGTACCGTTTTCGCGCAGTTTGATGATTTCTTCGGGAGTCTTTCCCAAGTATTCATCCTTGAGCTTTTTCTTGTAATGGTACAAGGTTCCGCCCATGGCATGAATCGAGTGCTTTACCTCAAAAGCTTCGAGCGCTAAGTCCTTGCGGTGTTCCAAAAACTGGAGCTCTCCAGCGCTTACTCCGATAATTTCGGGGTGGCGGAACTTGGTTTCGGGTACACCTTCGAACATGGCTTCGGCGCGAATCCAGTTACGAGCCCCATCGCAAATGCGTTCTGGCATGTAGTAAATGCTTTCCCGCTCGACGCCCATCATCTTGCGCAAACTGTGGTGACGCATCAGGCATCGGGCGTGGTCACCGTGGGCATGGGTCAAGAACACGTGATTCAGCGAAGTGGCCGAAAGCGGGCATTCGCCCATGTCAATGCAAAAATCCAGCTCGGGCAGCTGAATATAGGTCGCAAGTCCCGAAATCGAAAAACCGACAACGGACGTGCACGATGTATTCACGTGAACTTGCTTAAGGGCGTTATGAATGTATTTGCTCTCTGCCATGACGTGGTGGCAAATGTAGAAAAAGAACTTAGGCTCGTTCGGAATTCGGATTTCGGAATTCCGAATTAAATCAAAAAAAATCGTCTAATTTCACTTAGACGATTTAGGATTTCCTTAATTTGAAATACGCCGTAGGCGTCAAGTCTGAAATCTGAACTCAGAATTCTGAATTTACTTGGTCTTTGCGTTTTCAGCAACCAGACGGTCAAAGTCGGCGCAGCTCAAGGCTTCGATATGGTTACCCATGGCTACGCTACGGGTGCGTGCATTACCCTTCTTTTCGGGAATACGGAAGCAGAATTCGTATGTGTTGCCCTTGTCGGTTGGAATGCCCATTTTGAAAATGCGAATGCGTTCGACGCCCCTGTTGTAAATTTCGTGGTAATCGTAGGTGTTCTTGATCTTTTCGAGACGCTTCTGCTGGGAGAATTCAAGTTCGTCGGCAATGGGGCCGTCTAGGTAGAGCGGCAAAGAGTTCTGGAAACGTAATTCAATCTTGCCATTGCTCTTAACAATCGAGGTTTCTTGCGGCTTAATCAGGTAACGCTGCTGCGGAATGTTTTTATAAGCAAGGGTTCGCACGGTACGGACGCCGCACATTTCACGCATATCGGGCTGTTCTACAAAGTCGATGTCGCGGCAAATCGGGGGAAGGTTCGTCGGGACTTCCAAATTTTCGCCAGAGTTTGAACCGGCACAGGCGGAAAGGAGAGCAGCTACAGCGATACCAGAAAATAGCAGGATTGAAGATTTCATGCCATAAATATAATTTTATTATTCCGAATTGCATTTATTTTCTTAAGAAAGTGTGATTTTTTTTATTTTGGCAATGTAAACTTTTGTTTTCTCTAGTTCGTTTTTAGGCTGAAAAGTCCGACTCCGGGTTTATGAAATCATCTTTACGCCCTTGTGCTTTAAAAAAAATGTATCTTTGCCGCGGATTATAGATTGGGTAAAACATGAATATTTATAGCTGGAACGTAAACGGATTGCGCTCTGCCCTTAAGAAGGGCTTTACGGACTGGTTTGCTGCAACAAAGCCTGACATCTTGTGCTTGCAAGAAGTCCGTGCCGAAGTAGACCAGATTCCCGAAGAAGTAGCAAATCCCGACGGCTACTTTGCCTATTGGAACCCTTGCCGTCGCAAGAAGGGTTACAGCGGGGTAGGCATCTATACCCAAATCGAGCCCGACCGTGTCAACTATGGCTTCGACATCGAGGAATTCGACGAAGAGGGCCGTGTTCTCCAGCTTGTTTTCCCGGACTGGGTTCTCAATAGTATCTATTTTCCCAATGGCGGCCAGGGCGACGATCGTCTGGACTACAAGCTCCGTTTTTACGATGCGTTCCTCGAAAACAGCAAACGCTGGATCGCCGACGGAAAGCATGTGCTTACGGTGGGTGACTACAACACCTGCCACAAGGAAATCGATATTGCTCGCCCCAAGGAAAATCAGGACGTGAGCGGATTCTTGCCGATTGAACGCGCCTGGATGGACAAGTATGTGGAAAACGGCTTCGTAGATTCGTTCCGTAAGCTGCATCCCGATGAACGGGACCGCTATTCCTGGTGGTCAAACCGTTTTGGCGCCCGCAAGCGTAACGTGGGCTGGCGTATCGACTATGCCTTTGTAGACGAAGGTCTTGTCCCCAATATCATTAGTGCCGATATCCATTCCGATGTCATGGGTTCCGATCATTGTCCCATCAGTATCGAACTGGAACCCCCGTTCGCTCCTCTCCCCATTAGCCACGAAGTTTAGTGCGCTTTGACAACGGCCCAAGCGTCGTCAAAGAACTTGGTTGCCGCACCTGGATCGCGCAGGAATACCATGCGGTCGATTTCTTCCCTGGTGGGGTTGATGACTCGGTTCTGCTTGAATTTTTCGTCAATGAGCTTTAACGCCGCACTGTTGGGCGATGCAAAGTTGGTTTCGGTAGCAAGCTTTGCGCCATTCTTGGCGTCGAGAATATAATTCATAAAGGCGTGGGCGCCGTCGGAGTTCTGGGCGTGACTACAGAGAACCATGGCGTCAACCCACATAAAGCTACCTTCGGTAGGAATGGCGTACTGAAGCGTCGAATCTTCTGCAATGGCGTTCATGGCTTCGCCGTTGAATACGATTGCCGCCCAGTTTTCTTTCGAAATCACCTTGTCCTTTGCGCTGACGGAGCCTTCGAAACCGGCAAAATGCGGATCCCGTTTGATTTCGCGAATCCATTCGACGGCCCTGTTGATGTCTTCCATCTTGACGCTGTTGGCGTTGAGGCCTTTAGCCTGCAGAGCCATGGAAAGCATGGAGCGGGATTCGTTCAGCAAACTGAACTTGCCCTTGATTTGTTTGGGGTCGAAAAGCATGTTGTAGCTGACGCTATTCACATCGAGGGTAGTGTCGCGGTAGAGAATGCCGGTGGTTCCCCACAGGTAGGGTAACGTGAAGTTGTTGCCCGGGTCGTAAACAGGGTTCTTGAATTGGTCGGCAACGTTTACTTTGTTTGGAATCTTGTCCAAGTCCAGGGGGGCAATAAGTCCCAGATGGATCATTTGCTGGATTACCACGTCCGAAGCAACGACCACGTCGTATTGCTTTTCCATTGCGGTTTGCAGCTTGTTGATCATTTCTTCTTGGGCTTCGTATTCTTCAAGTTGCAGTTTGTAACCGGTTTTCATTTGAAAATCGGTGATCATTTCTGGAGCGATGTATTTGCTGTAGGTTAGAACATTTACGGTAACAGGGTGCTGCTTCGATTTTTGGTCGCAACCACAGAAAAGCCCTGTTGCAAGAAGGATCGTCGCAACTGTGATGCTAGAAACCAATTTTTTCATACCCTCTCTCCTTCTTTGGCTATCCTCCTAATCCCCATAGAACTGACTAGCTGTGCAAGTATTCCACGATGGCATCGTGAATGGTGGTGAACACTTCGCGCAGTTCTTCTTCGTCTTCTTCCAGGAGAGTCACACGGAAACCCTTGAGGTCCGTGCAGAAGCTCGTGCTAGGCACAACGCAAATCCCCTTTGCGCCCAGCAGGTAGTAAACGAAGCGGTAGTCCAGGTTCGTGGTCTTGCTGCACCATTCTTCCACCTTCTTCTTGATGATCGGGTTGTCGATTTTCAAAGTCTGGTGGCTGTTCAGCGTCCCTTCGCGGAAGATGATGGTGTTGTAGAACGCACCGTAAGTCGGGTTGAAATACAGCTCCGGAATGTCGGAAAGGATTTCGTTGATGATGGCGCTACGGCGTCCAATCTTTTCGTTCAGGGCGTCGCGGTGTTCCTTGAAGCGCTTGTCGCCAAGCACGCGCGGAATCGTCATCTGCGGGAGCGTGGTCGAGCAGACTTCCACCATCTTCGCGTTGTCCAAAGCGCGGCAGAAGGCGTCGAACTGTTCGTCCTTGTCGCGGTTGTAGTATTCAGCCCAGCCGCAGCGAGCGCCCGGCCACGGGTATTCCTTGGAAATGCCCTTGAGTGCGATACCCGGGACATCGCCGATGTATTCGGCGAGCGCGTAAGCGTGGGCGCCGTTGTAGGTAATCTTGTTGTAGATTTCGTCGCAAATAATGAACAGGTTGTAGCGCCTTGCGATATCCACGATCTTCTGGAGAATTTCCAGCGGGTAGACCATGCCTGTCGGATTGTCCGGGTTCAAAATCAGAATGCCCGCGATGCTCGGGTTGTACTTCACTTTGTTTTCGAGTTCTTCCAGGTCCGGGTACCAGTGGTTTTCGGGCTGCAGACGATAAGTAATCGGGGCCGTGTGGGCATGGGCCGCTTCGGCAGAACTGTGGGTGGAGTATGCCGGGGCAGGTCCGATAATGCGGGTGGTCATGGACAGAAGTCCGTAAATCGTGGCGATAGCGTCACCGAGACCGTTGAAGAACAGAATGTCGTCTACGTTGATCTGTGCGCCGCCGAGCTTGTTGTTTTCCTTTACCAGGAATTCGCGGGTTTCAAGCATACCCTTGGACGGACAATAACCGTAGCTACGGTTTGTCTTTGCCAAGTCGACCACAATATCCTTAATCCAGTCAGGAATCTGACATTTCTTTTCGATGGGGTCACCAATATTTTCCCAATGAATGGGGAGGCCAAGTGCCTTGAGCTGGTTTGCCTTCTTCACGATCTCACGGATTTCGTAAGAGAGTTCCTTGGCACCTTCGCTCAATAGTCTTCTGCGCATTTTAAGCTCCTGTATAGGGATCGAAAATTCACTTGTTCTACACTGTAATTATAGAATAATAAAAATGTGAATTTCCATCTAGTTTCTGTTTTTTGGGTTAGTTTCGGGTAAAAAAATAGGGTAGCCTTTTACGGGGCTGCCCTTGAAACTTTTAATCTGAGTTTTCTGCGTTATGCTTTACAGATTTTGGTTTCTCTGGACAGCCCCACAATAGCTCGGGCTGCTGCCGGGCTCGCTGCTTTCGCTGCTGCTGCGATGTTCTGTCCAAAGATTTTATTCATGTGCCTAAATATACTTTCATTTATGTGAAAATGTCAAGGGAAAAATGAATAATTTCTATTTTGCGCAATATGACGCATGGCATGATATATGACCCGATTCGCGGGAAGGATGTTCCCGATACGCCCGAGGAACGCGTGCGTCAGGCGACTGTCAAATTCCTGATAGAAGAAGTCAAGGTGCCGCAGAACTTGATTGCGGTGGAGTTTGCGCTTTCTGCGATAGAGCCCAAGACCGATGACCGTGTGGATTTGCTGGTGCAAGATTTCAAGGCGTCCGGCGATTTAAAGCACCCGTGGCTTCTGGTGGAATGCAAGGCTCCCGGTGAATATACGTGGCAGGCGCTGCAGGTGCAACTGAATAAATATTTGCAGGTGCTTTTGCCCAAGTACGTGATGCTTTCGCTTGGCGATGCGGTTCGCTACTTTGCGCTAGATGCTACGACTAAACGTTTCCAAAAAATCGAGAAGCTACCAAAATTTGATTAATGTGAAATGAAAAAAATAAATGTCTTCTCATCTCACATTCCACATCTCACATTTCACATTACTTTAGACTGTACGTTGCCATCCTTGAAACGCGTGGTAAGCGTGTCGCCGGGTTTTAGCTGACTCTTGTTACGTACAAACTTTCCGTTTGCATCTAACGTAAGCGTGTAGCCTTTTGAAAGCGTTGTTTCTGGATCTGCGTTTTTGACGCGGAGCTCGATAAGGCTGAATTTCGATTTTTCAAGATCCAAAATTTTGCGGGAACCTTGGTGCAGGCCTTCGCTGTCGCGGGCGATGCGCTCCCGTTCGGCCCTAAAGACGAACTGTAGGTCTTTTTGCATATTGCTCTTGTACAGTGAAAGCTTCATGGCTTCTTTTTGAATGAGCCCGTTTACCTTTTGCTGCAATCGGTTACCCGTATTCGAAAGTTCCTGCTTGTAGCCGTGAATAGCTTCTTTTGTCTGTAAAGCAATTTCTTGCGCGGTATTAAGCATCTTGTTCCAGCTGTCCGCAACGCGGTCTATCAAGCGCTTCGCGGTATCGGTTGGCGTAATGCAAGATTGGTAGGCAACTTCGTCCAAAAGGCTGCGGTCAATCTCGTGTCCAATGCCGGTGAAAACGGGTAGCGGATAATTGGCAACGGCGCGGCACAAGGCTTCACTGTCAAAGAAGTTCAAGTCAGTCTTGCTTCCGCCGCCGCGAATAATGCAGACCACGTCAAGTTCCGAATCCTTTGCCAATTCTTCAAGTGCCGCAAGCACGGTGGGCTCGGTGTCGGCGCCTTGCATTTTTGCGTATGCTGTTTTCACCTTGAATGCAAACGGAGATTCCGCAAGCTTGGTGGTAAAATCCTTGTAGGCGGCGGTGCCTTCGCCGGTAATTAAACCCACGCGAATGGGGACTTCGGCAAGCGTAAGCGCCTTGTTCTTTTCGAGGAGTCCCTCGAGCGCAAGTCGCTTTAGAATGGCGCTCTTGGTGAGTGCTAGTTCGCCCAAGGTATAAACCGGGTCAATGTCTAGAATTTGCGCCTGCAATTTTCCATAAGGCACGTAAAGGTCGGCCTTGATGAGAAAACTCACCTTGAGCTGTTCTTTTAAAATGAATGGCTGGGGGTAGTTTTCCACTTTCGCACGAATTGCGGCGAATTTTGCTGCATAGCAGTACAATGGAACCGTTGCCAGCGGATTCACGTTCCCTTCTTCGAAGTCCGCAATGCTCAGGTAAACGACTTTCGATTTCTCGTTAATCTGGGTAATTACGCCGCGCACCCATACCGCAGGGGTGGATTCCACCTTCTGCTTCAAGGCTTTCATGTATTGCGTGACGGTGTAGGACTTGTTCTCGGGTTCCATGCGCAGAATATACTATTTTTAAGTCATGCCTAAAGTTGTTTCTGCCATGGATGTCCGCCAGAATTTTGGCTCGATGTTGAACCAGGTTTCTCTCAAAGACGAAGAAATCGTTATCGAACGTGCGGGCAAACCTCTAGCACGCCTCGTGAGCGTTAACGCTCCGACGGCTGGCCTTCTAGATTTTCGCGATATCGGTAAGCTTCCCAATAATATCTGGGAAGACTAGTCTGCTTTTGCAATAACCGAAATCTGCAGGGTGTCGCGCATGGAGGGGTCGGCAACACTCTGTGCAATCAGTTCAATCTTGTCGCTGTTCTCGCTGATTTTTTTGGCAATCAGGTAGTCCGAAGAGATTTCCTGTTCGTCATCACTGTCATCGCAGCTGTAGCTGTTGTTTCCGTTGTTCAGGAATTCGAGAGAGGCGCAGGGGACAAACCAGTCGATGTCAGAACCGATTTCTTTCCAGTTGCTACTGGAATGCTGTGTCATCTGCAAGGTAAAGTCCTTGAGTCGGATCGTGTCGCCTTCCGTATAAATCTGTTCCTTCATCACGGCGTCTTTTTCGGAATCGAAGAACTTCATGCTCTTCAAAAGTCCCGGTTGTTGCACCATGGTCGACAGTTGCAGTACATAGCGGAGGCTGTCTACTACACCTGCCAAGGGGTAAGAATTCAAGCGCAGGTAATGCAGGTAGTAGGGGCCTTCGGGCCACTTGCTGCCAATTTTAAAGCTGCCGCCGTAAACGCTGCTGATGGTGTCTCTCGGCTTCTTGTCTTTGTCCAAGATTTCCAACAGGACGTTCTCGTAACTTTCGTCGCTGTAGTTTTGAATCCAATGCTTCACAATCAGCGAGTCATCCTTCTTGTAGTTGCCGATCCAGACAAACTGTTCCTGACGTAAGTTGTACTTGTAAATGCCCAGGTCGTCCTTCGGGCGAGTACGCAAGAATTCTTCGCCGGGGTATTTGATGGAGTCCGGTTTCGAGAAATATTCTCCCTGCTCCAGTTCACGCGCCTTGGTGATAGCTTCGAAAGAGGCAAAGGGGCCTGTCCAGACGCTGGAGAAGCTTTCGGGTTTAATCTTGATAGACCAGTTCACGGAATCATTGGGCACTAGCATGGTGTCCAGGTTCGTCTTCGAAGAACCCAGTTCCTTGTCGCCATCCATGAGCTTGTAAAGGATGATGTTTTCGCCGACTGTGGTCAGGTTCACGCTGTAACCTTCGCTTGCAGAGAATGCTATGGAGACCTGGTCGGGTGACTTGTCGATAAGCATGATGCCACGCAAGGTGTCGCTCATCTTTATGGAAATTTTTTCTTCTTCGCCGGTGTATTCGTAGTAAGCAGAATCCACAAGGACCTTGAGTCTCAAGCTGGATTCGTCCTTGAACTTGCCTGCGATTTCCAGGTAATAATGGTTGTCGCTAAAAGTGACGAAGGTGTTGGAATCCCTGAAGGTTGCGCTGGTGTCTTCGCCAAAGCTTGGAATCAATGCGTTTCTGTAGACGGAGTCCTTTCTGGATGCGTCTTTGGGAGCTGCCTTGATTGCCTGCAAGTAATCGCCAAGCTCGCTCTTGATTAGAATCTGGTCGTTCTTGATGTTCGAGGTCGTTGCGAATACTTTGATGCGGCTTCCTTTAGGGAATTCGCCTAAGTACATGGGCACGCTGCTTGCGGCGCTGTCCAGGTAGATTTCGCTTTCGTCCATCTTGGAACTGTCGCCTTTGAACAATTCCAGGTAAATGCGGAGCGTGTCGCCCAACTTTACGGTGTCTTTGTAATCGATGTCTGCGCGGTTGCTTAAAGAACTGCTGGACCTAAAGGACGGCACCGAAGAGCTGGACTCTTCGTCAGAGGCCGAAGAACTGGAGTCGTCGCCGCAAGCGGTAAGGGCGACGGTCATGAATAATGCTGCACTAAGGCTTAATAGTTTCTTGAACTGCATCTGGTGTCTCCTAGTTCAGGATATAGAATTGTTGCTCGGCGGTGAATGCTTCGCCAACCACGCGAAGAACGTACTTGCCGGTGGGGAAGGCCATGGCCTTAAACTTGAAGTGGGTTTTCTTTTCGCCGGCGAGATCGCGGGCGGCCACCGTCAGCATGCGCTTTCCGAATTCGTTGACGATTTCGATTTGTACGAACTGCGGGTAACCCACGGTCAGGTCAAAGTCGCAGTCCAGACTGTAAATGTCAATATTCACCTTGGTCAGCGTGTAACCGCCATCCATAGCTTCGCCACCCACAGAACGCGAGTTGTCGAAGTAGCCGACGAATAGCGACGGCGCATATTCTCTGCCTGCAGCCGGGCTCGGGAGAATCGTTTCGCCGGGTTCCACTGCGGTAAGAATCAATGTGTAAAGCTTGGAGGCGTGCTTGCGCTTGAAGAATTCCGTCAGCGTCGGCGTGCGCAGGAATGCGCCCAGGGGAGCCTTCGGGTTAATGGTGATAATGCCCAGGAAGTCTGCGTACTTGGTATCTACGCCGCCACCGGAATTTTTACGGATGTTGAACTGGCCGCCGGTCTGCGGAATGTTGGCCGGAGCGTTTTCCCAGGTGAGTTCGTAGGGAGCCCAGTCGACGCCCAGTTTCTGGTCGCCAAAGTTCATGTCTGTGCTTGTTTCTTTCAAACCGAAGATGTTCAACTGAATAGGCTTCTTAATAGAATCCTTGTTGAATTCCAACTTGAGGGCCGCATCGAACAGCGGTCCTGGCAACGAAGACAGATCGAAACGCAGGTAAATCTTTCCAGATGCTCCACCGGTCTTGTTGGCGACATGCATTTCGGGGTCGGAGTTGTGAGGGCTGAAGTTGTCGAATTCAGAAATCCAGGTGGCGGCACCCTTTCCGCTGGTTGTACCATCGCCGATGTTGTCGAGGGTGGTGTAGTGTTTGTCGAACACGTAAACCTTGCCGGTATCGGAACCGGTCTGGTAACCGTCATCGGCAGTGAAGATGATGTTGTAGCGGCCACTTGCGGTAAAGGACACGTCGGTTTCGTAAGCCATGCTATCCGAGAATGCCACCTTACCGGGACCGAGGCCTTTCTTCCAGCGAACCGGGTCTTCGCAAAGGCCATCGCCACGACCGTCATCAACAACGGAACCCTTGATTTTGAGCAGGTTCGGCTGCACCAGTACCATTTCGTGAGGTATCGATGCCTTCGGTTTTTCGTTGGCGCCCAGCCTAGGGGCGTAGCCGGTAAACAGCGGAATCATCACGCCGCCGCTGGGAGTATGCTTTAAATTCTTTCCGTACAGCGACTTGATGGCAGAAGCCTTTCTTGATTCTTCCACAATGGTGGGGTAGGCGTTTCCGCGAGTCAGGGTTTCGCGTAAGCCCGAAATAGAAAGGGAGGCGTTGTCGTTGATAAACATGGGGCGGTCTTTCGCCTTGTCGCTTGCAACGATTTCTACACCGATCAGTTCGGCATGCGCCTTGTTAAAGTTCTGGATAATAGTGTTACCCTTCTTGGCGGTCAAACCAAGAATCCAGACAGAACCTCCGTTGTTGGTAATCTTCGGGCCCTTGGTGTCGCCGATCAATGCCACCTGGCGTCCCCATACCTTTTGATAGTTTAACTGGATGGTTCCGAGAGTGACGTCTTCCAGGTAGATTTCTCCACCGCCGATTTCACCGGATTCAAGAGAGCGCACCATCATGTTCTTCAACAGCAGGTTGCGCTTGGCCTTCATGATAATACCGTTGCCGAACTCCGAGAATCGTTCGATGGTAAGCTCGTTGAATGCACCCTGTTCAATAATGAACTTGCCCTTGCCGTCGATGCGCCCTTCGATACCGATAATCTGGCGTACGCGGTTGCGGATGTAGATGTCTCGGTTAATGGTCCAGCGGCCTCCGGGCGGGAAGTAGATAGTTTCGGCACCGTCATCAATAGCTTCCTGGATTGCCTTGGAGTCGTCAGAACCCGTGTTGGATTTTCCACCGTAGTCGCCGGCGACCGTAATCCAGTTGTCAGCCTTCTGTTCTGGGAAGGCTGGCGTTTCTGCAACGGCCAGACGCATGGACTGCTTGGGACTGTGGCAAAGCTGGGGTGTTTCCTGAGTCGCAAATTCAATGATTTCGCCCTGGATCATTTCTTCGTTGTATCCCTTCTTCTTGGACTGGATCATAGTCTTGTAGCGGGATACCTTCATGGAGCGAATAAACATGTGACTTTCGTTTTCGATGGCGGTAGGGGCCTTGACCTTCTTGTTCTCGTTGTCAAATTCCAGCAAACCGTCCAACAAGCTCATCATGGCGAATTCGCCGTGGTTGTAAACGGCGGGCACATGGCCTTTAAAACGGAGGGCTCGAACAGCAAGGTTCATGTTTTCGTTTTCAAGACCATACTTTCTCTGGCCGCCCATGGTCACATGTTCAAGAGTGGCCGTGCCAGTTTCGCCCTTGGCGTAAATACCGATGTTAAATCCGCGAATTTCGGTGTTCTTGATCAAGAGGGGGCCAATGCCTTCGGTAAAGCCCAGGTCAATGCCGTAAACGCCAGTGGAGTCGCCGGAATAAATCTTGACGTTGTTGATTGTACCTTGGTTCGATGCGTTAAATTGAATACCGATGGCGCCGGGGTTTCCTTTACCGGTACGGATCGTCATGTCGCGGATGGCGTTTCTGTATTTGGGACCCGGACCTTCGCCGGTAAAAATAAGCGCCTTAGGGAAATCGGGGTTGTCAAAACCGTATGTGGTGTCAGCCAGCTGGATGATTGTCCCGCCGATGCTTTGACCCTGCAAAATGGTACGGCGGCTGGAAGACTCCTGCTTCTGAGTCTTGGGCCAGACCAACTGATCGGTAATCTTGTAGATGCCGTGGGGCAAGTAAATAATGAAGTCTCCATCGGGGTGATCGTTCAGAGCCCTCTGAATGGCTTCAGTATCGTCGTTTTTTCCGTCACCCTTGGCGTAGTATGGATCCTTGGTGACGTTAACGATCTTAGACGCCATGGGGAATTCCACCTGGGCAAACACCGATACAGCAAAAAAGGCAATAAAAAAGAATAGGGTCCTATACATACAAACCTCTATTGTAAATATATATAAATATCGGTGAATGTTGCTAAAAATAACCGAACAGGGCCATTTTTAGCAACAAAAAGTAATGAAATTTATTTGCTATAAAAGGCGCGGATGTCTTCCCAGCGGTAGTAGGGCGCTGCGGGGCAGTTTTTGACGGTGGCAGAATCGCAGGTGACGGGCAAAATCTGCTCGTTTTCGTTCAACATCACCTTTACCAGAATGGGGGAGCCCTTCTTCTTGTAGAAGACAAACTGTACGTTCGCGGCCATGGGGCTGATTTCGTAGTCGCGGTAAACCTTGTGCAGGTTTTCCATGTCGGCGGTTTCAACGCCAGCGGTGCCGAGCTGCAGCAGGGCGACAAACGGGAAAATGACGGTGTCATGTCCGAAGCGGAGCGTTGCCGTGGTCTTTTTCGCGGGCTTTGCTGTTTTGTCTGCCTTGGCAGGCGCAGCCGTGTCTGCGGCAATCACCTTGTCGGCAACGTCGATGAAATTCTTCAGCAGCGGGCGGGCGTTGTCGAGTCCTTGCTTCTTGCTGAAGGGATTATTGCCGAGGACGCTGTACCACCAGGCGTTTTGCGCATGCCAGCGGGCGGCAAGTTCTTCTTCGGTCCACAGGTCATCAAAGCTGAATTCGATTTCGGGGCTGCCTTGCAGGCTGTTGCCTATTTCGTAGATGCGGCTGTAGAGTTCACCGGCGTTCACGTTTTTTTGTATGTAGGCGGTGTCGCTGAAAATGGCGCGCATCATGCGGGTCGGATCCACATGGCTGTAAAGCTTCTCGTTCTCTTTTTGCCAAGCGGGTGTATTCGATTCGCCGATAATTTTGCCAAAGTCGAGCGGGCTGATGAATGCCATTAGGTACTTGCCCGATTCCTGGTGAATATCCAGCTTGGGCTTTTGCGCGCGGAGTTCTTCGAGGAAGGCAGCCATGCTCACGACGCAGCGGGTTGATGTACTGGCGTAGGCTTCTACGTAGGCATCGTTCTTGAACAGTTCTGGAAAGTTCTTCACCATGCGCTTTGCGATTCCCTGGTGCTGTGCAACGCCCTGTTGCGTGAGGTCGCCTGCGCGCGGGGCGGCGTACTCGTCCAGAAACTTGGCGCGTGTGAGAAGGCTTTTGCCGAGGTCGGTGAGCTTGCCTAAAGAATCTGCCTTGGCGAGCGTATTGTACAGTTCGTGATAGTGGTCGGCAGGCTGATGAAACCTGCTGCCGTGTCTGCCGTAATGGCTAATGTAGAACGGCTTGTAGCCGGCCGGAGCCTTGGTGTACTTAGCGGCCGGAGTGGGGTAGGCGTAATAGTTGCTGCCCATTTGGCGGAAGTCCTGGGCGAATCCCGAAATCGCAATTGTGAGCAATAATGCAAGAATTTTTTTCATATCACTAATGACCCCGTTAAGAAAATGTGTAATGTGGAATGTGTAATTGAAAATTGCGGAATTTCACATTTCACATCCCACACTCCACATTACACATTACACATTACACACTGCGGCGCAGCCGCTCACACGTCACATTTTTTAAAGAAGCAGCTGCGTGCACCGGTGTGGCAAGCTACTTGCGGACCCTGCATGCGCACCTTGAAAAGGAGTGCATCGCTGTCGCAGTCGGCTGCCCATTCGACGACCGTCATCACGTTACCGCTGGTGTCGCCCTTGTGCCAATATTCCTTGCGACTACGGCTCCAGAACACCATCTCGCCACATTCGTGCGTGCGGCGGAGTGCTTCTTCGTTCATCCACGCCATCATCAGCACATCGCCCTTGTCGGCATCTTGAACGATTGCCGGGGCAAGCTTCACGCCGTCTACTTCAACTTCGAATTTTATTTCTTTTATAAGTTCGTCAAAAATCATCTTTCGTCTCTCGTCTGTAGGCGCAATGCGCCGTTCTTTCGTCTAATTAACCACGCACCTGGCCGTTGCCGCGGAGCACCCACTTGTAGGTGCAAAGGCTTTCCACGCCCATGGGGCCGCGAGCATGCAACTTGTCGGTCGAAATACCCACTTCGGCACCGAGGCCGTATTCGCCACCGTCGGCAAAGCGGGTGCTGGCGTTCACCATCACGCTGCTGCTGTCCACGTTTGCAACGAAGTAATCCTGCACAGATGCATCTTCGGCAACCACGGCTTCGGTGTGGCGGCTGCTGTTCTTTTCGATGTGGTCGCAAGCTTCGGCCACGTCGTCCACGAACTTCACGCTAGCCTTGAGAGCCAGGTATTCGTGGTGGTAATTGCTGTCATCGCCAATGTCGGCAATGCGGTTGTCGTGGCTCTGGGCGTCCTTGTTGCCAAAGAGTTCCACGCCGCGGTCGGCGAGGCAATCCAAGAGCTTCTTGACGTTCGCTGCATCGATATGGCGGTCAATAATCACGCATTCCATGGCGTTGCACACGCCGATGCGCTGCGTCTTGGCGTTAATCAGGATGTTTACGGCCTTGTCCATATCGGCGGATTTGTCGATATAAACGTGGCAAATACCGTTAAAGTGCTTGATTACAGGAATCTTGCTCTGTTCCACCACAGCGCGGATCAAACGTTCACCACCGCGAGGAATCACGAGGTCAATGCAGTCGTTACGCTGTAAAAGCATGCCCACCAGGTCGTGGCTCGTTTCGGTCACAAGCTGTACGGCGTCTTCGTCAACACCATTTTCGGCGAGTGCTTCGTGAAAAATTCCGGCGAGGCACTTGGCAGAATTCAGCGATTCCTTACCGCCGCGCAAAATCACGGCGTTACCGGCCTTGAAGCAAAGGCAAGCGCCATCAATTGTCACGTTCGGGCGGCTTTCAAAAATAAAGAACACGGAACCGATAGGCACTGCCACGCGGCTAATCTTGATGCCGTTCTTCAGTTCGCGGCTTTCTAGTACGCGGTTCAGCGGGTCTGCAAAGGCAGCGATTTCTTCGGCACCCTTGGCCATAGCCTCGATGCGGGCGTCGTTCAGAGTCAGGCGGTCCATCTTGGCGTCGTCGAGCTTTCCGGCGGCGGCTTCGAGGTCCAATTTGTTTGCGGCAAGGATTTCTGGCTTACGTTCGCGCAAAATTTGAGCGACACGGTTCAGCACGGCGCTACGCTTTTCACCCTAGAGGGTACGGAGCGTCTTGCTTGCCTTTTGGGCGTTTTTTGCCAAAAGGTCGGAATATTCTTCCAAGTTGGAATATTTCAAATTGGAACAAGTCATAAGCCGTTTTTATCCTTTTTTAAGCAGTTTGTAATTTTGTTACGCTTATTTTACAATGCGAAACTTGATTTTCATCACATTGAATTATAAGTTAGTAACGTACAGGTTTGTTTTTACCCGCGACATGGGTTTATAGTCGCAAGGTATCGGACTTGGGTGTTTAGACTCGGTGCATTCCTTCTCTCTCGGGGAGCACCGAGTCCTTTTTATTTTGTTCGAATCCGTTACAGCAGGTTCACGATAGTGGCGAACAGCTTGTCGGCGAGCGGGTTCGTTTCCAATCCTTCGAATACGTTGAACTGGTTGAACATGATCTTGCCGTTACCGAACGGGTAGAGCTGCAAGTCAGAACCGGTCTTTACTTCGCCGTCCTTCAGCGTGACAGAACGTGCGAACACTTTGGCGCCCGGCAGTTCGTTCAGCGAAATGCTCGGCATAATGGCGGCTGCGTTGCTGTCGAGGACAGAAGCTTCGCCGAATACCGGTGCAAGTTCGGAACCCTTGGGCAGGTAGTGCAAGCTGAGTTCGTTTGCGCCCGTGCTCCAGTGAGATTCAATGTTGCAGTCGAACTGGTGGCTCTGGTTCATGTAGTCGATATCTTCCTGCGTCAAGTCCGAAAGCAAGAGAGTCTTGCCGCCGTTCTTCACCACGTCCACAATCTTGTCCAGAATTTCGTCGGGCCAAGAGCTCAAGTTGGCAGTGAAGATGACCTTTTCGGGGCCAGTGAGGGCTGCGAGAGCGTCGCTCGATTCTTCGCTGTTGTCCAAGAAGCAAACCTTCTTCATGGCACTCTTCACGTCGGCTTCGGCAATCACGATCAAGTCTTCTTCGGTCGTGTGAATCTTGTTGCCGTCGTTAATGAGCGTGACCTGCAACTTGTAGCTGCCTTCGGTGCGCGGGGCCATCATGGTGCAAATGCCCATCTGCGTAAGGCTTGTCTTGCCGGCGGGTTCTTCCGGAGAAATCTTGTCGGTAGCGAGTTCCTTGCCGTTGGCATCCACGAGCTTCACTTCTACAGAAACGTCTTCGTAACGGCTGTTGTTGAGGAGTGTCACCTGGAAGCTGATTTCGCTCTGCGGGGCGACCACGTGTTCCAGTTCGCTCACCAAGGCGCGGCTCGGGGTCGTGATTTCCTTGGAGAAGTTTTCGAAGCCCTTGCTTACTCGGTTTTCGTCGCACAGGCCGTCAAATTCGGCACCGCAGTCGGCCCACTGGTCCAAGAAGAAACCGGCAATCTGCGGGTTGCTCTGGAGAGCAGTAATCTGGTCGAGCTTACTCTTGATGGCGATGCGGTTAGCGTCAGCCACGAAGCTCTTGTAGTCCTTCCAGATAGACATGTCGCTTTCGACGAAGGTTTCCACAGCCTTGATAGCGTTCTTGATTGCCTTCTGGTTCTTGGCGCTACGCGGTCCCTTGATGTTGGTGGCCGTTTCCGGGAGGAGTGTGTGGTTCTTGAGCGTCACCAGCATCTTGTTGTTGATGTCGCTCACTACATTTTCTTCTTCGTCCTGGAAGTGGCTGTCGCCAAGGCCGGTATCGGGCACAGAAATTTCTTCGGCGTCGCGGTCGAAGCTGTGTGCCAGGTAGTGCGTGTAGGCGGCGTTCGGCGTCATGCGCGGATTCATGCGCAGGGTAGCGTAGGTCGAAATCTTGTCGACAGATACGGGCAAGAGCTTGCCGGTATCCTTGCGGAAGTTGCCTTCGTTGTCGATGTAAATACTGTTCAGGTTGCTAATGACCGGGCGAGTCATGTCGACCGGGCTAATGGCGTTCAAGAGCTTGTTACCGTTCTGCAACAGGAGCGTTCCGTTTTCGGCACCCATGACCCATGCGCCAATGCAGGGGTGGTGGTGCTGTTCGGCCACGATGTCGTTGATGAGCTTCTTGACAATTTCAAGACCCTGCGGGGTAGACCTCATGGTGTGGATCGGGAATTCCTGGAACACGATAAGGCCGAGCTTGTCGCAAATGTCCAAAGCCTGGTTCGAAAGCGGTGCGCCGCAGCTACGGATGGCGTTGTATCCGGCAGCCTTCACGGCCTGCAGGTCCTTTTCGAGTTTCGGATTGTCGAACGTCCAGAGGCCACCTTCGCTCCACTGCTGGTTGTAGGTGATGCCCTGGATCTTCAAAATCTGGTCGTTCAGGTAGTAGTCGCCCTTGAGGCAGTCGAACTTGCGGAAACCGAAGGTGCGTACCACGGGGAACGCGTATTCAGCGCGCTTGATTTCCTTGCCGTCCTTTTCCTTGCCGGCCTTGATTTCCATCTGGAATTCAATGGCGTAAACGTTCGGATGTTCGGGGCTCCACTGGAACTTGTGGCGCTGCTGTTCCTTGACTTCGAAAACAAAACGCTGGGTCATATTTTCCTTGTCGAGCTTCAGGTTGCTTACGAACAGTTCGTAAACGTCGCCATCGGGGTTCTTCATGAGCACGCGGAGTCTGGTCTGGAAACCGCGGGGGTTGTTAAAGCTGATTTCGCAGGCGATGCGCTGGGTGTCGGCATCGGGTTCGAGCTTCACGTCAGAAATGAATGCGGCGGTGCCCAAAATCAGGTCCACATGGCCAAAAATACCGCCAAACGGGTACTGGGTCCAGGGGAGGCCCACAGGCAGTTCGCCCGGGTGTACAAAGCGGTCGTTGGCTCCGTCGGCGCTTTCGCGGCCAAAGTCAATGCGGCTGTTGAGTGCGCCCATGTTTGCCACGCGTACGCAGAGCACGTTTTCTTCGCCGAGCTTCAAGGCCTTCTGCAGTTCAATAATAAACGGGGTGTAGGCACCAAAGTGTGTGCCCAGGAGCTTGCCGTTCAGCCAAACGGTGGCGTGGCTTGCAATACGTTCGAAACGCAAGAAAATGCGCTTGGCAACCTGTTTTTCGTCATCGATGGTAAAACGCTTAAAGTAGAAGGCGCAGTCGTTTGACATCAGGAGCTTATCAAAAGCCCTTTCCCAAATGTGGGGAACCTGCACAGCCTGCGTGTCTTTAGGGTAAGTAGCGTACCAACGATTAGAAATACCGGCATCTTCGGTGTCCCAAATCATCTGCCAGTCGCCATCAAGGCTCAAAATCTTGCTCATTCGAGTTTCCTTTATGAAATTTTGAGGTGAAATTTAGAAAAGTTCGCAAGGCGAATAAGGCGCGAAAATTTATTTTCGCATCTTTGAGCCACCACAACGGACGCCGAAGGCGTCAAAGTTCGCAAGGCTCATAAAATGAAACAGTGACCAAAATACCCTCTTTTCCCAAAAGTGGCGTATTAGTATATAGATAGGGACAATCTCTATTCGCCCGACGGGGGCGTTCCCGCTATTTGGAATAACAAATGAAAAGAGATGAATTCGCAGAATTTCTCGGAAAACTCAAAGAAATTAACAAAAACGGACAAGATGTTGATGAATTCGTCAAGAAATACGAACAAAGGAATGTGTATTTCTATAACGATGGGTGCATCAAGAAAATCCTTGCTAGTGAAAAGAACCTGATGCTTACGACGGATCTTGTGAACGCGGCTCTCGGTTTGATGGGGTCGGACCGTATTGCGAACCCGAAACTCGTGAACCCGTTCATTCCGGGTGAATTGGGATACCGTAGCGTCGAACCTGACATTTTGTTGACGAACGATCGTGGCGAAAAGAATCCGCGTGACCGCATTTCGATTGAAGTTCAGCACGAAGACAACAATGCCTTGTTCAAGGACCGTCTTGTCCTTTACGTGGCCCGCCTCACGAACAACATGGTGAAACAGGGAGAAGTTCCTCTGCTTGAAAACCTGCATGTGGTCAGTTTCCAGTTCTTCGACGCGTTTGCGAAGTCGCCGAATTACCGCCATACGGTGCAGCTGAAGAATCAGGAACAGGAAGTTTATTTCGACCGTCAGACCGTGACACTGATTGAGGTGGCGAAGTTCCTCAACAACGCCAAGGACTACGTTGGCGACAATTGTCGCCTAGCTCAGTGGCTCCGCGCTATTGACGCGCTGAACCGCGAAGCCGATTTCAGCGAATTTGCGAACGATCCCGTGTTCAAGGTCTTGCAAAATGAAGTGAAATTATGTAATTTCAGTTCGAGGTATCTTATGACTGTAGACATGAGCGATTTCGACCGGGCTGTTGCCGAATATTCAACAAAATTGGATATTGCAAAGAAAATGCTTGAGCAGGGAAAATTCTCTGTGACAGATATTTCTGCAGTTACAGGCCTTCCCGAAGCAAAAATTCGCGATTTGAAATAAACTTTTAAACGAAACTGGGCGGTCGAAAGGCTGCCTTTTCTTTAGGAGCGCAATTTATTTATATTTGCTTGCGAACTTGTTTTGGTGGGATAAATCTGGAGGATTAATGCTTATTCGTTTCGTGTTGGCACTTGTCTTTGCATGTATTTTTGCTGCATGTGGAGACGATTCTTCTTCAGTTTCCCCTGAACCGGCTGGGGATTCTTCATCATCTGTTGCACCAGCCTCGAGCGGGAATCTCCAGTCCTCTAGTTCGCAAAAGAATTCTGGTAAAGACAAGTCTTCTTCGTCTGTAAAGTCAGGTGATGATTCGCAGAATGGGTCTAGTTCTAGCGGCTATGTGCTGCGGGATTCACTTTGCTCGAGTGAATATGAGGGCGGAACAAAATACATATCTCAATATAATATCAAATATTATTGCATAAATGGCCATTGGGTTCTTCTTTCATCCAGTTCTTCTAAAACTTATAAAACTTGTACGAGTGAAAAAGAGGGCGTCGAAGCCTATATTTCGCAAGAAGAAAGTTGGTGTATTTGCACGAATGGATTTTGGATTCCTGTATCTTCCAGCTCTACAGAACCTTCTTCGAGTAGCAAATACTATGACATGAGCCGGCTTTTTGAAAACGAGAAAGGCTATAGCTATGGTGAATTTACGGACCCCCGTGACGGCCAGGTGTACAAGACGATTCGCTATGAGGTAGGATATCAAATGATTGACTCCTTAACGTTTTTTGCCCAGAATCTGAATTACGGCAAGATGATTCCAGGTGGCACCCAGATGACCGATTCTACCAAGTTCTGTTACGATGATGACCCGTGGTATTGCGATAATGGCTTTGGAGGCCTTTACACCTGGGCTACGGTAATGAACTTCCCCGCGGCATGTGATAGTTTCGCCATGGGCAGTGCCAAATGTCCGGTAGAGTATGATTTAACGAGAAATCCTGTTCCCGAATATCAAGGTAGGCTCAGTTTTGTTATGCATCAGGGAATTTGTCCGGAAGGTTGGCATGTAATGAATCTTGAAGAATGGGCGATGGTGATGGAAGGCACAGTTATTATGGACGGGGCTTCGTATTTGGGGGCTGTTTTGTGGGGTTCCAATCAGCGAGGTTTTTCTCTTTTGCCGGCGGGAAAACTGCAAGCAGACGGTCCAGGTAGTTCTTATTATAAGGGTATAGAAAAATACGCTTATGAAAGATCCGCTTATCATTGGATCCCCGGTGAATATAAAAGCAAAAATAGCGATTATGTTGGAGGCCTGGTTGCCTATGTTACATGGGATCATTTGAATCGTGGCGCCAGTGAAGAAAAGTTTTACGGTCTATCTGTCCGTTGCACAAAGGATTATTAATCCTTAGTTAACCATCAAAAAAGTTTAACAAAAAAACAGGGCTTTTGGGAAAATGAGCGGAGGCGAGTGCCTAACCGCTCCCTTTTTTAGATAAAAACTTTTTACATCAGAAACGCCCAAAAAACAGGGGCGATTTTGAACTGTTTTTCGCAAAACGGCGTGTTATATAGAGGAGCTCTCTGAAATTTTTGGGTTCCGTGAACATTGTAACACTATCCAAAAGGAAAAATATGACAGAAAAGATGAACAATGCACGTCGTGCGCATGATCCCTTTTTCCGTTGGCTGTTTGCCGATGTTAAACGCCTTA